>NZ_JABWRE020000001.1:5000-314567 GCF_014268815.2 Pseudomonas urmiensis
GTTCATATCGACGGCGGTGTTTGGCACCTCGATGTCGGCTCATCACATCCTGGGGCTGAAGCCGGTCCCAAGGGTATGGCTGTTCGCCATTTAAAGTGGTACGCGAGCTGGGTTTAGAACGTCGTGAGACAGTTCGGTCCCTATCTGCCGTGGACGTTTGAGATTTGAGAGGGGCTGCTCCTAGTACGAGAGGACCGGAGTGGACGAACCTCTGGTGTTCCGGTTGTCACGCCAGTGGCATTGCCGGGTAGCTATGTTCGGAAGAGATAACCGCTGAAAGCATCTAAGCGGGAAACTTGCCTCAAGATGAGATCTCACTGGGATCTTGAATCCCCTAAAGGGCCGTCGAAGACTACGACGTTGATAGGTTGGGTGTGTAAGCGCTGTGAGGCGTTGAGCTAACCAATACTAATTGCCCGTGAGGCTTGACCATATAACACCCAAGCAATTTGCTAGCGCGAATTGCGGTGGTGAAGACGAAAGACCCGAAAGTTCGTACTCACAACTATCGCATATCCGAATTCGCTGGGCTGTCCATCTGGACATTCTGGCTACAGAATTTCTTGACGACCATAGAGCATTGGAACCACCTGATCCCATCCCGAACTCAGCAGTGAAACGATGCATCGCCGATGGTAGTGTGGGGTTTCCCCATGTGAGAGTAGGTCATCGTCAAGATTCATTTCGCAAAACCCCTATCTGCGCGAGCAGGTAGGGGTTTTGTCTTTCTGGCTGAAAAGAAATGTGGCTGTGTGGGTTTCAGTTCGCAGCCCATCCCCATGATATGGTTCCTCCCCAGGACCGACTGCCCTCCAGAGAGTGCCCAATGGCAAATACCCCCTTGCACCCCGGCTTCATGATCGTTCACGGCAACCGCCTGGATGACCTGCGTAGCCTGGTTGTGAGCTGGATGCGTCGTTACCCGCTCGCGCCCCTGGAGAACGAAGTCGCCTTGGTACAGAGCAATGGCATCGCCCAATGGCTCAAGCTGGCCCTGGCCGAAGACCCACAGGACGACGACCAAGGTGGCTGTGGCATTGCCGCTGCCATCGATGTGCAATTGCCGGGTAGCTTCATGTGGCAGCTGTACCGCAAGGTCCTGGGCCGTGATGAAATCCCAGAAGTGTCCTTGCTCGACAAGGCGCCGCTGACCTGGCGGCTGATGCGCCTGCTCCCCGAGTTGATCGAGCGCCCGCATTTCGAACCGCTGCGACGCTTTCTGACCGACGACAGCGACCTGCGCAAGCGCTATCAGCTGGCCGAGCGATTGGCCGATCTGTTCGACCAATACCAGGTCTACCGCGCCGACTGGCTCAAGGACTGGGCTGGCGGTGAGCATGTGCTTAACAGCGCTCGCGGCGAGCGCAAGCCTTTGGCTCCCGGTAATCGCTGGCAGGCCGAGTTGTGGCGCGCATTACTCGAAGATGTCGGCCTGGAAGGCATGGCCCAGAGCCGTGCCGGGGTGCACCAACGCTTTATCGAGCGCATGCACAGCCTGGCGCAAGCGCCCAGCGGTCTCCCCGGCAGAGCGATCGTATTCGGCATCTCTTCCTTGCCCGCGCAAGCCCTCGAAGCCCTTGCTGGCCTGGCCCGTTTCAGCCAGGTGCTGTTATGCGTGCATAACCCCTGTCGCCACCATTGGGCCGATATCGTTGCCGACAAAGATCTGCTTCGGCACCAGTACAAGCGTCAACAACGCAAGCAGGGCATGCCGCTGCAATTGGACGACGACTCGCTGCACCAGCATGCCCATCCACTGCTGGCCGCCTGGGGTAAGCAGGGCCGTGACTACATCAACTTGCTCGACAGCTATGACGACCCCGCCAGCTACCAAGGGGTGTTCAGCGACGGTCGTATCGACCTGTTCAGCGAGGGCCAGCCGACCAACCTGCTCAACCAGCTGCAGGATGACATCCTTGAGTTGCGGCCTTTGGCCGAGACCCGCGACGTGTGGCCGCCAGTCGATCCCGGCAAGGATCGCTCGATACGCTTCCACGTCGCGCACAGTGCCCAGCGTGAAGTTGAAATCCTTCATGACCAATTGCTAGCCCGTTTCAGCGCCGACCCAACCCTGCGCCCGCGCGACGTTATCGTCATGCTGCCAGCGATCGATGACTATGCCCCCCACATCCGCGCGGTGTTTGGCCAGTTGGATCGCCATGATCCGCGCTATATCCCCTTCACCCTGACCGACCAGGGCCAGCGCGGTCGCGACCCACTGCTGATTGCCCTGGAGCACTTGCTCAAGTTGCCGGAAAGCCGCTTCGCGGTGAGTGAAGTCCTCGACCTGCTCGATGTTCCTGCGCTACGTGCTCGCTTCGCCATCCAGGAAAGCGATTTGCCAACCCTGCACCGCTGGATCGAGGGCGCCGGTATCCGCTGGGGCCTGAATGCCGAACAGCGCGCTACCCTTGGTTTGCCGCAAGGCCTGGAGCAGAACAGTTGGCGCTTCGGCCTGCGACGCATGCTGCTTGGCTACGCCGTTGGGGTGGGCGAGGGCTGTGATGGCATCGAACCTTATGACGAAATTGGCGGCCTGGACGCAGCCTTGATCGGCCCGCTAGTAGCCTTGCTCGATGCCCTCGATGTGGCCTGCCTGGCATTGTCGCAACCCGCCACCGCAGCGCAGTGGGGCGAGCGCCTGAACGCCTTGCTGCAGGTGTTCTTCCTGGCTGAAAACGAACACGACGAGTTTCTTCTGGTGCAGCTGCAAGACCTGCAAGACACCTGGCTGCAAACCTGCGACACCGTCGGCCTGCAAGACCCCTTGCCGCTGACGGTGGTGCGCGAAGCCTGGTTGTCCGGCCTGGATCAGGGCAAGCTGTCGCAGCGCTTTCTTGCGGGCTCGGTGAACTTCTGCACCCTGATGCCCATGCGCGCGATCCCCTTCCGGGTGGTCTGTCTGCTGGGCATGAACGACGGCGATTATCCGCGCGCCCAGCAACCCCTGGACTTCGACCTGATGGCCAGCGACTATCGCCCAGGTGACCGTTCGCGGCGCGAGGATGACCGCTACCTGCTGCTCGAAGCACTGCTCTCGGCCCGGGACCAGTTGTACGTCAGCTGGGTCGGTCGCAGCATCCGCGACAACAGTGAGCGTCCGGCATCGGTGCTGATTGGCCAGTTGCGGGATCACCTCGCAGCAGGATGGCGACTGGCCGGAGCCAAGCAAGGGCTGCGTGACGACCCTGGCCAGCAACTGCTGCACGCGCTGACCCAGGAGCACCCCTTGCAGCCCTTCAGCCAGCGCTATTTCCAGAAGGGCAGCCCGCTGTTCAGTTATGCCCATGAGTGGCAGGTATTGCACCAGACCGACGACTCGCCGCTTCCGGCTGATCAACCATTGCCGCCGTATGTGAGTGACGAGCCACTGAACCTGGTGCAACTGCAGGACTTCTTGCGCCACCCGGTTCGGCATTTCTTCAGTCAACGCTTGAAGGTGTTCTTCGAGGCACTTGAAGCGCCGACTCCGGACGAAGAGCCTTTCGTCCTCGATGCGCTACAGCGATACGGCCTTAGCGAGACATTGCTGGGCGCAGCGCTGGCCGATCCAGACAACGCCGAACGCGCCTTGCACACCCAGGCGCGTCGCCTACAGGCATGTGGCCTGCTGCCACTGGCGGGGTTTGGCGAGATCCTCCAGGCCGAGCTGATTCAGCCGCTGCCGGACCTGCTGCAACGCCATCGGCAACTGCTGCAGCGCTGGCCGACCCTGGTCGAGGGCGCCCTGCCGATTCACTTCGAACGCGGTAGCGATCGCCTCCAGGGCTGGCTGGGCCGGGTTTATCAGGCCGATGACCAGAGCTTGTTGAGCATCACCACCGTGCCCAACACCATCAGTGCAGGGCGCAACAACCTCAAGCGACATCGCCTGATCCCCACCTGGGTGATGCACCTGGCGGCCTGCGCCGCCGGCTACCCGCTGCACAGCGCCCTGGTTGCCAGTGACCTGACCCTGCTGCTTGAGCCGCTACCACAGGCACAGGCCGCCGATCTGCTGGGCGATCTGCTGATCTCGCGCCAAGCCGCAATGAACGCGCCGCTGCCAGTGGCGGCCAAGACCGCATTCGCTTGGCTGGCCCAGGATGATGCCGACAAAGCCTTGGCTGCCGCTGCCCGCGCCTACGAAGGCGACGGCCAGAACAGCTTTGGCGAGCGCAGCGAAAGCCTGGCCCTGGCCCGGCAGTTTCGCGACTTTGCCGCGCTTACGGCTGATGAAACATTCGAAGGCTGGTGTGAAGCCCTGTACCGCCCCCTGTTCGCCGCGCCCTGGCAGACCCTGGGCAATCCGGAGAGTGCCGCATGACCCAGGCCCGCCCTTTGGCCTTGAGCTTTCCGCTGCATGGCAGCCAACTGATCGAAGCCAGCGCCGGTACCGGTAAAACCTTCACTATCTCGGCGCTGTACCTGCGCCTGATCCTCGGGCATGGCGACGAGCAGGGCTTTGGCCGCGAACTGTTGCCGCCGCAGATCCTCGTAGTGACCTTCACCGACGCCGCCACCAAAGAGTTGCGCGAGCGTATCCGCACCCGCCTGGCAGAAGCTGCGCGCTTCTTCCGTGGCGAGCTGGCCGACGCCGATCCACTGCTGCAGCTACTGCGCGACGACTATCCCGAAGCGCTTTGGCCACGCTGTGCCAGTCGCCTGGAGGTGGCCGTGCAGTGGATGGACGAGGCGGCGGTGTCGACCATTCACGGCTGGTGCCAGCGCATGCTTCGAGAGCATGCCTTCGACAGCGGCAGCCTGTTTACCCAAAGCCTGGAAACCGATCACAGCGAACTGCTCGGCCAGGTCATGCGTGATTACTGGCGCCGCTACTGCTACAGCATGCGTGGCGAAGCCCTGGCCTGGGTCCGCGCTCACTGGATCAGCCCCGATGCGTTGTTGCCGCGCATCCGCCCGCTGTTCGCCCGTGCTACAGCCGAGCAGGAAGAGGTCGAGCCGCAGGCGTTGATCGAGGCCACCCTGCAACAGCGCAGCGAGCAGCTTAGCCAACTGAAGGCGCCGTGGGCAGAGTGGGCCGAGCAGTTGCAGCAGATCTGCCGCGATGCCGTGGCAGCCAAGCAGGTCGATGGCCGCAAAATGCAGGCGCGTTTCTTCGAGCCCTGGTTTGACAAGCTGCGCAGCTGGGCCACTGATGAGCAGGCGCTGGAACTGGACCTGGGCACGGGCTTCACCCGTCTCACCCCGGCGGGTATGGCCGAGGCCTGGAAGGTTGGCGAGCCGCCGCAGCACCCAGCGCTGCACGCCATGCAAAGCCTGCCTCAGCAGCTACAGGCGCTGCCTAGCCCCGATGTACGCTTGCTCGAGCATGCTGCCAACTGGGTATCTGCACGTTTCGAAGTGGAAAAGCGCCGCCGCGCTGAAATGGGCTTCGACGACATGCTCCTGCGTCTGCAGCACGCCCTTGGGCAAGAGGCTGGCGAACGCCTGGCCGGATTGATCCGCGAGCAGTTCCCGGTGGCGATGATTGACGAATTCCAGGACACCGATCCGGTCCAGTACGGCATCTTCGAGCGCATCTACCGGATCAGCGAGAATCGCACGGAAACCGGCTTGTTCATGATCGGCGACCCCAAACAGGCGATCTACGCCTTCCGCGGTGCCGACATCTTCACCTACCTCGCTGCCCGGCGCGCCACCGCAGGCCGGCTGCACAGCCTGGATACCAACTTCCGCTCCAGCCAGGCCATGGTCGGCGCGGTCAACCGCGTGTTCCTCCAGGCGGAGGCACGTGAGCAAGGACGCGGTGCGTTCCTGTTCCGCGAGGGGCAGGACAACCCCTTGCCTTTCATTGAAGTGAACGCCAAGGGACGCGGCGAGCGGTTGCTGATCGAGGGCCAACCGACCGCTGCCTTGCACTGCTGGCGGCTGGAAAGCGAAGAGCCGGTGTCCAGCACCCTGTACCGGCAACAGTTGGCCGCCAGCTGCGCCAGCCAGATCGTCGCCCTGCTCAATGGCGGACAACGCGGCGTAACCGGTTTCAGCAACGCTGACGGCCTGCTGCGGCCCTGCCTGCCTTCGGACATCGCCATCCTCGTGCGTGATGGCCGCGAGGCGCAGTTGATCCGCAGCGAGCTGGCTGCCCGCGATGTGCGTAGCGTGTACCTGTCGGACAAGGACTCGGTGTTCGCCGCCCAGGAGGCCCATGACCTGCTGGCCTGGCTGAAGGCCTGCGCCGAGCCGGACTCAGAGCGCTTGCTCAAGGCTGCGCTGGCGAGCCTGACCCTCGACCAGTCGCTGGCCGAGCTTGAGCGCCTGAACCAGGACGAGCGGATCTGGGAAGACTGGGTCATGCGTTTTCGCCTGTACCGCGAGACCTGGCAACGCCAGGGCGTGCTGCCGATGCTGCGCCGCTTGCTGCACGACTTCAAACTGCCACGCACGCTGATCGCCCGCAGTGATGGCGAGCGGGTGCTGACCAACCTGCTGCACCTGGCCGAGCTGCTGCAACAAGCCGCTGGCGAGCTGGATGGCGAGCAGGCACTGATTCGTCATCTTGCGGAGAACCTGGCCGGTGCTGGTCAGGCCGGCGAAGAGCAAATCCTGCGTCTGGAAAGCGACGAACAGCTGGTCAAGGTGGTGACCATCCACAAGTCCAAGGGCCTTGAATATCCGTTGGTCTACCTACCGTTCATCTGCACCAGCAAGCCAGTCGATGGCCAGCGCCTGCCGCTGACCTGGCACGACGAACAGGGCAATGCCCACCTGACGCTGACCCCTGATGAGCAGCAGATCGCCCGCGCCGACGATGAGCGCCTGGCTGAAGACCTGCGCCTGCTCTACGTCGCCCTGACCCGCGCCCAGCATGCCTGCTGGCTCGGCGTCGCCGACCTCAAGCGTGGCAACCAGAAGCACTCGCAGCTGCATCGTTCGGCCCTGGGCTATCTGCTTGGCGGCGGTCAGCCCCTGGCCGCCTCGCCGCAGCTCACGGACTGGCTACACGCCTTGCAAGCGGGCAGTACCCATATCGCCTGCGCCAGCGTGCCCGCGCCGGATGAGGTGCGCTATTTGCTCCCTGACGACGCCCGCGAATTGATGCCCGCACGCAAGCCGCGTCGGTCTGCCGCAGAGAACTGGTGGATTGCCTCCTACAGCGCCCTGCGCGTCGGCGACCAGACCCTGGGCGCCGACAGCTCGCAAGCCCAGCAGTTGATGGATGATGAGCGAGTCGATGCCCAACAGTTGCGTGAAATTCCTGCCGAGAGCGGCGACATTCATCGCTTCCCCCGTGGCCCAGGCCCAGGCACCTTCCTCCATGGGCTGTTGGAGTGGGCTGGGCGCGAAGGCTTTGCCGAAATCAGCGCCAACCCCGAATTGATCGAGCGCACGGTTGGCCAGCGCTGCAATCGGCGTGACTGGACCGGCTGGATCCCCGCCTTGAGCCAATGGCTTGGGCACATGCTCAACGAGCCGCTGCCTTTACAGGCGCCAGGCGCGCAGCTGACCCTCGCGCAGTTGCGGCAGTACCAGATCGAGATGGAGTTCTGGTTCGCCAGCCATCAGGTCGATGTGCTGCGCCTTGACCAGCTGGTGACCCGTCACACCCACGCTGGCGCCGCTCGGCCAGCGGCGCAGGCGTCCCAGCTCAATGGCATGTTCAAGGGCTTCATCGACCTGGCGTTCGAGCTGGACGGCCGCTATTACGTGACCGACTACAAGTCCAACTGGCTCGGCCCGGATACCCAGTCTTACAACGCGCTGGCGATGGAACAGGCGATCCTCGAACACCGCTACGACCTGCAGTACGTGCTCTATTTACTCGCCCTGCACCGGCAATTACGCGCGCGCCTGCCCGATTACGATTACGACCGCGATGTTGGCGGTGCCTTGTTCATCTTCCTGCGCGGCGCCAACCGCGCAGGTCATGGCCTGTATTTCGCCAAGCCGCCGCGTGAGCTGATCGAATCCCTCGACGCATTGTTCCGCGGCGCCCTTGCGCCTGAACAGCAGGACCTGTTTGCCGGAGCCGCGCCATGAGCCGACGTCTCGACGACCTATTGCCAACGCCGCTGGAAGCTGAGCAACTGGCGGCCCTGACGCCGCTGAGGGACAGCAAGGATCTGCTGATCCTGCTCGACCGTTGGGTTGAGCGCGGTTGGCTGCGTGCACTGGACCGGGCCTTCGTGGGTTTTCTCGAAGAGCGGGCACCTGGCAGCGATCCGCTGCTGTTGCTGGCGGCGGCCTTGGCCAGCCATCAACTGGGGCACGGGCATGTCTGCCTGGATCTGGCGCAAACCCTGGCCGAACCGGATTTCGCCTTGTCCCTGCCGCCAGAAGGTGACGCCCTGACGGGGCCGCTGCTGCTGCCCTCGCAACTGCTGGCCAACCTTGATCAAGACACCTGGCGCCAACGCATCGCGGCCAGTTCACTGGTCGCTGCCGGTAACACGCCCGATCAGAGCTCGCGACCTTTGGTGCTCAGCGGCCTGCGCCTGTATCTGCGGCGCTACTGGAGTTATGAGCGCCAGATCGACGATGCGCTACGCCAGCGGTTGGCGGCGGATGAGTCGATTCCGGCGGATCTGCCGGCGCGTCTTGCCCAGCTGTTCGAAGGTGGCGCGCCGGCCGGCCAGGTGGACTGGCAGAAACTGGCCTGCGCCTTGGCGACCCGCGCCGCGTTCAGCATCATCACCGGCGGCCCAGGCACCGGCAAGACCACTACCGTGGTGCGCCTGCTGGCGCTGCTGCAAGCCCCTGCGGTGGAGCAGGGCCGGCCCCTGCGGATTCGCCTGGCTGCGCCCACGGGCAAGGCTGCGGCGCGTCTGACCGAATCGATTGGCCAGCAGGTCGAGCGCTTGCAGGTGAGCGCTGAGATTCGTGCGCAGATCCCTACCGACGTCAGTACCGTTCACCGCCTGCTGGGGAGTCGCCCCGGCTCGCGGCACTTTCGCCACCATGCGGCCAACCCGTTGCCGCTGGATGTGCTGGTGATCGATGAAGCGTCGATGATCGACCTGGAAATGATGGCGGTGCTGCTTGACGCTCTGCCGCCCAAGGCACGCTTGGTGCTGCTGGGGGACAAGGACCAATTAGCCTCGGTGGAAGCCGGGGCGGTACTCGGTGATCTATGCCGGGATGCCGAGGACGGCTGTTACTCATCGGCGACCCAGGCCTGGCTGGAGCAGGTCGGTGGCCAGGCGCTGGGCGCTAGCGGCCTCAAGACCGGCGATGCCCAGCGCAACCCGCTGGCCCAGCAGGTGGTGATGCTGCGTCACTCGCGGCGTTTTGGCGAAGGCAGTGGTATCGGCCAGCTGGCACGCCTGGTCAATCGCCAGCAGGCACAAGAGGCGCGCGAGTTGCTGACGCACACACCTGCCGATGTCCATGGTCTTTCACTGCAGGGCGAGCATGACCGCCGGTTCGACCGGCTACTGCTCGACGGCCTGGGCAACGACGGGCCACAAGGCTATCGCCATTACCTGCGCACCATTGGCCGCCAGCGGCCGCAACCCGGCACGCCGCTCACGGATCCTCGTTGGGAGGTGTGGGCAAGCCAGGTCCTGCAAAGCTTTGAAGACTTCCAGCTGCTTTGCGCAGTGCGCAAGGGGCCTTGGGGGGTGCAAGGGTTGAACGAGCGCGTGAGCCGAGTGCTGCACAACGCCGGGCTGATCGACAGCCAACAGCCCTGGTACGAAGGCCGTCCGGTATTGGTCACCCGCAACGACTATGGCTTGGGGCTGATGAACGGCGATATCGGCATCGCCCTGCGCCTGCCTGACGAGCAGGGCGTATCGCTGCTGCGCGTAGCCTTCCCGCGTAACGATGGCAGTGGCGGTGTGCGTTTCGTCCTGCCCAGCCGGCTCAATGAAGTGGAAACGGTGTTTGCCATGACGGTGCACAAGTCGCAGGGCTCGGAGTTCAGCCACACCGCGTTGGTGCTGCCCGATGCGCTCAATCCGGTGCTGACCAAAGAGCTGGTGTATACCGGCATTACCCGGGCCAAACACTGTTTCAGCCTGATCGAGCCACGCGCAGGTATCTTTGAGGAGGCGGTCAAGCGCAAGGTGCGGCGGATTTCCGGGCTGATGCTGGAACAGGTCTGAGGCGCTGGGGTTGGGACGGACGTACACGCTGCCTGGCGGCGATATGCTATCTTTGCGGCATTATCTGACCTTATTTTGAGAGTTTTCCCACATGATGGTGGCTGTCTCGCCCTGGGGTCGAGTGACTGGCTGTGCCTTATCGCTGCTGCTGGCGGCCTTGATGCTTTTCGCCAGCCCCAGCCAGGCAGACACTGGCGCGACCACCGCCCAGGTGCAACAACGGGCCAAGGCTGTTACCCAGGTGGTGCTGGGTATTCTCAGCTATGCCCGTTGGCCGACAGAGCCTGTGCCGTTGCGATTGTGCCTGGTGGGGCCTACCGAATACGCCGACGACCTGATCAAGGGCAACGTGCAGAACTCTGGCCAGCCCCTGCAAGTCCGCCGCCTGTTGGCCAACGACCGGCGCATCGCCGGGGCTTGCGATGCGGTGTATATCGGCAAGCTCGATCAGGGCGAGCGCGATCATCTGTTTCAGGCCCTCAGCGGCCAACCGGTACTTAGCATCAGCGAGGCCGATGACCCGTGCACGGTCGGCAGCTTGTTCTGCCTGCGGGTGGGTGACCGTCAGGTGACCTTCGAGGTGAACCTGGACTCGGTAGCGCGTAGCGGCGTGCGCATCCACCCCAGCGTGTTGCAGCTGTCCCGTCGGCGAGCGGCGCAGCCATGATCGCCTCAGCCAAGCGGGTTATCCGCCCGACCCTGCGCGCCGTGCTCGGTCGTGGGCATCTAAGCGCCGCACTGTTGGCGGTAGGTCTGGCGGGCGTTTCGGTAACCTTGCTAGGCGTCTTGGCTCTGCGCGTCTATGCCGACCACAACCTGCACCTGATCGCCCGCTCGATCAATTACACGGTGGAAGCCGCAGTGGTGTTCGATGACCGCGCTGCAGCCAACGAGGCCCTAGTGACGATCGCCGGCACCGAAGAGGTCGCCGATGCCAAGGTGTTCAACAACGACGGTGAGGAGTTGGCCCACTGGCAGCGTGAGGATGACGGCGTGCTCGCGCCGCTTGAAGCCATGGTCGCCAGCACCTTGCTCGAGCAGCCGATCAATCTGCCGATCATGCATCAGCAGCAAAAGGTCGGGCATATCGAGTTGATCGGCCAGGGCCGCAGCCTGCTGCGTTTCCTGCTCAGTGGTCTGGCCGGGGTGGTGCTGTGCACCATGCTCAGCGCACTGGTTGCCAGCTACCTGTCGCGGCGCTTGCTGGGCGACATCATCCGCCCGTTGCGCAGCCTGGCTAGCGTGGCCCATGCCGCACGTCGCGAGCGCAGCTTCGACCGGCGCGTCCCCGAGGCGCAGATTGCTGAGCTGAACGAGCTGGGCAACGACTTCAACGCCTTGCTCGACGAGCTGGAAACCTGGCAGAGCCATCTGCAGAGCGAGAACGAGACCTTGGCTCATCTGGCCAGCCACGACAGCTTGACCGGCCTGCCCAACCGCGCCTTCTTCGAAGGCCGGGTCAGTCGCAGCCTGCGCAACGCGGCCCGGGAGCAGGAGCATCTGGCGCTGCTGTTCCTCGACAGCGATCACTTCAAGCAGATCAACGACAGCCTCGGCCACGCGGTGGGCGATGAAGTGCTGATCAGTGTGGCCAACCGCATCCGCGCGCAACTGCGCGAGCACGACCTGGTCGCACGGCTCGGTGGCGATGAGTTCGCGGTACTGCTGACCCCGCTGCACTCGCGCGAAGATGCCGAGCGCATCGCGGAAAAAATCGTCACCAGCATGAAGCTGCCAATTCAACTCGACGATGGCGACAGCCTCACCACCTCGCTCAGCGTAGGCATCGCCTACTACCCGGACGATGGCCAAGACCCGGCCAGTCTACTCAACGCCGCTGACGCGGCGATGTACCAGGCCAAGCGCAAGCGCCGTGGCCATTGGCAAGTGGCGCATACGGAACGTGGCGCTTGACGTGAAAAAAAGGAGCTAGCCGTGATTCACCCGTTTTCCCAACTGCGTTTTCCTTTGCTGGCCATGCTGCTGGCGCTATTGACCCTGGGGGGTTGCCAGAGCGTGCCTCAGGGCCTGACGGCCGAGCAGGTGGCCGTGCTCAAGCGCGAGGGGTTCGCCCCGACCGAGGAGGGCTGGGCGTTCGATCTGTCTGGCAAGGTGCTGTTCGGCAGTGACCTGGACAGCCTCAATAGCCAGAGTCAGGACATCGTCGAACGCATTGGCAAGGCCTTGTTGAGCGTTGATATCCAGCGCGTGCGCGTTGACGGTCACACCGATGCATCGGGTAAGGCCGCCTACAACCAGCAACTGTCCGAGCGCCGTGCGCAGAGCGTGGCCAAGGCTTTGGTGGGCATCGGCATGCAGCCACAGAACATCCAGACCCGGGGTATGGGGAGTAGCCAGCCGGTGGCGGATAACAGCACCAGCAGTGGGCGGACCGAGAACCGGCGGGTGTCGATCGTGGTGGCGTCTGATTGAGTCAAGTTGTCGCTTAAATCATTGGGGCCCGCTTTGCGGCCCTTCGGGGCGCCTAACCGAAGCGAAGGGCTGCGAAGCAGCCCCAGAATCTTAAGTGCAAGGCAGTGGAATATTCACTCGCGAGCAAAACGCATTTCACGCGTATCGCCCATCAACAACGGCGCATTCGCCTCGGTCACTTCGCGGATGTAATCCCACAGCAAGGTAATGCGCTTGAGCTTGCGCAGATCCTCCCGGCAATACATCCAAAACTGCCGGGTAATGTCCACTTCCCCAGGCAAAACGGTAATCAAACGCGGATCCTGCGCCGCCAGGAAGCACGGCAGAATCGCCAGCCCACGCCCTTGCAGCGCCGCCGTGTATTGGGCAATGACACTGGTGCTGCGCAAATGCGCATGGGCGTTGGGGATCAAGTTGGCCAGGTACAACAGCTCCGAGCTGAAGGCCAGATCGTCGACGTAGCTGATGAACGGATGAGCGGCCAGGTCGCTGACTTGGCGGATCGGCTCGTGGCTGTCGAGGTAGTCCTGCGTTGCATAGAGCCGCAAGCGGTAGTCACACAACTTGCAGCACACGTATGGCCCATGCTCGGGCCGCTCCAGGGCGATGACAATGTCCGCCTCGCGCTTGGACAGGCTGATGAAGTGCGGCAGCGGCAGGATATCCACCGAGATCGCCGGCCACGCATCGACGAAGTGGCTCAGCTGCGGGGTGACGAAAAAGCTGCCGAAGCCCTCGGTGCAGCCCATGCGCACATGCCCGGACAACGCCACGCCCGACCCTGACACCTGCTCGCACGCCATGTGCAGCGTGCTTTCGATCGACTCGGCATAGCCCAGCAAGCGCTGGCCCTCGGCCGTCAGGACGAAGCCGTTGGTCCGCGACTTTTCGAACAGCAAGGTGCCCAACGCGCCCTCCAGCGAGCTGATCCGTCGCGACACCGTGGTGTAGTCGACGCTCAAGCGTTTGGCCGCGCTGCTGGCCTTGCGGGTGCGCGCCACTTCAAGAAAGAACTTCAGGTCGTCCCAGTTCAGCGACCCGAGGGAGGTGAGGTCTTTTTGCATGATGATCCGGTTTTTTTGTGCGTTCTTGTTGGATGTTTGCACATCTATACTCGAAATCAGCGCCTAGACGCCACCTCGCGTTGGCGATCTCGTCCCACAATAATTCCAAGGAGAGCGCAGATGAACGCACCTCAAACCCCCACCCAGGCCACAGTCGAGCAGGTCAAACTGCTGATCGACGGGCAATGGGTCGAATCTAAAACCAGCGAGTGGCGCGATATCGTCAACCCGGCCACCCAGCAAGTGCTGGCGCGTGTGCCGTTCGCCACCGTGGAGGAAGTCGACGCCGCCGTAGCCGCTGCCCAGCGCGCTTTCGTCAGCTGGCGCGACACCCCGATCGGCGCACGCATGCGCATCATGCTCAAGCTGCAAGCGCTGATCCGCGAACACACCAAGCGCATCGCCCAAACCCTCAGCGCCGAGCAGGGCAAGACCCTGGCTGACGCTGAGGGCGATATCTTCCGTGGCCTGGAAGTGGTCGAGCACGCCGCGTCCATCGGCACCCTGCAAATGGGCGAGTTCGCCGAGAACGTCGCAGGCGGCGTCGATACCTACACCTTGCGCCAGCCGATCGGTGTATGCGCCGGTATTACGCCATTCAACTTCCCGGCGATGATTCCGCTGTGGATGTTCCCGATGGCTATCGTGTGTGGCAACACCTTCGTCCTCAAGCCGTCCGAGCAGGACCCGCTGTCGACCATGCTGCTGGTCGAGCTGGCGCTGGAGGCTGGCGTTCCTGCTGGTGTGCTGAACGTGGTGCATGGCGGCAAGCAGGTGGTCGATGCGATCTGCACGCACAAGGACATCAAGGCGATCTCGTTCGTCGGCTCCACCGAAGTCGGCACCCACGTGTACAACCTGGGCAGCCAGCACGGCAAGCGCGTGCAATCGATGATGGGCGCCAAGAACCACGCCGTGGTATTGCCTGACGCCAACCGCACGCAAACTGTCAACGCCCTGGTGGGAGCTGCCTTTGGCGCTGCCGGCCAGCGCTGCATGGCAACCTCGGTGGCCGTGCTGGTCGGCAAGGCCCGTGAATGGCTGCCAGACATCAAGGCTGCGGCGAGCCAGCTCAAGGTCAACGCCGGTTGCGAGCCGGGCACCGATGTCGGTCCGGTGGTTTCCAAGCGCGCCAAGGAGCGTGTGCTGGGCCTGATCGAGAGCGGCATCCAGGAAGGCGCCAAGCTTGAGCTGGACGGCCGCGGCGTGACGGTGCCGGGCTATGAACAAGGCAACTTCGTCGGCCCAACCCTGTTCTCCGGGGTGACTACCGACATGCAGGTCTACACCCAGGAAATCTTTGGCCCGGTGCTGGTGACCCTGGAGGTCGATACCCTCGATGAGGCTATCGCCCTGGTCAACGCCAACCCGTTCGGCAATGGCACTGGCCTGTTCACCCAGAGCGGCGCTGCGGCGCGCAAATTCCAGAGCGAGATCGACATCGGCCAGGTCGGTATCAACATCCCGATTCCGGTGCCCGTGCCGTACTTCAGCTTCACCGGATCGCGTGGCTCCAAGCTCGGCGACCTCGGCCCGTACGGCAAGCAGGTGGTGCAGTTCTACACGCAGACCAAGACGGTCACCGCACGCTGGTTCGACGACGACAGCGTCAACGACGGCGTGAACACCACCATCAGCCTGCGCTAAGGAGGCCCCCATGCGCATTGCATTCATCGGTCTGGGCAACATGGGCGCGCCTATGGCGCGCAACCTGATCAAGGCCGGCCATCAGCTGAACCTGTTCGATTTGAACAAGACCGTGCTGGCTGAGCTTGCCGAACTGGGCGGGCAGATCAGCGCCTCGCCCAAGGACGCTGCCGCCGCCAGCGAGCTGGTCATCACCATGCTCCCGGCTGCCGCCCATGTGCGCAGCGTGTATTTGAACGAAGACGGGGTATTGGCCGGGGTAAAACCGGGCACGCCGACAGTCGATTGCAGCACCATCGATCCGCAGACCGCGCGTGATGTTTCCAAGGCGGCCGCCGCCAAGGGCGTGGACATGGGCGATGCGCCGGTATCAGGCGGCACCGGTGGCGCAGCAGCAGGCACCCTGACCTTCATGGTCGGCGCCAGTGCCGAGCTGTTCGCCACGCTGGAGCCGGTGCTCAAGCAGATGGGGCGCAATATCGTCCATTGCGGCGAGGTGGGTACCGGGCAGATCGCCAAGATCTGCAACAACCTGCTGCTGGGCATCTCGATGATCGGCGTGTCCGAGGCCATGGCCTTGGGCAACGCGCTGGGGATCGATACCAAGGTGCTGGCCGGCATCATCAACAGCTCGACTGGGCGTTGCTGGAGTTCGGATACCTATAACCCGTGGCCGGGGGTGATCGACAGTGCCCCGGCGGCCCGTGGCTATACCGGCGGCTTTGGCGCTGAGTTGATGCTCAAGGACCTGGGGCTGGCCACCGAGGCGGCGCGTCAGGCGCACCAGCCGGTAATTCTCGGTGCGGTGGCACAGCAGCTGTATCAGGCCATGAGCCTGCGCGGTGAAGGCGGCAAAGACTTCTCGGCCATCGTCGAGGGTTATCGCAAGAAAGACTGAGCAACGAGGTGGGCTTCATCTTGATCGCGGCTCGAACGACTCTCCCCCTGTAACTGCGCACCTGGGGGAGGGGCGTTTGAGCTGCGATTTTTTTCGCTTGGTTGAGCAGCTTGGGAGCGCTAATCAGGCGAAGACGAAGTATTTGCGTACCGTCTCGACCACTTCCCAGGTGCCCTTCATCCCGGGTTCGATGACAAAGACATCACCCGCTTTCAGGTGCTTTGGCTCTTCACCTTCGGGGGTGATGATGCAGTAGCCGTCGAGGAAGTGGCAGAACTCCCATTTGTCGTAATTGACCTCGAACTTGCCTGGGGTGCAGATCCAGGTGCCCATGATCTTGCTGCCGTCAGCCGACAGGTAGGCGTTGAGGTTGACGGTGTGCGGATCGCCGCCAATGCGCTTCCACTTGGTGGCGTCGACCACCGGAGTCGGGCAGGTTTCGCGCAGGACGGTGATGAAATCGGACATGGCAGGTTTCCTGTTGGTGGGTTCGAAGACTCATCACCATAGGGCTATCGACCTCGGCCCAGTTGCCTGGGCTCGACGTCCACCTGCCTGGTCGCGCTATGCCCGGCTGATCAGGCCCACCAGTAGCGCACGAAGTGAAAGAACACCGGCGCTGCGAAGCACACTGAATCCATCCGGTCGAGCATGCCGCCATGGCCTTCGATCATGTGGCCCCAGTCTTTGACCCCGCGATCACGCTTGATCGCCGACATCACCAGGCCGCCGAAGAAACCCATGGCATTGACCGTCAGTGCCATCAGCGCCGCCTGCCAGAAGCTGAACGGGGTGATCCAGCACAGCGCCGCGCCGACCAGGGTGGCCAGGGCCACGCCGCCGAGCAGGCCTTCGAGGGTCTTGGACGGCGACAGGTTGGGCGCCACCTTGCGCTTGCCGAACAATTTGCCGCACACGTACTGCAGCACGTCGCTGATCTGCACCACCAGGATCAGCCAGGCGATTAGCAGCAGGTTGCGGCCCTCGAAACCGGGAATATCCAGGGTCAACAGCGCAGGCACCGAGGACAAGCAATAGACCGCGATCATCAGGCCCCACTGCACCTTCGAGGCGCGCTCGAGAAAGCGCGTGGTATCACCGCCGAAGCTGGCCAGGATCGGCAGGAACAGGAACAGATAGACCGGAATGAAAATGCTGAACAGCCCATACCAGTCCATCGCGATCAGCAGGTACTGCACCGGCAGTGCCACGTAGAACGCCGCCACCAAGGCCGGGTAGTCGCCGCGTCGGGTCGGGGTCAGGGTCATGAACTCGCGCAGCGCATAGAACGACACGCAGTAGAACAGCACGATGACGCCGTACTTGCCGAACAGGAAGGCGATGCCGATCACCAGCACCATCACCCACCAGGCGTTGATCCGCGCGTTGAGGTTGTCGATGACTGCGTGCGGCGCCGGGCCCGCGCGCCACTTGAGCAGGCGGCCGATGACGCTGGCGAGCAGCAGCAGGGCGCCGATACCGGCGAACAGGGCATAGGTGTTGTGGTCCATCTCAGGCTTCCTTGGGGGCCAGGTTCAGCAGAGCCTGGCGGGCCCGCTCGAGAAATGCGTGCTTGCCTTCAGCGGCGTCCAGGTGCAGTGGCTCGCCAAAGCTCAGGGTGCACAACAGTGGCAGCGGCAGGGCGCGGCCCTTGGGCATGACTCGGTTGAGGTTGGCGATCCACACCGGCACCAGTTCGATACTCGGATTGCCAGCGGCGAGGTGGAACAGGCCGCTTTTGAACGGCAGCAACGGCTCATCAGTGAGGTTGCGCGTGCCCTCGGGGAAGAAGATCAGCGAATCACCGGCGGCCAGGGCGTCCAGCACCGGCTGCAAGGGATTGTCGTGCGGCTCGCTCTGCTGGCGATCGATCAGCACGCCATTGAACACCTTGCGAATGACGAAATCGCGCAGCCCAGGCTTGGCCCAGTAGTCGGCGCCAGCCACCGGCCGGGTTCGCTGGCGCAAAGGGGCTGGCAGCGAAGCCCACAGCAGGACGAAGTCGCCATGGCTGCTGTGGTTGGCGAAGTACAGGCGCTGCACCGGTTGTGGTGTGCAGCCCAGCCACAGGGCGCGGGCGCCCGTGATCAGGCGGGCGGCGGAGGTGATGGCAAAGGCAGTCAGGGCGGCGAGCATGGCACGGTTCTTATCCGATAAATGGGAGTGTCAGCAGGGTAGTCAGTACTAGCGCGACCTGCAGGCCCAGGCACAGCGCCTGACGGCGCAACAGGGCGAGCGCGGCCTGGCTGCGACTGGGCCAGTCGCGCGGGTCGCTGGCGTTAGCTTTCAAGTTGAGGTCGAACAGGGCGCGGTCGAGTTGTTGGGTGGCCGTCGTCAGGTCGGTGCTGTTGGCGAGGTAAGCGAATAGCTCGGCGTCCAGTGCTACACGGATCGCCCAGTACTTGTGCAGCAGGCCCAGGCAAACCAGCAGGATGCACAGCGCACTGGCCAGTGCCGGCAACGCCAGCCCCAGCAGCGGCGCCAGGGCATAGGCCAAGGCCAGCAGGCTGATGCCGTCAGCGACGCGCTCCAACTGCTGACCGCGGGCGAGCAGGGTGGCGACCAGATGCAGGTTCATGCTTGGGCTCCTAGCTGTTGCAACGCCAAGCGATGGCCGGGGTGCAACACCACGCCTGGGCGGGCCTGGCGGATGCGCGCTTCAGCCTCGCTGATATCCGCGCAGCGGCCGCTGTGCAGTAACCAGGCGGCCACGGCGCTGGCGCTGCGTGAATAGCCCAAGGCGCAGCAGACCAGTACGGGGCCCCGATGATGGAGCTGCTCGATGGTCTCGGCGGCCTTTCGCAGAAGGGCGGCGTCGGGGATGACCAAATCCAGGGTAGGCAAGCTCTTGTAGCTCGGCTGAGAGGTCGTTGTTGCCTGTGCCGGTACCTTCGCGGGCAAGCGCGCTCCCACAGGGGCCGCCGCATCCACCGAGATCTCTGTGGGAGCGGGCTTGCCCGCGAAGGGGCCGGCACAGGCAACTACAGCTCTGCAGGGTAGCTCTGCACACAGATCCACAATCGCTACAAACTCATTGGCCTCACCCCGCCCCGGAATGCGCCCCAGGTAAACCCCGTCACACACCTCATCGGCCTGCGGATGGCGCCGAGTCCACAGCCTGCAGTTGAGCCACGCCCCCAACAGATAGGGCGCCAGCAACCAACCCGCTGCTACCGACAGCCGCCCATCGGCGCCTTTCTGAAATCCGTCAGCACCCAGCAGCGCGTAGTTCAAGGCCACCAGCAACAGCGATACGGCCGGCCATAGCAACCACAGCCAAGCACCGCCCATCGCCAACCCTGGCCAAGCGCACAGCGCCGCGCCCAGGGCATAGCGCAAGGCCAGCCGCCAGCGTTTGCGATCGCCTGCAAGGCGGGCTTGCCGCAGCGGTAATCTGCCCTCGCCGGGCCACAACCAGACGCATAGAACACCAACCAATGCCCCTGTGGGTAAGTCGATGAAGTGGTGCTGCCAGGTAGTCAGCACCGATACCCCGATCAGCCCCATCCAGCCATGCAGCACGATGCGCCCGATAGGATGGCGTACATGCCGGGCAAACATCGTCCAGATGATCACCAGCAGCGCGATGTGCAACGAGGGCGCTTGGTTGAAGGGTTTGTCGAAGCCCATCAGCACATCGAACAGCCAGCCAAACAGGCCGCCCAACTCCGGACGCTCGAAGGTGAAACGCAGCGGCCAGAGCAGGAAACTCGCGACGCAGATCAGCTGCGCGGTGAGCAGCGCCAGGGCATGCCGGTCCATTTCGCGGCGACTGCGCGGCAACAAAAACGACAGCCCGTAAAGCAGGTCGATCGACCAATAGGGAATGATCGTCCACGGCCACAATGGCATCTGCGTTTCCCAGGCGAACACCAGGCTGCCGACATCGTCTCGGCTTGCGGTGTAGGTGTTGGCCAGGCCATAGCTGAGGAAGAAAAACGGGCCGAGCAGCAACAGCCACAACACGCCACGGCGGATCAGCCCAGGCTCACGACTCATCCATTGACCCGCTGCGCCAGGCTGACACTGAAGATGCCCCACTCATCGATGCGCTGGGTGATCTTGCGAAAACCTGCCGCCGCCACCAATTGGTCCATCTCCGCCTGGCTGCGCCGGCGCATCACCCACGCCTGGCCGCCTCGGTGGCTGGTCAGGGCGCGGGCGATCATCTCCAGTTGCGGGTGCCAGGGTTGCCCGGTGTAGACCAGATAACCGCCCGGCTCGACCGCATCGGCCAGGCCTGACAGGGAGTTGCCAACTAGCTGGTTGCTGGCGAACAGCTCATACAGCCCGGACACCACCGCCAACGTCGGGCGAGGGTCGAGCGCCGCCAGGCTCTGGCGGTCGAAGGCATCGCCCTGGACAAAACGAGCAATCTCGCCGAGGCCTTTTTCGGCGATCAATGCCGTGCCTTGCTCGACATTCAGCTTGCTGTAGTCACGCAGCAGGATCGAGTCTGGCAGTTGCTCCAGCTCCTGCAGGGCTTCGAGGATGTAGCGACCATGGCCGGCGGCGATGTCGACGATGTTCACCGGCTTACCCTGTTCATGCAGGTGGCCGATGGCTTGGCGCAGCAGCTCTTCGACATGCAGCTTGCGTTGGCGAATGCCACGCCAGCCGATGGCATCGAGGTAGTTACGATCGATCAGTTCGCCGAGCTTGCCCTTGCCGGTGGCTTGGTTGCGGTAGACGTAATCAAGCGTGCTGCCGGAGTCGAAGCCTGTGTCGAAACCCAGCTTCACCCCTTCGGACAAGCCCTGACCTAGACGCAGGCCAGCGCGGGTGGCGCGCCAGTACAGATCGCGAGGCGAGTTGCGCGGCAATGGCGCCGCCAGGCTTTCGGCTTCGGCGCAGCTGGCGCCGGTCTTGTCGGCATCGAGCAACGAGGGCGCCGCCACTGGCGAGGCAAAGCAGTGCTCGACGAAGCGGCTGATCCGCGCCAGGGCATGGGCGCGATCCCGCTCGCCGAGGGTGTCATGGAAAAAGCCGGGCAGCACATGCAGCTCTTTACGCGCGCTGCCCAGGCGTTGGAAGAACAGCTCTTGAGGCTTGCGCTCAACCACCAGATCAGCGCCGGAGACCAGCAGCTGGGTCGGTAGCTGGATCGCCTGGGCGTCGGCCACCACGCGGTCGGCCGCCTCATAGAGACCCAGCAGCATGGTCACTGAGATCGGCCGGCTGATCAGTGGGTCGGCCACATACGAGGCGACTCGCTCCGGGTCGTGGGTGAGCAGGCGTGGCTTGACGTAGCTGTTGACGAAGAAGTTGCCGCGCAGCGCTTTCAGCAGTTTCAGGCCAGGCCGGGCGAAGGGCACGTAGAGCTTGACCTTGAACGCTGGCGAGGCGAGCACCAGGCAGCGGACCTTGGGTGCGTAGTCGTGGGCCCAGGTGGCGATCAGGACTGCCCCGACACTCTGCGCCAGCACCACCATGTCTTGCTCTTCGATGCCGTGGCTGGCGTGAATATGCTCGATGAAGGTCTGCACGTCGCGCACGCTGCAGGCAAAGCCCGGGCTGTCGCCACGCGCCCCGGGCGACTGGCCATGGCCACGGGCGTCCCAGGCGAAGAAGTCGTAGCCCGGCATGTCCAGCTCATCGACCAGGTGGGCCAGGCGCCCACCGTGTTCGTGGCCGCGATGGAACATCACCACGGCGCGTCGTGGCTGATGCTCGTTACGCGTGGCGGGCCAGTAACGGTAATGCAGCTCGACGCCGTCATGGGTAGTGAAGTGCAGCGATTGCGCTTGGCGCATGGCGAAAATCCTTGTCCGGCAGCAATGAGGGCAGCGAGGGGGCTCAGCGGGCTTCAGCCAACCCGCGACGTACCCGGTTGTAGAGGGTATAGAGCGACAGCAGCGCAATGACCAGCAGCAGGCCGTTGATCCAGGTCGGGCTGAGCAGGCCGAAGGCCACCCCAGCACCCAAAACGCCGAAGGCAAACGCCCGATCGCTCTTGCCCATCGGCCCGTCATAGCGCCGCGAAGCGCCGGCCAGCGGCCCCATCACCCCGGCGTATTCGCAGATCAGCGCGCTGATCACCACCAGCACCACCAGGGTTGGCGACACGCCAGCCAACAGCGCGAAGGGCAGGTACAGGGCGGCATCGGCGATCACGTCGCTGAGCTCGTTGAGGTAGGCGCCGAGCTTGGATTGCTGGCCGAACTCACGGGCGAGCATGCCGTCCACGGCGTTCAGTGCCATGCGCAGCAGCATCCATAGCGGAATCAGGACGAATAACCAGGTGACGTGCGCGAGCCAGGCCAACAGCACGCCCAGCAACACTGAAACCACTGCAGCACAGACGGTGACCTGGTTGGCAGTGACGCCGCGCTCGTACAGGCGCTGCACCGAAGGGCGCAGCAAGGCCTGAAAGCGCGGTTTTAGTTGATAGATGGAGGGCACTTGAAATTCCTTTTCGGGGTGCTCATCGAAGACGAAGCAGTAGGGATTGTGAGAAATCGGCCTATTAACAGCAAGTTTGATTTTTCTTACAAGCCCTGAGGTATAGATCTATGCGTAATGCCGAGCCCGCCGCTCGTCGTCTTGAGTATGCATGGTGTGTACTGCGCTTTGTTCTTGTTAATTTAGGTGTGTACCATACACACTAACTGCCCAAGGAAGAATCAATGCGCAGTAGGGATGTGATCGAACTTATTGAGGCGCACGGGTGGTATCAGGTCGAGGTGAAGGGCAGTCATCATCAATTCAGACACCCCGTGAAGCGAGGCAGGGTTACGGTTCCCCATCCTAAAAGTGAGCTACCCAAAGGCACAGTGCACAGCATCTTGAAACAAGCAGGTTTGAAGTAGGGGCAGGCCCAAGGTCTGCAGGCTCGAAAATTTACGGAGAGGCGCAATGAAATTTCCGGTTGTGATGCACAAAGACGTTGAGTCGGACTACGGTGTGATCGTGCCCGATGTACCTGGCTGTTTTTCAGCAGGTGCGAGCGTTGCACAAGCGCTGGAGAATGTTCAGGAGGCCCTCGCACTGCATTTTGAAGGGCTGGTGGCCGATGGGGAGGCATTGCCGCAAGCGCAGGAAATCGATGTACATGTCGCAAATCCAGATTATGCCGGCGGGGTGTGGGCGGTAGTGGATTTCGATGTCACACCGTATCTCGGTAGGGCTGTACGGTTTAACGCCACGTTGCCGGAAAACCTCTTGCAGCGTATTGATGAGAAAGTAAAACGTGATCATCGCTATGCTTCACGTTCTGGCTTTTTGGCTTCGGCCGCATTGCGCGAGCTGGCACTGGCCCATTGATTTGCAACGATTGCAACGCTGCTTACCGCTTCACCAGGCGTTCAACCAGCTTTGTGGCAAACCCCGGTAAGGCAGCGAAATCTCGCGCGCACAGCTGCAACCGGCGATTGGCCCAATCTTCGCCTAGCGCCACCCAGCGAAGTGGCAATACGGCCTCCCAGCGGCGCACCGAAGCCAGCGGTACCACGCTCACCCCTGCGCCCCCAGCGACCATGCGAATGACCCCGTCGAAGCCCTCGGCGCGGACGCGTACCTGCATGCGCAGGCCCTGACGCAGGGCCTGCTCCTCCAGGTGCAAGGCCAACGCGCTTTGGCTGCCAAGGGCCACATAGCCGTGGGCGAGGCTGTCGCTGAAGCTGGGGGCGTGCTGCTCGGCCAGGGGATGTCCGAGTGGCATGATCAACACCAGCGGGTCGTCGCGAAAAGGGCGGGTTTGCAGATGCGCGCAGGGCGCGGCGGTGGAGATGATACCCAGCTCGGCCATGCCCTGAGTGATCGCCTGGACGATGCGCAGGCTAGGCAGCTCCTGGACGTCGACACTGACAGCGGGGCAGTCCACCAGGTAGGCGGCGAGCAGTTCGGGCAGGTACTCGGTGAGCGCTGCGGTATTGCACAGCAGGCGCACCTGGCCTTGCTGGCCGTGAGCGTATTGCGCCAGGTCGTACTGCAGGCGCTCGACCTGCTGGGCGATCAGCCGCGCATGCTGGAACAAGGCCTGGCCCGCTGGGGTCGCTTGCACGCCACGGCGGTTGCGCTCCAGCAGCGCGATACCGAGCGACGCCTCCATCGCTCGAATGCGCGCGCTGGCCGCAGGCAGCGACAGGTGGCTGCGCTGCGCGCCAGCGGTGATATTGCCGCACTCCAAGGTGTGCTGGAACAGCTTGAGGTCAGTCAGATCGAAATGCATGTGCCTCTGTCCTGGCAAGAGCCTGGCTGAGTATATGGCAGATTTTCAGGCACTGGCCGCCGCGGCAGTATTCGCCCATGGATACTTTGCTCGCGTTCTACAACGACATAGGCCCGGCACTGTCGCTACTGGTGCTGGTGACTTTTCTTCTGGCTGGTACGGTGAAGGGCGTGATCGGCCTTGGCCTGCCAACGGTCGCCATGGGCCTTTTGGGTCTGGCTATGCCGCCGGCGCAGGCTGCGGCGCTGTTGATCGTGCCGTCGACCTTGACCAATCTCTGGCAGCTGGCAACCGGCGGGCACCTGCGGGCGCTATCACGGCGGCTGGCGGGCATGCTGCTGATGATCGTGCTGGGCACGCTGCTGGGCAGTGTCTGGTTGGGCATAAACAGTGGGCCGTGGGCGGCGCATGCCTTGGGTGGGGCGCTACTGGTGTATGCGCTGTATGGCCTGGTAGGGCCGGGCTTTCGCATCGCAGCGCCACGTGAGCGCTGGCTGGGGCCATTGTGTGGGTTGCTGACCGGTGTGCTGACGGCCGCCACCGGCGTCTTCGTCATGCCCGCAGTACCGTATCTGCAAGGCCTGGGCTTGTCGCGAGAAGAAATGATCCAGGCCCTGGGCCTGTCGTTCAGCGTCTCGACCCTCGCCCTGGCAGTGGGCCTGAGCGGACAGGATGCCCTGGGTGGGCAGGCGTTGGGCGCTTCGCTGGTGATGCTGGCGCCCGCCTTGCTGGGTATGTTCGCTGGCCAGTGGCTGCGCCAGCGGATCAGCGCCCAGCTATTCAGGCGCTGTTTTTTCATTGGCCTGTCAGTGCTGGGCGGGCATCTGCTGGTTAACGGCTAGCCGACGACGGGCTGAGCATTTCGATCATTTGGATATCGAAGTCGCGCTCCAGGTAGTCCATGCGCTGGGCGAAGAACTGCTGCATGTGCGGCAGGGCCGAGTGCACATCCAGCGCAGCCTTGTCGGCCCACACCTCGAAGAACACGAACAGGCTCGGGTCTTGCTGGTCACGCAGCATGTGGTACTCGATGCAACCAGGCTCCTGGCGGCTCGGTTCGACATAGCCACGGAACAGTTGCTCGAAGGCTTCGGCCTTCTCTGGGCGGGTCTTGGCTTTGAGGATAAAGGCGTATTGCTCACTCATGGGTTGGGCCTCTGAAGGAAGTGGTACGCCGATTTTAAAGCAACAATCAGAGTTCAATTTGTGAATTGCAGGCAAATGTATTTTGCTCCGCCCCTGCTGTTTCCCCCGCTCGCGAGCCTCTAATCTGCCGTCATCCCATTCGGTCCCCGGATCGAGCCAGACACATTTAGAGGCCCACCATGAAAAAGATTCTCCTGCTCAATGGCGGTAAACGCTTTGCCCATTCCGATGGCCGTCTGAACGAAACCCTGCACGACCTGGCGCTGGCCTACCTGGACCGCGCCGGTTACGACGTCAAGCAGACCTTCATCGATGGCGGCTATGACATCCAGGAAGAAGTCGAGAAGTACCTGTGGGCCGATGTGGTGATCTATCAGATGCCAGGCTGGTGGATGGGCGCGCCGTTTACCGTCAAGCAGTACATCGATGAGGTGTTCACCGCAGGTCACGGCAGCCTGTACGCCAGTGATGGCCGCACCCGCTCCGATGCTTCGCAAAAGTACGGCAGTGGTGGTCTGATCCACGGCAAGCAGTACATGCTCTCGGTCACCTGGAACGCTCCGCAGCAGGCTTTTGACGATCCGAGCGACTTCTTCGAAGGCAAGGGCGTGGATGCGGTGTACTTCCCGTTCCACAAGGCCAACCAGTTCCTCGGCATGACCGGCCTGCCGACCTTCCTGGCAGTGGATGTGATGAAACGTCCCGATGTGCCGGCGACCATGGCAGCCTACGAGGCGCATCTGGCCAAGGTGTTCGGCAAGGCCAACTGATGCGCTGATTGCTGAGGGGGCTGCACGGGCCTTCAGATCGCTTGCAGGGGGAGGCTCAACCGGCTATCTATCATCGCGTCATTCAAGTGCAGGCCGCCAAGTGAAAACCCGTTCAGAAGAACTCCAGGTATTCGTCACCGTCATCGATTGTGGTTCGATCTCCGCCGCCGCCGAGCAGATGGGCCAGACGCCGTCGGCGGTCAGTCGCACCCTGTCGCGCCTGGAAGGCAAACTTGGCACCACCTTGGTCAACCGCACCACCCGGCGCATGGACCTGACCGAAGAGGGCCGTTTCTTCCTCGAACGCTCGCGGACCATCCTCGAGCAGATGGACGAGATGGAAGAGCGCCTGTCGATGAACCGGCAAACCCCCTCGGGCCGGCTACGCATCAATGCCGCAGCACCGTTCATGCTGCATGCCATCGTGCCGTGGATCGGCGAGTTCCGTGAGCAGTACCCGGGTATTGAGCTTGAGTTGAATACCGACGATTTGATCATCGACCTGCTGGAGCAAAGCACCGACGTGGCCATTCGCATTGGCGAGCTGGCCGACTCCAGCCTGCATGCACGCTCGCTCGGCTGCAGCCCGATGCAGATCCTGGCAAGCCCGGCGTATCTCGAGCGCCATGGCACGCCGCTCAAGGTCGAGGATCTGCACCAGCATTGCCTGCTCGGCTTCAGCCAGCCTGAGGTGCTCAATCAATGGCCGCTACGCCATGCCGAAGGCGATCGCTGGACGATCCGCCCCAGCCTGATCGCCTCCAGTGGGGAGACCCTGCGCCAGCTGGCGCTATCAGGCAATGGCATCGTCAGCCTGTCGCACTTCATGACCCATGAAGACATCCGCGCCGGGCGCTTGCAGGTGCTGCTGAACGAGGCCAACAACGGCTATCGCCAGCCGATCCACGCGGTGTACTACCGCAACACCCAGCTGGCGCTGCGCATTCAGTGCTTCCTCGACTTCATCCAGCACAAGCTGGCGGGGTACGCCTGCTCTGCGTAATGGAAAAAACAGTGTTCTGAACGCGACAGTTTTGGCTGATTGGCGTCGTAATGCTCCTGGGTTGTTTGCTTAGTCGAAACGCTTCGGCCTTAATGACTGATCAACAAAAACAACACCAAGGAAGCGCACATGCGTCTTGTCATGTTCCAGTCCATGGCCCTCGGGGCCGCGATCCTGAGCTGTTCGTCGGCCTTCGCCGTCACCCTGGAGGGCGGCGCGGTGGCTGCCCCCGATCAATATGGCGCACAGGTGGCCGCCGATATCCTGAAAAAAGGCGGTAACGCCGTGGATGCCGCGGTAGCCACGGCCTTTACCCTGGCGGTGACCTACCCCGAGGCCGGCAACATCGGCGGCGGTGGCTTCATGACCCTGTTCGTCGATGGCAAACCGTACTTCCTCGACTACCGCGAAGTGGCGCCCAAGGCGGCGACACGCAACATGTACCTGGACGACAAGGGCGAGGTGATCGAAAACCTCAGCCTGGTCGGCGCCCGCGCAGCTGGCGTGCCCGGCACGGTGATGGGCCTGTGGGAAGCGCATCAGAAGTTCGGCAAGCTCAAGTGGAGCGAACTGCTCACCCCCGCCATCGGTTATGCCCAAAACGGCTTCAAGATCGCCCAGAAGCAGTACCAGTACCGCGACGATGCCCAGGGCATGTTCAAGACCGCGACCAACTTCAATGACTATTTCGGCAACATGAAGGTCGGCGAGCTGTTCAAGCAGCCAGAACTGGCACAGACCCTCGAACGCATCGCCGATAAGGGCGTCAGCGAGTTCTACCAAGGCAAGACCGCCGACCTGCTGGTGGCGCAGATGCAGGCCGACAAGGGCCTGATCACCAAGGACGATTTGAAGGACTACAAGGCGCTGTGGCGCGATCCAATGGCCATCGACTGGCGCGGTAATGTGGTCTATACCGCACCGCCGCCAAGCTCTGGCGGCGTAGCCCTGGCCCAACTGCTGGGGATCAAGGAAAACCGCGCCGCCGATTTCAAGGGCGTGGAGCAGAACTCGGCGCGCTACATCCACTTGCTGGCCGAGATCGAGAAGCGCGTCTTCGCCGACCGCGCCGACTACCTGGGCGACCCGGCCTTTACCAAGGTGCCAGTGGACAAGCTGATCGCCAAGGACTACCTGGCCAAGCGCGCCGAACAGGTCAACCCCACTGCCATATCGGCGACCGACAAGGTGCGTCCAGGGCTGGAGCCGCACCAGACCACCCACTTCTCGATCGTCGATAAACAGGGCAACGCGGTGAGCAACACCTACACCCTCAACCTCGACTACGGCAGCGGTGTAGTGGTCAAGGGGGCAGGCTTTCTACTCAACGACGAGATGGACGACTTCAGCGCCAAGCCGGGTGCAGCCAATGCCTTTGGCGTGGTCGGCGGCGAGGCCAACGCGATCGCTCCGGGCAAACGCATGCTGTCGTCGATGAGCCCAAGCCTGGTGACGCGCGACGGCAAGGTGACCCTGGTGATCGGCACCCCGGGGGGATCGCGGATCTTTACCTCGATCTTCCAAGTGATGAACAACCTGTATGACTACAACATGCCGCTGGACAAGGCCGTGGCCGCGCAGCGCGTGCATCACCAGTTGCTGCCCAAGGACACTATCTACTTCGACAGCTACGCGCCGCTCACTGGTGCGGTGGCTGAGGAGCTGAAGAAGATGGGCTATGTGCTGGAGGATCAGGGCTGGGAAATGGGCGATATCCAGGCGATCCGGGTGACGGGCGAGAAGATCGAGACCGCTTCGGATCCGCGTGGGCGCGGCGAGGGTCGGGTGGTCAAATAGAGCCCTTTAGGCAGGGCTGACGCTATCGCGGGACAAGCCCCCACCTACAGGGTCACACGACCCTGTAGGTGCGGGCTTGTCCCGCGATGGGTTCGACGTCAGACGCGGAACTGGCTGACCAGCATCTGCAAGTGACCGCCCAGACGCGCCAGCTCAACGCTGGAGGCCGCGGTTTCATCACTGGCCGAAGCGGTCTGTTCCGACACATCGCGCACGTTGAGAATGCTGCGGCTGATCTCTTCAGCCACGGCGCTCTGCTGCTCGGCAGCGGCGGCGATCTGTTGGTTCATCGACTGGATGTTCGACACCGTGCGCGTGATGTTCTCCAACGAACCACCGGCTTTGCGCGCCAACTCGACACTGCTTTCAGTCAGGTTGCGGCTGCCGAGCATGGCATTGGCCACCTGCTGGGTGCCGTTCTGTAGGCTGGCGACCAGCTCCTCGATCTCTTCGGTAGACTTCTGGGTGCGCTGCGCCAGGCCGCGCACTTCGTCCGCGACCACGGCAAAACCACGACCCGCCTCACCCGCGCGTGCTGCCTCGATGGCCGCGTTGAGGGCGAGCAGGTTGGTCTGCTCGGCGACCGACTTGATCACGTCCATGACGCTGCCGATCTTCTGGCTTTCCTGCTGCAGCAGGTTCATCGCTTCGGTGGAGCGGTGCACTTCTTCGGCCAGGCGCTCGATCTGGCTGATGGCTTCGCCCACCACCCGATCGCCCGCGCGCGCTTCGTCGTCGGCACCGGTGGCGGCGTGCGAGGCTTGCTCGGCGTTACGTGCCACTTCCTGCACGGTCGCGGCCATTTCATGCATGGCGGTTGCTACCTGGTCGGTTTCGACTTTCTGGCTGTTGGCGCCGGCGCTGGTCTGCTCGGTCACCGCCGACAGCTCTTCAGCGGCGCTGGCAATCTGGGTAACGCCATCGCGAATACCACCGATCAGCTCGCGCAGCGTGGTGCCCATGCGGCCGATGCTCTGTTGCAGCACGCCCAGCTCGTCACGGCGGGTGACGCGCAGATCGTGGGTCAGGTCGCCACCGGCGATGCGCTCCACGGCTGCCATGGTCTCGCGCAGAGGGCGGGTGATCTGCCGGGTAATGATGACTGCTGCCAAGACACCCACCAGCAGCGCCAGCAAGGTGGCGATGATCTGCATGCTGCGGGCTTGGGCGCTTTCGATGTCGCGGCGCTCGATCTGGATCTTGTACAACGCGTCGCTGCGCTTGACGATGTCGGCACCCTGTACAGTCATTTCGGCACGCGCCACGGCGATCGCGGCGACGGCGTCGCGGTACTCGCGCACAGCGGTCCGGTAGGCCTGCACACTGTCTTCGAACTGTTGCACGCGGGCGCTTTCGTTAGGCAGTTGGCGCTTGAGGTTGTCGACTTCTACCAGGGCCGCATCGAGCTGACGCAGGGCAGCCTGTTCGCTGGCGGCATCGCTGTCGGCAATGTAGCCGCGCACGTCTACTCGGACCTGGGCCAGTTGCTGGCGGGTTTTGCTGATGACCTGGTACTGGGCAAAGCGCACGCTGTCGTTTTCACCTTGGGCGAGCACGTCACGGCTGATGCTTTCAAGGATTTCATCGGCCTTGCTTGCCGCCTTGTTCATGTTCTCGCGATTGGCCAGGGTGGTCTTGTAGCCAGCCCGCATCTTGCTCAGCGAGGTCTTGTAGTCGCTGATGATCGCGCCCAGCTCATTGAGCAGCTTGACGTTCTCGGGGCTCTTGAAGGTAGTCGCCAGGTGCTGCTGCTGGGCGCTGAAGGCATCCAGCTTGGCCTGGGTGTTGGCCGCAGCGGTATCGTCGCCGTTGGCGATCATGTACTGCAGGCGCGCCACGCGCAGGTCGGTCAGGTCTTTATTGAGCTGACCGATGTCGCCCATCCAGTTACTGCGGTCGATCAGGCTGCCCAGGCTGTTCCAGCCCGTCAGGGCCAAGAGGCCGGTCAGCAGCAAGACCAGGCCAAAGCCCAGTCCGAGTTTGAGGTTGACGCTGATGTTGGCAAACCAGCTGTTCATGCACGCTCTCCAGAAAATGATTTCGCTCACTTGATCTGAATCGCTGGGCGTTATTCTTCCTGAGTGCCCGCTGATTCGTGCAGGAGTTATCGGCAAGATTGGCTGGAGCTGAAACGCTTTTTCCGCAGAATTGTAACCCTATGAAAACGTTTGCGTTTTCATCGGCAACTTCGCGGGTTTTCCCGCGAAGCGGTGTGCAGGCGTTAGAGGCTACGCGCGGTAAAGGTATCGCAGCGGTTCACATCGCCATTGGCAAAGCCGGTCTTGAACCAGCGTACGCGCTGCGCCGAGGTGCCATGGGTGAAGGAGTCCGGCACCACGCGGCCTTGGCCCTGCTGTTGCAGGCGGTCATCGCCAATGGCATTGGCGGCGTTCAGCGCCTCTTCGATGTCGCCAGGTTCGAGCCAGTTCAAGCGCTTCTGCGCCTGGTAGGCCCACACCCCCGCCAGGCAGTCAGCTTGCAGCTCCTGGCGGACCAGCAAGCCATTGTCACCCTCCATTTTCTGTCCGCGCTGGCGCGCGGCCTGTACCTGCGAAGAGACGCCCAGCAGGGTCTGCACGTGGTGGCCGATCTCATGGGCAATCACATAGGCCTGGGCAAAATCACCGGCTGCGGCAAAGCGGCTTTCCATCTCGCGGAAGAAGCTCATGTCCAGGTATACCCGCTGATCGCCCGGGCAGTAGAACGGCCCGACTGCCGACGAGGCGAAGCCGCAGGCAGAATTGACCTGGCCGCTGAACAGCACCAGCTTGGGGTCGCGATACTGTTTGCCAGCCTGGGCAAACAGCGCCTTCCAGGTGTCTTCGGTGTCGCCCAGGATCGAGGCGACGAACTCGGCCTGCTCATCATTGGCCGGCGGCGCCTTGCCTTCCACACCAGCCGGGGCGGTCTGGGTTTGTTGTTGGTCCATCTGTCCGGCGATCTGGCCGAGGATCTGCAACGGGTCTTGTCCAGTCAGCCAGCCGATACCGACAATCAGCAAGATCGCGCCGAGGCCAAGCCCTTTACCGCCACCAAAGCGCATACCGCCGCCACCACCGCCTTCGCCGCGGGCATCGACCACGTTGTCGCTACGCCGGCCTTTTCGCCATTCCATGAAGTGTGCTCCAGCTTGAAACATGAGGTTAAAGATTAGTTCAGGGGACGGCGCTCTGACAGCTAATGCTGCATCCATAACCAAATGGTTATGTTATGGGCCGTTGATTTCAATATTCATCCCCCGCGACCTGCCGGAAACTGCAAGTCCGCCTGCCACGCACAGGCGCTCGCACAAGTCCAATAAGAGGAAAACGGCATGCCCGCCCAGGACACCAGCCGCTTCGTGATCCGTGATCGCAACTGGCACCCAAAAGCCTTTACGCCTGACTACAAGACCTCGATTGCCCGTTCCCCGCGCCAGGCGCTGGTGAGCATCCCGCAGTCGATCAGCGAGACCACCGGTCCCGACTTCTCTCATCTGCGCTTTGGTCAACACGACAACGACCTGCTGCTGAACTTCGACAACGGTGGCCTGCCAATCGGCGAGCGCATCATCGTGGCCGGCCGGGTCATCGACCAGTATGGCAAGCCCGTGCCCAACACCTTGGTGGAAATGTGGCAGGCCAACGCTGGCGGTCGCTATCGACACAAGAACGATCGCTACCTGGCCCCGCTGGACCCCAACTTCGGTGGCGTCGGCCGCGCCCTGACCGACAGCGACGGCTACTACAGCTTCCGTACCATCAAGCCCGGCCCGTACCCATGGCGCAACGGCCCGAATGACTGGCGCCCGGCGCACATTCACTTTTCGGTCAGTGGCCCGTCGATTTCGACCAAGTTGATCACCCAGCTGTATTTCGAAGGTGATCCGCTGATCCCGATGTGCCCGATCGTCAAATCCATCGCCAACCCGGCAGCGGTGCAGCAGTTGATCGCCAAGCTCGACATGAGCAACGCCAACCCGATGGATTGCCTGGCCTACCGCTTTGACATCGTCCTGCGCGGTCAGCGCCAGACCCACTTCGAAAACCGCTGAGGAGCGCCGACATGCCAATCGAACTGCTGCCGGAAACGCCCTCGCAGACTGCCGGCCCCTACGTACACATCGGCCTGGCCCTGGAAGCGGCCGGTAACCCGACCCGCCCAGAGGAAATCTGGAACCGCCTGGCCCGCCCTGAAGCGCCGGGCGAGCACATCCTGTTGATCGGCCAGGTGTATGACGGCAACGGCCATCTGGTGCGTGATTCGTTCCTGGAGATCTGGCAGGCCGATGCCGAGGGTCATTACCAGGACGAATACAACCTGGAGAACCCCTTCAACAGCTTTGGTCGAACCGCCACCACCTTCGACTCGGGTGACTGGACCTTGCACACGGTCAAGCCGGGCGTGGTCAACAACGCTGCAGGTGTGCCGATGGCGCCGCACATCAACATCAGCCTGTTTGCCCGGGGGATCAACATCCAGTTGCATACGCGGCTGTATTTCGATGACGAAGGCGAGGCTAACGCCAAGTGCCCGGTGCTGAATTTGATCGAACAGCCACAGCGACGTGAGACGTTGATTGCCAAGCGCTGTGAGGTTGATGGCAAGACGGCGTATCGCTTCGATATCCGTATTCAGGGGGAAGGGGAGACGGTGTTCTTCGATTTCTGATCCGCATTGGATCAGAGGGGGCCGCTGCGCTGTCCATCACAGCGCTTCGGCGCCCCGCCGCGTCAGAATCTGATGGTTCAACCCTTGACCGGATTGAGATCGAACGCATCCGCTTGGTACTGGAACAGCAGGCAATCGGCTGCGGCAGTACAACCACTCTCATGCACCAGATTGGCCGGCAGCTTGTAATACGAGCCAGCCGGATACTCGGTGCGCTTGCCATCGATCACCGCATAGAACGTCCCCTTCAGGACCACGGTCGGCAGCGTCTGACTGTGGGTGTGCAGACCGTTATCCACGCCTTTGTTGAATTTCACGAACGCAGAGTATGGGCCTTTGCCGAACAGATCGCCTTCGACGTTGGCGTAGCTGACTGCCCCTTTAGTGCCGTCGACGTCTTTCCAAGTCAGCGCAGCGCTGTTTGGTACCGAGATAAGTTTTTCCTCGGCTGCGTGAGCGGTGGTGACGAAGGTGGCAAGGGTCAGGCCAGCGAGAATGGCATGCAGTGCTTTCATGGTGGAGCTCCTACGCACATTGAATGAGAGGCGCAGGTTAATTGATCAGTAGTCGCACAAATACGGCGCCAGGCAGCCAGGATTTGTGCATTTATTGCACTGATTAATCAGCCCAACGTGCATGCGCGTAGTAGGCCTGCACGTAATCGAGAAATGCCCGAACCTTAGGCGCCAGGTAGCGGCTCTGCGGATACACCGCATACAGCGTGCGCGCCGGCAGTTGCCAGCCGTCCAGTACTGGCACCAGGCGACCGTCGCGCAGGGCATCGTGGACGATGAAGCGGTCGAAGCTGGCGATCCCCAGCCCACCAATTGCCGCCGCGCGCAGCGCCATGGGGGAGTTGGCGCTCAGCCGCCTGGGCATCAGCACTTCGCGTTGCTCGCCTTGTGGGTCACTTAGTTGCAGGCGCTGTGGGTGTGTCAGCCGGCTATAGCCCAGCAGTGGATGGTTGGCCAACTGCTCAGGTGAGGTCGGGCGGCCATGGCGCTCAAGGTAGCTTGGCGCTGCTACCAGTAGCACTTCACTCGCGGCCAGGCGTCGCGCCACCAGGCTTGAATCTGGCAGGTGATCGGTCACGCGCAGGCAGACATCGATCTCCTCTTCCAGAAGGTCGACGAAGCGGTCGGTGCAGTTGAGTTCGATCTGCAGGCGCTCATGGCGCTCGACGAAGTCGGGCAGCCAACGGCCCAGCTCCAGTTCACCAAAGGCCGTTGCAACGCTTAGGCGCAAGGTGCCGCTAGGTTGCTGCTGGTGCTCGGACAGCTCGAGGGTCATCGCCTGCATTTGTTCGAGGATCTGCACGCAGTGGCGATAGAACAGCGCCCCTGCTTCGGTCATCTGCAAGCGCCGGGTGGTGCGGTTGAGCAGTTGCGTGCCGAGTTGGCGCTCAAGGTTTTTCACCTGGCGCGACAGCACGGTATGGGACACCCCGGCCTGAACGGCGGCGGCACTGAAACTGCCGAGATCGACCACCCGGCGAAAGGTCTGCATGGCGCTTAGTTGATCCATCGGCACAGCACTCCTTGCAGCGTTCGCGGCGAGGCCATTGCGGCCTCGCCGGTTGCGGGTCAGCGCCGAACCAGCAACACCCCGCTTTCCATATGATGGGTATAGGGGAACTGGTCGAACAGCGCACAGCGTTCGATACGGTGGGTATCGTGCAGCTGGGCGATGTTCTGCGCCAGGGTTTGCGGGTTGCAAGAGATGTACAGGATGCGCTCGAAGCGACGGGTCAGCTCGCAGGTGTCCGGGTCCATGCCGGCGCGTGGCGGGTCGACGAACACCGTGCCGAAGTCGTAGCTTTTCAGCTCGATGCCTTCCAGGCGGCGGAACGGGCGGACCTCGTTCAGCGCCTGGGTCAGCTCTTCAGCCGACAAGCGCACCAGGCGCACGTTGTCCACGCCGTTCTCGTCGAGGTTATGCAGTGCGGCGTTGACCGAGGTCTTGCTGATTTCGGTGGCCAGCACCTTACGTGCGCGGGTGGCCAGGGGCAGGGTGAAGTTGCCATTGCCACAGTACAGCTCGAGCAGATCGTCGTCGCGCTCGCCCATGGCGTCGAAGGCCCAGTTGAGCATCTTCTGGTTCACTGCGCCGTTAGGCTGGGTGAACGCGCCTTCGGGTTGGCGGTAGCTGAAGGTGCGGCCAGCGACTTGCAATTGCTCGACCGCGTAGTCGCGGCCAATCACCAGGCGCTTGCCCTTGGAGCGGCCGATCAGGCTGACGCCGAGTTGTTCGGCAAGCACGCGGGCAGCGGTTTCCCAGGCCTCGTCGAGTGGACGGTGGTAGCACAGGGTGACCATCGCATCGCCTGCCAGGGTGGTCAGAAACTCCACCTGGAACAGCCGATTGCTCAGCGCCTCGCTGGCCTGCCAGGCCGCTTTCAGGCGCGGCATCAGCGCGTTGATGCGCTCACTGGCAATCGGGAAGTCGTCGATCAGGATCGCCTTGTGCTTCTCGCCTGGGGCGAACATCGCGTAGTGGCGCTGGCCTTCCTCACGCCACAGGCGGAACTCGGCACGCAGGCGATAGTGCTCGCGCGGCGAATCGAACACCGCAGGCTCTGGCGCATCGAACGGCGCCAGCAACTCTCGCAGGCGCTCGACCTTGGGCGTCAGCAGGCTTTCATAGGACGACGGATCGAAGACAGCACTCATGCGTTTAACCAGCCCAGCTTGATGACGAACAGGATGGAGAGGATCACCAATGCCGGGTTGAGCTCGTGGCGGCGGCCCGAGAGCAGTTTGATGGCGGTCCAGGTAATGAAGCCGAAGGCGATGCCGTTGGCGATCGAGTAGGTCAGCGGCATGGCCAGGGCAGTGACCATCACTGGCGCGGCTTCGGTGACGTCATCCCAGTTTATTTCCGCCAGCCCCGAGGCCATCAGCACGGCGACGAACAGCAGCGCCGGCGCAGTGGCGAAGGCCGGAACGCTGCCAGCCAGGGGCGCGAAGAACAGCGCCAGGAGGAACAGGATCGCGACCACGATGGCGGTCAGGCCAGTACGGCCACCGGCGCTCACGCCCGCAGCCGACTCGATGTAGCTGGTGGTGGTCGAGGTGCCAAGCAGCGAGCCGGCCATGGCCGCGGTGCTGTCGGCGATCAGGGCACGGCCCATCTTCGGCATGTGGCCGTCCTTGCCCATCAGGCCGGCGCGCTTGGCGACGGCGATCAGGGTGCCGGAGTTATCGAACAGGTCGACGAACAGGAAGGCGAAGATCACGCTGATCAGGCCCACATCGAGGGCGCCGGCGATGTCCAGTTGCAGGAAGGTCGGCGCCAGCGATGGCGGCATCGACACCACGCCGGCAAAGGGCGTCACGCCCATCAGGATCGAGGCCAGGGTGACCGCGAGAATGCCGATCAGCACCGCGCCGCGCACTTTCATTGCTTCCAGGGCGACGATCAGGAAGAAGCCCAGCGTTGCCAGCACGGGGGCCGGATTCTTCAGGTCGCCCAGACCCACCAAGGTAGCCGGGTTATCGACGACGATGCCTGCGTTATGCAGGGCGATCAGTGCCAGGAACAGGCCGATGCCGGCGGCGATCGCCGAGCGCAGCGGCAGCGGAATGCTGTTCACGATCCACTCACGGATGCGGAAGATCGACAGCAGGAAGAACAGCACCGCCGAGAGGAATACCGCACCCAGCGCCACTTGCCAGGTATGGCCCATGTGCAGCACGACGGTGTAGGTGAAGAAGGCGTTCAGGCCCATCCCCGGCGCCAGGGCGATCGGGTAGTTGGCGATCAGGCCCATGGTTGCCGAGCCGATCGCTGCGGCCAGGCAGGTGGCGACGAAGATCGCACCCTTGTCCATGCCGGTCTCGCCGAGGATGCTCGGGTTGACGAACAGAATGTAGGCCATGGCCAGGAAGGTAGTGACGCCCGCAAGAATCTCGGTGCGCACATTGGTGTTGTGTGCTTTTAGTTGAAACAGCCTTTCCAGCATGCCCGCTCCCCAAGGCGCCCCCAGGCGCCGTGAATATATCGACCCCATCAGCAAAGCACAGACCGTACCGGATGCCGTGGTTTATGTGGGGCGGAAAAAAGCCGCGCATCATACCAGCATGGATGGCGGGGGCCTATGGCCGTTGGCAGGTCACCTGGCGGACCGGCCGAGCAGCCCGCTCCCACACCTTTACTGGTTCTTTGCGCGAGCTGATCAGGAGTTGTGCAACCGATCCCGATTGGCCAGGGTCGGGAACAGTTTTATCCACACCCCGGTCACCAGCAATGTGCCCACCCCGCCAAGCACCACCGCCGGCACTGTGCCAAACCAGTGCGCAGTCACCCCAGATTCGAACTCGCCGAGCTGATTCGAGGCACCGATGAACAACCCGTTCACCGCGCTCACCCGCCCGCGCATCTCATCGGGCGTCTCCAACTGCACGAACGAACTGCGGATGACCATGCTGATCATGTCCGCCGCGCCCAGCACCACCAGCACCGCCAGCGAGAACCAGAACGAGGTCGACAAGCCAAAGGCAATGGTCGCCACGCCAAACACCCCGACCGCGGTGAACATGGTCCGGCCGACCTTGCGCTCGAACGGGAAGCGCGCCAGCCAGATCGACATCAGCAGCGCCCCCACCGCAGGTGCCGAGCGCAGCAGGCCCAGGCCCCATGGGCCGGTGAGCAGGATGTCCTTGGCGAACACTGGGAGCAGGGCGGTGGCGCCGCCGAGCAGTACCGCGAACAGGTCCAGGGAGATAGCGCCGAGGATGTCCGGGCGACTGCGAATGAAACGGATCCCGGCCAGCAGCGACTCGAGGCTGGCGCGGCCACGCTGAGGCAGCTGTTGGCGGGCGTCGAGGCTCAGGGTGAGCAGGCAGGCAATCGCATACAGCGCCACGGTCGGGCCGTATACCCAGATGCTGCCAAAGGCGTACAGCAAGCCGCCAACTGCCGGGGCGACGATGGTCGCTGCCTGTGTCGCCGAGGCCGAGGCGGCCACCGCCCGTGGAAACAGCCCCGGTGGCACGACATTGGGCAGCAGTGCCTGGGTCGCTGGCATTTCGAACGAGCGGGTCGCACCGAGCAGGAAGGCCAGGATGAAGATCATCTCGCGGCTGACGTTGTCAGTCGCGCTGCCCACCACCAGGGCCAGGGCGATCAGTGCTTGCAGGCTTTGGCACAGGGCGGCGACCCGGCGCCGATCGAAGCGGTCCGCCACATGGCCGGTGTGGAGCATGAACAGCACCCGTGGGGCGAACTCGACCAGGCCGACCAGACCCAGATCGAGCACGTTGCCGGTCAGTTGGTAGAGGTGCCAGCCGATGGCCACGGTGAGCATCTGAAAGCCGCTGGCGGTGAATACGCGGGCTAGCCAGAAGGCGAGGAAGGGGCGGTGTTGCCGGAGCAACAGCGGGGCGGAATCAGACATCGGGAAACCTGTGGCCTCGGCGATAGGGGAGGGCCAGAGCGTATCATCTGTTTGTAACAAATAGTTGCGGGGGTTGGATTAGAGGCGAGCTGAGTTTGCACATCTCATTGCGTCACGGCTTCAGCGTGCAGAAATGATCAGCCCAGCTCCCAACAGCTGCCTTGCCTATTCAACTAAAGGCGGGTGAGACAACGGGTCACGCGGCATTCAACCACACGGCTAGGGCGGCCATTCGGGGCTATGCTCACTGGCAACCGTTGACCTGGATCAATCGTTCCACAAGCAACGGTTTGGCCATCAGGCCTCAATCCCTGCGATCGAACAGAACAATTCCAACGCGCCGCACTCGATAACCGTGGGGGCAGTGGGCGACAGGGCCATGAGCCCGGACGCCGGATTATCTGAAGAGGAAGCACCATGTTCGGATTAGAAGCCCTAGAGCTCGCCCGAATCCAGTTTGCCTTTACCGTGTCCTTTCACATCTTGTTCCCAGCCATCACCATTGGCCTGGCGAGCTACCTGGCGGTTCTCGAAGGCCTTTGGCTGAGAACCCACGAGCAGGTCTACCGCGACCTCTATCACTTCTGGTCGAAGATCTTCGCCGTCAACTTCGGCATGGGGGTGGTCTCCGGTTTGGTCATGGCCTATCAGTTCGGCACCAACTGGAGCCGCTTCTCTGACTTCGCCGGGGCTGTTACCGGACCGTTGCTGACCTATGAAGTACTCACCGCGTTCTTCCTCGAGGCCGGTTTCCTCGGGGTCATGCTGTTCGGCTGGAACCGCGTCGGCCGGGGGCTGCACTTTTTCTCGACAGTGATGGTGGCCCTGGGCACCTTGGTTTCGACCTTTTGGATCCTGGCCTCGAACAGCTGGATGCAGACCCCGCAAGGCCACGAAATCATCGACGGTCGCGTGGTGCCGGTGGACTGGCTGGCAGTGATCTTCAACCCCTCGTTCCCCTATCGACTGATGCACATGGCCACCGCGGCCTTTGTCGCCACAGCGTTCTTCGTCGGCGCTTCGGCGGCCTGGCACTTGCTGCGCGGGCGTGACAACCCGGCGGTGCGCAAGATGCTCTCGATGGCCATGTGGATGGCGCTGATCGTCGCGCCGATCCAGGCGGTGATTGGCGACTTCCATGGTTTGAACACCTTGAAGCACCAGCCGGTGAAGATCGCCGCGATCGAAGGACACTGGGAGAACGTCCCCGGTGAGCCTACGCCGCTGATCCTGTTCGGTATCCCCGACATGCAGGCTGAAACGACCCGCTACAAGATCGAAATTCCGGCCCTGGGCAGCCTGATCCTGACCCACAGCCTGGATAAGCAAGTGCCGGCGATGAAAGAGTTCCCAGCCGAGGATCGACCCAATTCGACCATCGTGTTCTGGTCGTTCCGGGTCATGGTGGGCTTGGGCTTGCTGATGATCTTCGTGGGCCTGTGGAGCTTGTGGCTGCGTAAACGCGGCACCTTGTACAGCAGCAAACCCTTCCTCTACCTCACTCTGTGGATGGGGCCGTCCGGTCTGATTGCCATCCTGGCCGGTTGGTTCACCACCGAGATCGGCCGTCAGCCGTGGGTGGTCTACGGACTGATGCGCACCTCCGAAGGGGTGTCCAACCATAGCTACACCCAGCTCGGCGTGACCCTGGTGATCTTCGTGGTGGTCTACTTCGCCCTGTTCGGTACCGGCCTTGGCTACATGATGCGCCTGGTGCGCAAAGGCCCGCACACCGGCGAAGGCGATGCGCAGCCACCGGGCGGCCCTGGCCAGCAGCGCACACCCGCGCGGCCATTGTCTGCCGCCGACGATAGCGCCGACGCCAACACCGACGCCGTCCGCCTGAACAAGGAGAGCTGAGTCATGGGTATCGATCTTCCGCTGATCTGGGCTGTGATCATCATCTTCGGCGTCATGATGTACGTGGTGATGGACGGCTTCGACCTGGGCATCGGCATGCTCTTCCCGTTCGTCAAGGCCGAGCGTGACCGCGATGTGATGATGAACACCGTCGCCCCGGTATGGGACGGCAACGAAACCTGGCTGGTGCTGGGGGGCGCGGGCTTGTTCGGCGCCTTCCCGATGGCTTATGCGGTAGTGCTGGAAGCGTTGTACCTGCCGCTGATCCTGATGCTGGTGGGCTTGATCTTCCGTGGAGTGGCCTTCGAGTTTCGTTTCAAGGCCAAGGATGACAAGCGGCACCTGTGGGACAAGGCGTTCATTGGCGGCTCATTGGTGGCCACCTTCTTCCAGGGCGTCGCGCTAGGCGCGTTCATCGAAGGCTTCAAGGTGGTCGACCGCCATTACGCCGGCGGCTCGCTGGATTGGCTGACGCCATTCAGCCTGTATTCCGGGCTGGGTTTGATCGTCGCCTACACCTTGCTTGGCTGCACCTGGCTGATCATGAAAACCGAAGGCCCGCTGCAAAAGCAGATGCATGACCTGGCGCGCCCGCTGGCGCTGGTGCTGCTGGTGGTGATCGGTATTGTCAGCCTGTGGACGCCGCTGGCTTATCCACAGATCGCCGAGCGTTGGTTCAGCATGCCTAACTTGATCTGGTTCATGCCGGTGCCGATCCTGGTCCTGGTGACCTTCTACGGGCTGCTCAAGGCAGTGGCGCGCAATGCCAACTACACGCCATTCCTGTTGACCCTGGTGTTGATCTTCCTCGGTTACAGCGGGCTGGGCATCAGCTTGTGGCCGAACATCATCCCGCCCTCGATCTCGATCTGGGAAGCCGCCGCGCCGCCGCAGAGCCAGGGCTTCATGTTGGTGGGGACGCTGTTCATCCTGCCGTTCATCCTGGGTTACACCTTCTGGAGCTACTACGTGTTCCGCGGCAAGGTGACCCACGAAGATGGCTACCACTAGGGAGGGCTGCACGATGACGGGTAAACATGGCATCGAGGAGCAGAAGAGGCCGCTGTGGCAACGGCTGGGTTGGCTGGTGCTGATCTGGGCGGGCAGTGTGGCCGCGCTTGGGGTGGTGGCCTGGTTGATGCGGATGTTCATGGCCGCGGCAGGGTTGAGTACCCACTGAATGCAGGCCCTTGGGACCGCAACGCGGTCCCAAGGGCCTTTGGGCTTACTTGCGGGCCTTGAGGATGACGAACTTGGGTGTAGCCGCTACCTGCTCAACCCCACGGAACAGCCGCGCCAGCTTACTGTGGTACCCCAGGTGCCGGTTACCCACGATGTACAGCGCGCCGCCCACTACCAAGGCATCGCGCGCCTGCTGGAACATCCGCCAGGCTAGGAAGTCGCCCACGACCTGCTGCTGATGGAACGGCGGGTTGCACAGCACCACATCCAGCGACTGCTTCTCCTGCCCAGCCAGACCATCGGCTGCGCGCACCTCCACCGGCCGATCGGCCAACACCGCCTGCCAGTTATCCAACGCTGATTGCACTGCCATGTACGACTCGTCGACTAGTGTGTACTGCGCCTCAGGATTAACCAGGGCACTGGCGATCGCCAGCACGCCATTGCCACAGCCAAGGTCGGCAACCCGAGCCTGGCCCAGATCACGCGGCAGGTGCGGGAGGAATGCGCGGGTGCCGATATCCAAGCCTTCGCGGCAAAACACATTGGCATGGTTGACCAGCTCCAGGGCTGGCGCATCCAGGCGGTAGCGCGTGGGATAAGGCGAGCTAACCCGTGGTCGTTCGGCCACGGTGGCGGTCAGCAGGCGGGCTTTTTTCTGCGCAAGCGACGCCTGCACCGGGCCGATGTACTTTTCCATCAGGTCGCCCGCTGCTCGCGGCAGGTGCTTGATCATGGCGGTGGCGATCACTTGCGCACCCGGGGCCAGATGGCCTTGCAGGCGAATCAGCTGCTCCTCGAGCAGCGCCAGGGTCTTCGGCACCCGCACCAGCACTCGGTCAAACGGCCCTTGCCAGGGCGCGTTGGCGGGCACGAAAGGCACGGCGTCGAAGGGCTTGGCGTTACGCGCCAGGTTCTTTTCCAAGGCCACCCGCGCCAGGTGCGAATCACCGCTGCTGACCACCTGCATATCAGCGCACAGGCTGGCCGCCAGGGCGCCGAAGCTGTCGTTTAGCACCAGCACCCGGCAATCCGTCGGCAGCGCCTGGCTGGCCAGGTGCTCGAGCAGATACTCATCGGCAGCGTCGAACGCTTGCAGGGGGTCGTTGGCCTGTTCCGGTTGGCGGATCAGGTCGAGTTCGGCAAAGGGGCTGGTCAACAAGGGCATGGCATGGGGCTCAGGTGCGAATCTGCCCGGCGCAGACCACGACGAGCTTGAAGCGCGCAATTCTACAGGGCTTTGCCCAAACGGTGGGATGTCTGGCGTCAGAACAGCCCGCGGCTGGCGGCGATGGCAATGGCACCGGCCTTGTTGGAGGCGTTGGTCTTGGTGATCACGCTGCGGATGTGGAAGTTCACTGTGCTGGTCGACAGCGACAGGATCCGGGCAATCACTGCCGCAGTCTTGCCGTCGGCGGACCACTTGAGCACTTCCAACTCGCGTTCGCTGAGTTTGGGGATCGGTGCCAGGGCTGCCAGGTGGTGTTCACTGAGCCGCTCGTGCAGGGTGTGGCACAGCCAGACGATACGCGCGCTCTTGCCATAGAACTCAGCGGTGTCGATCTTGCCCTGCGGCCTGGCTACGCTCAACTGCGTTTCGTTATGCCGCTGGTCGTGCACCGATTGGCTCCAGCCATGGCGCAAACCATAGGAGCACGCCGTACTACGCAGTGTTGGCACTTCGCGAAATAGCTCGTCATCCCATAGCACCGGCAGGGTGGATTCATGACAGCGCTTGACGATGGGGTCCTGTTTGATCAACTCAGCTTGCGTATAGAATGCGTTCCATTGCGCTGGGAAATTGTTGTACAGGAAGATTTGCGGTCTGTTAGCGGCCAGATGGATGTGCAAGGCCAAACCCATGTAGGGCATGCCCATATCCTGTACCAACGCCAACGCACGCTTGAACAACTGCTGCGGGTCGCGCTCGTCTAGCAGCTGTTGCAGCTGCTCCGGGTTCCATTGCGACATTGAAACGCTCCCTGATAGCTCCTTGGATCCAACTCCACTACCACCCGGCTCATTGTAGGAAAAGACCCAGCGTTGCGTTGGGATTTTTTCGCTATAGCCATGCAAGCCTTGTATGACGCTCAGTTTGGCTTGCCCCTGCAAACCGTCGGTGTTCATCGCCGCCGCTTTGGGCGAAACTGTGCACACTTGATTTATGGAGCCCGTCATGACCGCCAGCGCCGACAAATTCACTCGCCAGACCTTGCTCGACGTGCAACCGCTGACGCCCAGCTTGTTCTCCTTGCGAGTCACCCGCGACGCAGGCTTTCGCTTTCGCTCCGGCCAGTTCGCCCGCCTGGGTGTGACCAAGGCCGATGGCAGCGTGGTTTGGCGGGCCTATTCGATGGTCAGCGCGCCACATGATGAGCACTTGGATTTTTTCTCGATTGTAGTCCCAGGGGGCGAATTCACCAGCGAGCTGAGCCGTCTGGGCGAAGGCGATACGCTGTTGATCGACCGTCAGGCGTTTGGTTTTCTGACCCTCGATCGCTTCATTGGCGGTCGCGATCTATGGCTGCTGGCGACCGGTACCGGCATTGCACCGTTCATGTCGATCCTGCAGGACTTCGAGGCCTGGGAGCGTTTCGACAACATCAAGCTGGTGTATTCGGTACGCGAAGCCAATGAGCTGGCTTATCTAGAGGAGATCGCTGGCCTGGAACAGCGTGACTACCTGGCTGAGTTCGCTGGCAAGTTGCAGTTCATTCCGGTGGTAACCCGCGAGAAGCACCCTGGCGCATTGGATGCACGCATTACCACACTGATCGAAAATGGCGAATTGGAGCGGGCGGCAGGGCTTGAGTTTTCCCCTGAACATTCCCGCATCATGCTCTGCGGTAACCCGCAAATGATCGATGACACGCGCAAGGTGCTCAAGGCACGCGATCTGCAACTGAGCTTGAGCAAGCGGCCGGGGCAGGTGGCGGTAGAAAACTACTGGTGAGAATCAGCTACAAGCGACAAGCCTCAAGCTGTTAGAAAAGCCAGGGCCGAGCTCGGCCCTGGTGTTTCGTTTCGGCTCGTAGCTGCGTTCAGGGCAGACGATTCTGATTCTGCGTCTTGAGCAGGTCGCGAATCTCGGTCAGCAGGGTTTCCTGCGGGGTAGGCGCTGGCGGTACGCTCGGCGCCACGGCCTCTTCGCGCTTGAGGCGGTTGATCACCTTGACCCCCATGAAGATGGCGAAGGCGACGATGAGGAAGTCGATTACGGTCTGGATGAACTTGCCGTAGGCCAGCATCACTGCCGGAACATCGCCTTCGGCCGCCTTGAGGGTGATTGCCAGGTCACTGAAGTCCACGCCGCCGATCAGCAGGCCCAGCGGTGGCATCACCACGTCACCGACGAACGACGAAACGATCTTGCCGAACGCTGCGCCGATGATGATACCGACGGCCATGTCGACGACATTGCCCTTGACCGCAAACGCCTTGAATTCACTGATCATGCCCATGGTTGTGTTCCTTGTAACAAATGGATAAGTAAACGCAGTGTAAGCCACTTAAACGCTTCATGCGTGATGCTTGCAGCTAGAGACTGCGGTTAGATCGAATAGTTTTGTCGCACCCCGCGGCGTTCGAGACACGTCCAGCTCGGCTATCATGGCGGTTTTTTCCCAGGAGACTGCCCCCATGGCCAAAGCCAAGCGCTTGTATGGCTGCACCGAGTGCGGCGCGACCTTTCCCAAATGGGCCGGCCAGTGCGGTGAGTGCGGCGCCTGGAACACCCTGACCGAAACCATGATCGAGAGCGGCGGCGCGGCAGCGCCGAGCGGGCGCGCCGGCTGGACTGGGCAGCAGGCGCAGATCAAGACCCTGGCCGAGGTCAGCGTTGAAGAAATCCCGCGCTTCACCACCAGCAGCACCGAGCTCGACCGAGTGCTCGGTGGTGGCCTGGTCGACGGCTCGGTGGTGTTGATTGGGGGTGACCCGGGTATCGGCAAGTCGACCATCCTGTTGCAGACCCTGTGCAACATCGCCACCGGCATGCCGGCGCTATACGTGACGGGCGAGGAATCCCAGCAGCAGGTGGCGATGCGCTCACGGCGCCTGGGGTTGCCGCAGGATCAGCTCAAGGTCATGACCGAAACCTGCATCGAAACCATCATCGCCACGGCGCGCGTGGAAAAACCGCGGGTGATGGTCATCGACTCGATCCAGACCATCTTCACCGAGCAGCTGCAATCGGCGCCTGGCGGGGTGGCGCAAGTGCGCGAGAGCACGGCGCTGTTGGTGCGCTATGCCAAGCAGAGCGGCACGGCGATTTTCCTGGTCGGCCACGTCACCAAGGAAGGCTCGCTAGCCGGCCCGCGGGTGCTGGAGCACATGGTCGATACCGTTCTGTATTTCGAGGGCGAGTCGGACGGCCGCCTGCGTCTGCTGCGCGCGGTGAAGAACCGCTTTGGCGCGGTCAATGAACTGGGCGTGTTCGGCATGACCGATCGTGGCCTGAAGGAGGTTTCCAACCCTTCGGCGATCTTCCTCAACCGTACCCAGGAAGAGGTGCCAGGCAGCGTGGTGATGGCCACCTGGGAAGGCACCCGGCCGATGTTGGTCGAGGTGCAGGCGCTGGTCGACGACAGCCACCTGGCCAACCCACGACGAGTCACCTTGGGCCTGGACCAGAACCGCCTGGCCATGTTGCTGGCGGTTCTGCATCGCCATGGCGGCATTCCTACCCATGACCAGGACGTGTTCCTCAACGTGGTCGGTGGGGTGAAGGTATTGGAAACCGCTTCGGACCTGGCGCTGCTGGCGGCCGTCATGTCCAGCCTGCGCAACCGGCCGTTGGCCCACGGTCTGCTGGTGTTCGGCGAGATTGGCCTATCGGGTGAGGTGCGCCCCGTGCCCAGTGGCCAGGAACGCCTCAAAGAGGCCGCCAAGCACGGCTTCAAACGCGCCATCGTGCCCAAGGGCAATGCGCCCAAGGAGTCGCCGGCGGGCTTGCAGGTGATTGCCGTGACGCGTCTGGAACAGGCTTTGGACGCCCTGTTCGAGTAATCGGTCTTCTTGCAACTGATTCTCAATTGCCAGTAGCATACCGCCACCTTGCGACCAGCCTCTGGAGTATGTGTGGCGCAGTCCGATTTAAAACGCCTGTTCCTCAAGCATGCGAAAACCCTGCAGGGTCTGCTCTCGCGCAAGGTGCGCGATCCGCAGTTGGCCGCTGACCTGGTCCAGGAGAGCTTCCTGCGCTTGGCCGAGCAGCAACGCCTCGAGCAGATCGACAACGCTTCGGCCTACCTGTACCGGACTGCGCATAACCTGATGGTCGACCATGTGCGTCAGCAGCAACGGCGCAAGACTGATCTGGTCCCGCATGAGGCACTCGAAGGCATCGTCGAGGAACGCCCCGGCCTCGACGAACAGGCCGAGCGTGCGCAGCATCTGCAGCGTTTGCAGGCGATCCTGGCTGAGCTGCCCGAACGCACTCAGCAGGTGTTTCGCTTGAACCGCCTGGAAGGCATGACGCACGCCGAGGTCGCACGGCACCTGGAAATTTCCGATAGCTCCGTGCAGAAGCATCTGGCCAAGGCCCTGGCCTATGTGATGCAGTGCTTGCAGGAAGCGGAATGACCAACGGTTTACTGACAAACGCCCCCTCAGACGTCAGCCAAGACATAACCAGATCGCGAGAGAACCGTGTGAGCAGCCAGAACTTGCCAGAGCAAGCCATCCGCGAGCAGGCCGCCGAGTGGGTGGTGCTGCAAAGTGCCGGGCCGTTGACCACGGACCAGCAACAGGCACTTGAGCAGTGGTGCGCCAGCGATGCGCGGCATGCCCAGGCCTATGCGTTTGCCCAGGCGACCTGGGCTGATCTTGGCCAGTTGACGAGCGTGGCGGCGCCTGCTGCGGCGCGCGCCCGGCCTGCGCGCGCCAGGCGCCCGCGTTTGCGCGCGGCAGTCGCCAGTGCGGCGGTGCTGTTTCTAGCGGTGTTCACGGTCTATCAGGGGCCTGCCTGGCTGCTCGATTGGCGCGCCGACTATGCCACTGCCACAGGTGAAGTGCGGCGCGTCACGCTGGCAGATGGCAGCCTGATCGAGCTGGACAGCCGCAGCGCCGTGCAGATCGCATTCAACGATCAAGAGCGGCGCATTCGGCTGTTGGCCGGCGAGGCAGTTTTTACCGCGGCGCCTGTCAGCGCAACCGAGCCGCGGCCATTTGTCGTCGAATACGCCGGCGCCACGACGCGCGCCCTGGGCACCCGCTTCGTGATCGGTGAGGCGGGCGCCGGGGGCTGGGTTGGCATGCTCGAGCACAGCGTGGCGGTTGATCTGCAAACGCCGCCCGCCCATGGCCAGGCCAGCCAGCGGCTGGAGGAGGGCGCGAGCTTGCGTTACGACCAGGCCCAGGGCGTTCGGCCTTGGCCGCAGCGCGATCTGCATCGGGCGACCGACTGGCAGCGTGGCGTGCTGGTGTTCGAGCGTCAGCCGTTGAGCGAAGTGGTCGAGCGGCTCAACCACTATCGCAGTGGCCGCTTGGTCGTCACCGATGCCGAGTTGGCCCGGCGTCAGGTGAGCGGGGTGTTCCGCCTGGACAACCTCGACGCTGCGGCGAGCGTGCTCAGCGATGAGCTCAAGGCCAAGCGTTTCGAGGTGGCGGGGGTGACGCTGATCTACTGAAATTGCGCCTGACAGAAATTATTTTGATTTTCCGTTACTGAGTTTTCCTACGCCGCACGTCTGTTTGTTGAGATTGATTTTCATTACTAGAAAACAGCCAACAACAGACGAGCGACAACAGTGAGCACGCCACGACCACACCCTCAGCGACCCCTCGGTCGCCTCGCCTTAGCCACCAGCTTGGTCTTTGGCGCTTGTGCCCTGCCGATGGGGATCGGCCTGGCACAGGCGGCCAGCGACAGCGGCGCGGCCAGCCGCCAACTGATTCAATTCGCCATCCCGGCCCAGTCATTGGACAGCGCTGTGCTGGCCTACGCCGAGCAGTCCGGGGTGCAGGTGTTCTTCGATAGCCGCAAGTTGGCTGGCTTGCGCAGTGAGGGGCTGCGCGGTGGCTACAGCGCCGAGGACGGTCTGCGCCAATTGCTGCGCGGTGCGCCGGTACGCTACCGCTTCAGCGCCGCCGGCCAGGTTGGCCTTGAGCGGGTCGAGGACAACGGCGAGGTGATGGAGCTGGGCGCTACCCATGTCAACTCGAACCGCGAAGGCGATTGGGTCTACCTGACGCCACGTTCGACCAGCGTGATTACCCGCGAGCAGATCGACAAGCGCCCGCCACGGCATGCCGCGGACCTGCTCGAAGAAACGGCCGGGGTCTACACCGCGGTCGATCAACGCGATCCAGGCCTGTCGGTGAACATCCGGGGTGTGCAGGACTACGGCCGGGTCAACATGAACATCGATGGCATGCGCCAGAACTTCAACGTCAACGGCCACCAGCAGCGCAATGGCGTGATGTTCATCGACCCTGAGTTCATCAGCAGCGTGCAGATCGACAAAGGCAGCCAATCGGGCATGGGCGGGGCCGGGGTGCTCGGTGGTATCGCCAGTTTCAATACCGTGCAGGCCAGCGAGTTTCTTGGCCCGGACAAAGAATATGGCGGGCGCATTCGCGCCGGCCACGGCATCGGTGAACTGGGCAATGGCACCTACTTCAATGGCAGTGCGGTGTTTGCCTTCGGCAACGAGGTCGGTGACGTCTTGCTCGGCGTCAGCGAGCGCCATTTCGGAGACTACCGCGCCGGCAGCAACGATACCGACAATCTTGGGACCCAGATCCGCCTGAAAGATCAATTTCCTCAAGCCTGGCAGGACTGGATCGACTCCGAAGTCGGTGACATGAGCAGCGTCACGCGTTCGCAGATGATCAAGCTGGGCCTGAATTTGCCGCTGGATCAACGCGTCCAGCTCAGTTACCTGCAAACCGATACCGACAGCAAGGATGCCTGGACCTGGCAAAGCGCGGACAGCAACTCCTGGTATTACCGCCGTTCGGCCAGCAATGACATCACTGCCAAGAACGTCGCGCTGGACTACAGCTATTCGCCAGACAACGATCTGATCGATCTCAAGGCCAAGCTGTATTACGTCACCACCCGCCAAGACCGTTGGAACGCCGGCAGCACCGCCAGCATTGGCAGTGGCAACTACTATGCGCCCTACACCGATCGTTTCCAGACCGACACCTGGGGGCTGCAGCTGGAAAACACCTCGCGCTTCTACCTGGGGCAGCGCGATAGCCTCAGCGTCAACTATGGCACCGAGATGTTCCAGGACACCTTCAAGCCAAGCAGCGAGATGGTTCCGGCACGCAGTAACAGCAGCAATCCCTTTGCTGGCGGGGCCAATCCTGAAGGCAAGCGGATCATGGCCAGCCTGTTCGCTGACCTGACCTACGAGCATGACGATTGGCTGACCCTGGATGCCGGTTTGCGCTATGACCGCTACCGCCTGACCGGCAAGACGGGCTTGACCACCTACATGTACCCCACCGGCATCACCCAGGTCGATCTGCTCAAGCAGCGCACCGAGCTGCTGTATGACGTCGACCAAGAGCAGGGGCGCTTTTCGCCGACCTTCGGCATTGGCGTCAAGCCGGGCCTGGACTGGTTGCAGCTGTACACCCGCTGGGGCCGAGGCTGGCGCCCGCCTTCGGTGACTGAAGCGTTCATGAGCGGCAAGCCGCACGGCGGTGGTAACGAGCTGGTTTATCCCAACCCGTTTCTCAAGCCGGAGACCTCGCACAACTGGGAGGTGGGCATGAATATCTTCAAGGAATCACTGTTTCGCAGCGGTGACCGCTTCGCCGCCAAGATCGCTTATTTCGACACGCGGATCGATAACTTTTCCTTCCTCGATACCAACGTCGATTTGCCAGGCACCGACGGCGCGACCGGGGTGTCGATGGGGCGCAGCGCCTACCAGAACAATTTGCAAGACACGCGCTTTCGGGGGCTTGAGTACTCCCTGGACTACGATACCGGGCGCTTCTACACCCGGCTCAGCTACACCCACATGATTGGCCGCAACGACTTCTGTTCAAAACAGCTCTACCTCGGTGGCGCGCAGAAGAAGAACATCAGCGGTACCGAAATCGTCGAGCTGCCCATTGGTGGCGGCATGACGATCCCAGTGCCCATGCCGGTCTACGACGCGGTGGCGGATGCCGACCTGGATGCCCAGACGCGCTGTGGCGACATCATGGGCAACGCCAGCTACATGCCGGCTGACCGTGGCTCGCTCACCGCCGGGCTGCGCTTTTTCGACAATACCCTCGATGTCGGGGCTCGACTGCGCTACAGCAAAGGCAATGGCGCCAATCTCGAAACTCATGGCTATAGCCAACTCGACCAAGCCCTGTGGCCGCAATACAAGGTCTGGGATCTCTACGCCAGCTATTGGGCGACCCCACAGCTGAACATTGCCCTGTCGATGGAAAACCTCACCGACCAGGCCTACTTCGTCGCCATGGGCGACTCCAACAACTTATCGCTGGCACGCGGTCGGACCTTGACCGGCATGCTCGAGTACCACTTCTGATCCATCAGGTTCGCCCAATGAAGGGCAACACGAGGGCTTGGCAAGAGCCTTCGCTTTCAACTGCAATGCAATGAGGAATCGAAATGAGCGTTTCCGTTACTTATTCCGCCAGCTTCGCCAACATCACTGTCGATCAGTACTTCACGCTGTGGTCGACCGGCTTCAAGACTGCCGATCACAACGCCAGCAACACCGGTGGCTTCAACAACGGCTCGTTCGACGGTGACCAGTACGCGATCCGCGGGACCAATGGATCGAACTATGCGGTGATTGCCGAAAGCGAAACCGCCAATGGCCTGCACTACGTGTTCAACCCGGCACTGCCCGCCAGCAACAACCTCAACCATTACCTGTGGGGCGAGTTGGATAGCGTTCAACTGGGTAATGGCCTGCAAGGTGGTGGTGGCAGCGATTACAGCCTGTCGACCTTTGCCGTCAGCTTCGAAGGCCTGGACCTGAGCGCCGCGCAAGGTGCCGGTCGTGTCGGTAACGACGTGCACAACGTTATCTACAGCCTGATGCAAGGCAATACCGACGCCCTGGAGTCGGTGCTCGACAACCTGCTGGCCGACTACGGCGTATCCACCGACAGCACCTTCGCGGCGATCAGCTCGGCCCTGGCTGCTGGCCCGTCCAGCGCGCTTGCCGCCGAAGCTGTGGGGGTCCAGGCGCTGCCAGAAGATCTGGCGCTGGCGGCCTGATCCCAGGCATGAAAAAGCGAATGGAGGGTGACCCTGCCATTCGCTGATCTGTTGCAGTTACCCCGCAACCCGTGTCTTTGCCGGGCCCAGGTTGCGGTGGTGCGAATTCTGTGGCGCCGACCAGGCGAAAGCAATCGCCGATCGACGCTTGCCATGAGGTTTCCATCAAATGCGAACCGCTCCCGCCGCAGCCAATCAAGTGCTGCAGGCGCTCAAGGCCTGTCGCGCCGGCTTGGCCAACGTCGCCCTGTTCACTGCGGTGATCAACCTGCTGATGTTGGCGCCAGCGCTGTACATGCTGCAGGTGTATGACCGCGTGTTGTCCTCGCGCAACGAAATGACCCTGTTGATGCTCAGCTTGATGGTGCTTGGGCTGTTCGCGTTCATGGGCCTGTTGGAGTGGGTGCGCAGCCAGGTGGTGATCCGCCTCGGCACGCAGATGGACCTGCGCCTGAACCCCAGGGTGTTCGAGGCTGCTTATGAGGCGAGCCTTGCCGGCCAGCGCGGGGTGGCCGGGCAGATGCTCGCCGACCTCACCCATCTGCGCCAGTTCGCCACCGGGCAGGCGCTGTTCGCCTTGTTCGATGCGCCGTGGTTCCTGGTGTACCTGCTGGTGATGTTCCTGTTCAGCCCCTGGCTTGGCCTGATGGCCGTGGTCGGCGCGGTTGTGCTGATGGTGTTGGCTTGGGTCAATGAGCGGCTGACCCAGGCGCCGTTCGCCGAAGCCGGGCAGCTGTCCCAGCAAGCCAGCCAACAGGCCAGCGCCAACCTGCACAATGCCGAGGTCATCGAGGCCATGGGCATGCTCGGTGCGGTACGCGAGCGTTGGGCGCAACTGCATCATGGTTTTCTTGCCCGGCAGAACCTGGGCAGTGAGCGCACCGCAGCGATCACCGCCATGTCCAAAAGCGTGCGGCTGGCCCTGCAATCCTTGGTACTAGGCTTGGGAGCGTGGCTGGCGATCGAACAGCTGATCACCCCAGGCATGATGATCGCCGGTTCCATTCTGATGGCGCGGGTGCTGGCACCGATCGATCAGTTGATCGGCGCTTGGCGCCAGTGGGGCGCGGCGCGGTTGGCCTATCAGCGCCTGAGTGGAATGATGCAGGCGCAGCCGCCGCGCCCGGCAGGCATGCCGCTGCCGGCGCCGAGCGGCAAACTCACCGTCGAGGCGCTCGACGCACTGCAACCCGGCAGCAACAAGCCCTGCCTGAGCAACCTGGGCTTCGAGCTGCCGGCCGGAGAGTCGCTGGGCATCATCGGCCCATCCGGTTCGGGCAAGTCGACCTTGGCCCGCCTGTTGATCGGTGCCCAGGCGCCGGCTGCGGGCAAGGTGCGCCTGGATGGCGCCGATCTGCGTCTGTGGGACAAGCACGCGCTGGGCATGCATATCGGCTACTTGCCGCAGGACGTGCAACTGTTCGCCGCCAGCATCGCCGAGAACATCGCCCGGCTGGACGCGGTGGATGCCCAGCAGGTGGTCGCTGCCGCGCAACTGGCCGGGGTGCACGAGATGATCCTGAAACTGCCGGCCGGTTACGACACCCAGTTGGGCGAGGGCGGCAGTGGCCTGTCCGGCGGCCAGCGCCAGCGCATCGGCCTTGCCCGGGCCTTGTATGGGCTGCCGGCGTTGATCGTGCTCGACGAGCCTAACGCCAACCTCGACGAGGCTGGCGAGCGGGCCTTGCTCGAGGCCATCGGCAAAGTCCGCGCACAGCGCCGCACGCTGATCCTGATCACCCATAAATCCGCACTGCTGGCCGGGCTCGATAACCTGCTGATGCTCAACAGCGGCCAGCTTCAGGCCTACGGGCCGACGGCGCGGGTGCTCCAGGATGCCCAGCGTTCACGCCCAACCGTCGCTGGGGTATCGAGCCCGGCGCCGCGCCCACCTGTTGGCCTGAGCATGAGCTACGGCCTGCCGAGATCTTGAAGACCATGACGGTACACGCTGCATTCATCCGCAAAGCCGAGACACCTGGCGAGTCCGCTACTGTTTTGCGCCTCGACGAGCGTCGTCCGGCCAGGCTTGGCCGTTGGCTGGTCTTGGGCGGTTTTGGTGGTTTTATCCTGTGGGCCGCGCTGGCGCCGCTGGACAAGGGCGTGCCGCTAAGTGGCACGGTGATGGTCGCCGGCAGTCGCCAGGCGGTGCAGCACGTCGCGGGCGGGGTGATCGAGCAACTGCTGGTGCGCGATGGCGACCGGGTCGGCGCCGGCCAGGTGCTGCTGCGCATGGACGCGACCCAGGCTGAGGCGCAGAAGGGCTCGCTGCAGGTGCAATACGTCAACGCGCGGGCCACTGAGGCGCGGCTGATGGCTGAGCGTGACGGCCGCTCCAGCGTTGATTTTCCTGAATCGCTGCGCGCCCAGGCTGCTACGCCGTGGGTGGCTAGCGTACTGGAGGCGCAGCGCCAATTGCGCGCCAGTCGCGCCCAGGCACTGCAGATGGAATTGGCCGGCATGGGCGAGGGGATCGCCGGCGCCGAGGCCTCGCTGCAAGGCTTGCAAGGCTCGCTGGCCAGCAAGCAGGCGCAGCGTGATGCGCTCGATGAGCAACTGCGCGGGCTGCGTGAGCTGGCCCAAGATGGCTACATCCCGCGCAATCGCCTGCTCGACAGCGAGCGCTTGCTGGCCCAGGTCAACGGCTCGATCGCCGAGGACCTGGGCAACATCGGCCGCACCCGCCGCCAGGTGCAAGAGTTGAAGTTACGCATTGGCCAACGCCGCCAGGAAAACCAGAACGACGTTCGTCAGCAGTTGAGCGAGATGCAGGCCAGTGCCGAAGACCTTGGCAATCGCCTGCGCAGCGCCGAATTCGAATTGGCCCACAGCCTGGTGCGCGCGCCGGTTGCAGGCACGGTTGTGGGGCTTAGCGTCTTCACCAATGGCGGGGTGATTGCCCGCGGCCAGCAGTTGATGGAGATCGTCCCCGGCGATGCGCCGTTGTTGGTGGATGCGCGGGCGCCGGTGGAGATGGTCGACAAGCTGCAACCGGGTTTGCCGGTCGAGCTGATGTTCGCCGCTTTCAACCAGAGCAGCACGCCTCGGGTGGATGGCGAGGTGGCGCTGGTATCGGCCGACCGCTTGCTCGATGAAAAGACCCAGCAGCCGTATTACCAGGTGCGCATCAAGGTCACTGAACACGCCTTGCAGCAGCTGTCCGGCCTGGACATTCGCCCCGGCATGCCGGTGGAAGCGTTCGTGCGTACCGGTGAGCGCTCGATGCTCAACTACCTGTTCAAGCCGCTGGCCGACCGGGTGCATATCGCCCTGGCGGAGGAATGACCCGATGCGTTCGTTGTTGATCTTCGGGCCGTTGCTGATGGGCCTGAGCTTATCCGCGCACGCCTTGGACCTGGGCGATGCCTACGCCTTGGCGCTGCGTAACGACCCCACGCTGCACGCGGCCATCGCCGAGCGCGATGCCGGGGTGGAGAACCTGACCATCGGCCGCGCCCGGCTGCTGCCGAACCTGTCGTACCGCTACAATCGCGCGCGCAATGACTCCGAAGTCACCCAGTACAGCCCGCTGGGCGACAGCACCGTGCAACGGGACTATCGCAGCTACAGCTCGACCCTGACCCTGCAACAGCCGCTGTTCGACTACGCCGCCTGGAGTGAGTACCGTCGTGGTGTGGCCCAGGCGGCGCTGGCCGACGAGCGTTTTCGTGGCCGTAGCCAGGAGCTTGTGGTGCGCCTGTTCGGCGCCTACAGCGAGGCATTGTTCGCCAACGAGCAGATCGCCCTGGCCCAGGCCCAACGGCGCACCTATGCCGAACAGCTGACCCTCAACCAGCGCCTGCTCAAGGGCGGTGAAGGCACCCGTACCGATCTGCTCGAGACCCGTGCCCGGCTGGAGCTGGCCCAGGCCCAGGAGATCGAGGCGGGGGATAACCTCGATGCGGCCCTGCGGGCACTGGAGGCGATCATCGGCGAGGCGGTACTGGTCGAAGACCTGGCGCCCATGCTGGGTGATTTCCGTGTGCAGCCACTGCTGCCGACGCGTTTTGAACAGTGGCGCGATCTGGCCGTGGCACACAATGCCGAGCTTGCCAGTCAGCGTCATGCGCTGGATGCGGCCGATCAGACGGTCGAGCAACAGCGGGCGGGGCATATGCCGAGTTTGAGCGCCTATGCCAGCAAGGGGATTTCCAGCTCCAGCTCCGAGAGCACCTACAACCAGCGCTATGACACCGACAGTATTGGCTTGCAGTTGAGTGTGCCGCTGTTTGCTGGCGGCGGGGTGTCGGCGTCGGTGCGTCAGGCCAAGGCTCAGCGCGCTGCGCTTGGCTATGAGCTCGATGCGCAGTTGCGAGATACGGTTAACCAGCTGCGCAAGCAATTCAACCTGTGCGCCAGTAGCACGGCGAAGATTCGTGCCTATGGCCTGGCGGTGAATGCCGCTGCGGCGTTGGTTGAGGCCACGCGCAAGAGCGTGCAGGGCGGTGAGCGGGTCAACCTCGATGTGCTGGATGCCGAGCAGCAGCTATATGGCGCCCGGCGCGACCTGGCGCAGGCGCGGCATGACTATCTAAGGGCGTGGGTGCAGTTGCGCTATTTGGCAGGCGTGCTGGATGCCGGAGACTTGAGTGCGTTGAATCGCTATTTCGCCGGGCCTGCGTAGCAAGGACCTCGCGGGCGTGGACTTGGCCAGCGATAGCGTCATCAACACCCACAAAAAAGGGGAGCCGACGATGCGCATCGGCTCCCCCCTGACCGCTTCGATCAGCGATCAATGCTCGGCAATGGCCTTGCGCCGTGGCGCCTCGTCGCCATGCTCATCGGCTTCGAGCAGCGGCACTTCATTACCTTCGGCATCGAACAGCTTGCCATCCTTGAAGTAGTCGCCATCGCGCAATGCCGAGATGTCCGAGTACTGGATGGTGCGCTCGTAGGCAGCGGCAAATACCGACTGTTGGTCCGAGTTGCCCGTGGTGAAGTGGTTGAAGATCAGGTTGAGCAGAATCGCCATGATCGCCGCCGAGCTGATGCCGGAGTGGAAGATGGTCTCGAACCAGTTCGGGAAGTGGTGGTAGAAGTTCGGTGCGGCGATCGGGATCATGCCAAAGCCCAGCGAGGCGGCGACGATGATCAGGTTGACGTTGTTCTTGTAGCTGACCTTGGACAGGGTGCGGATGCCGCTGGCGGCAACGGTGCCGAACAGCACGATCCCTGCGCCGCCCAGCACTGGCGTCGGCACTGCGGCAATCACCCGGCCCATGATCGGCAGCAGGCCCAGCACGACCAGGATCACACCACCGGTAGCGACCACGTAGCGGCTCTTGACCCCAGTCACGGCCACCAGGCCGACGTTCTGGGCAAAGGCGCTCTGGGTGAAGGAGCCGAAGATCGGCGCGAGGATGCTCGAGGCCATGTCGGCGCGCAGGCCATCACCCAGGCGCTTGGAATCGACCTTGGTGTCGATGATGTCACCGACGGCGAGGATGTCCGCCGAGGTTTCCACCAGGGTCACCATGATCACGATGCACATCGACAGGATCGCAGCGATGTGGAAGGTCGGCATGCCGAAGTGGAAGGGGGTTGGGAAGGCGAACATCGGGCCTTCGGTGACCTTGCTGAAGTCAGCCATGCCCAGCGACCAGGCGATCAGGGTTCCGGCGACCATTGCCAGCAAGATCGACAACCGCGAGATAGCCGCGCTGCCCAGCTTGCTCAGTAGCAGGACGATGGCGAAGGTCGCCGCCGCCAGGCCGATGTTGGCCATGCTGCCGAACTCCGGCGAGGCGCTGTTGCCGCCCATCACCCAGCGTGCAGCGACTGGCATCAGGGTCAGGCCGATGGTGGTAATGACGATACCGGTCACCAGCGGCGGGAAGAATTTGGTAATGCGCGAGAACACCGGGGTAATCAGAAAGCCGATCAGCGAAGCCGCCATGACCGCACCCAGTACACCCTGCAGGCCACCGCCGCCTTCGCTACTGAGGATCGCGCCCATGGTCGCCACACCGGCGAACGACACACCCTGTACCAGCGGCAACTGACAGCCGAAGAACGGTAGGCCCAAGGTCTGCAACAGCGTCGCCAGGCCACCGGCAAACAGCGAGGCGGCGATCAGCAGGCCGATTTCCGCAGGGTTCAATCCTGCAGCCTGCCCCAGGATCAGGGGTACTGCAACGATCCCTCCATACATGGTCAGCACATGTTGCAGACCATAAGCCAGGTTGGCACCCAGGCCGAGGTTTTCGTCCTCGGGGCGTTGGGCGGGAGACGTGCTAGGGGACGTAGTCATGGAGCAGGCTCTCTGTTTATTGTTGTGCCGCTACTGTAGACACTTCCTACATTAGATGGCCACAAAAATTGTATACAATATTTTGATTGGAGCGCGCACAAGGGTGGCCGCAAACAGCGCGTTTACTGAATGCAGAATGCGTTCCAACTGGTCAGAGGCGGTGCAGGATGGATGTGTACAAGCGCCCAGACGCCCCGCAAGAAGCTGTCTGGGTAGACAGGAAACAGTAGGTGGGAAGTACGTTAGCTAGCTAAGAGATATCAATCTTCGATGAGTTCGCGCAGTTCACGCATCATTTCGGTGCTGTCAGCCAGGTTCAATTCCACAAGACGGTGCAAATGGCTCATCGAGTCGAGGTCGATGTGCAGGCAGACGAATCCGAGCCGGTCGGGTTCTTCGTGACGCAGTTCGACCTGCATGCGCAGCTGGGTCTGTTGGTCACTAAGATGGATGACTGCATCGAAGTCCTGCGTGGCATCGGCGTCCCACGGTTCAGGTCGTTGGATCAACAGTCCTTTGAGCGATAAATCGAGCAATTTTACCGGCCAGCGTCGGTTGCCCTGGCGCAATTCAGTGGGCGCATCGAAGGCAATGCGCTGAAAGCGCCGGCGTTCATCGTGGTTGCTCATGGGAAAGCCCTCCGGAGTACATCCTGACTATAGTTAATTTCGTACCTGCATCAGGTAAAGCAAACGGGCAGCAAAGGCTCTAGACCAAAGCAAGTGTGGCAATGCGCGATGACACGCCCTAGACTCGATGGGCGGTCTTTCCAATCCACCAGCTGGAAGTAAACCATGAACAACAATAATAGCCTGCTACGCCACCTTCCGTGGCTGGCGCTGGCAGTCCTGGGAGCCTGTGCGCTGGGTGTGGTTGCCCTGCGTCGCGGCGAGGCGATCAATGCCTTGTGGATCGTGGTCGCGGCAGTGGCCATCTACTTGGTCGCCTATCGCTACTACAGCCTGTTCATCGCCACCAAGGTGATGCAACTGGACCCCCGTCGGGCTACGCCCGCGGTACTCAATAACGACGGTCTGGACTATGTCCCGACCAACAAGCACATCCTCTTCGGTCACCACTTCGCGGCGATCGCCGGTGCAGGGCCGCTGGTCGGTCCGGTGCTCGCGGCGCAGATGGGCTATTTGCCCGGTACGCTGTGGCTGATCGCGGGCGTGGTGCTGGCCGGTGCCGTACAGGACTTCATGGTCCTGTTCATGTCCACCCGCCGCAACGGCCGCTCGCTGGGCGACATGGTGCGCGAGGAGATGGGCAGGATCCCTGGCACCATCGCCTTGTTCGGCTGCTTCCTGATCATGATCATCATCCTCGCGGTGCTGGCGCTGATCGTGGTCAAGGCCCTGGCCGAGAGCCCATGGGGCATGTTCACGGTAATGGCGACCATCCCGATCGCGATGTTCATGGGCATTTATATGCGCTACATCCGCCCGGGTCGTATCGGTGAGATTTCGCTCATCGGTGTGGTCTTGCTGCTGCTGTCGATCTGGCTGGGGGGCCTGATTGCCGCAGATCCGGTTTGGGGCCCGGCCTTCACCTTCACTGGCGTGCAGATCACCTGGATGCTGGTCGGCTACGGCTTCGTCGCGGCGGTGCTGCCGGTCTGGCTGGTGCTGGCGCCGCGTGACTACCTGTCGACCTTCCTCAAGATCGGCACCATCGTTGGCCTGGCCATCGGTATCCTGATCATTGCGCCGGAACTGAAGATGCCGGCCCTGACCCAGTTCACCGACGGCACCGGCCCGGTGTGGAAGGGCACGCTGTTCCCGTTCCTGTTCATCACCATCGCTTGCGGTGCGGTGTCTGGCTTCCATGCGCTGATCTCTTCGGGGACCACGCCCAAGTTGCTCGACAACGAAACCAACGCCCGTTACATCGGCTACGGCGGCATGCTGATGGAGTCGTTCGTCGCCATCATGGCCATGGTTGCCGCTTCGGTGATCGAGCCAGGCGTGTACTTCGCCATGAACAGCCCGGCCGCAGTGGTCGGCGCCGACGTCGCATCGGTGGCGCAGACTGTCAGCAGCTGGGGCTTCTTGATCACCCCTGAGCAACTCGAGGCGGTCGCCCGCGACATCGGCGAGCACACCATCCTGGCCCGGGCCGGCGGTGCGCCAACCCTGGCGGTGGGTATCGCACAGATCCTCCACCAGGTGTTGCCGGGTGAGAACACCATGGCCTTCTGGTACCACTTCGCGATCCTGTTCGAGGCGCTGTTCATCCTCACCGCAGTGGACGCCGGTACCCGTGCCGGGCGCTTCATGCTGCAAGACCTGCTGGGCAGCTTCGTGCCGGCGCTCAAACGTACCGAGTCGTGGGCGGCCAACCTGATCGCTACTGCGGGCTGCGTAGCGCTATGGGGCTACCTGCTGTACCAGGGCGTGATCGATCCGCTGGGCGGCATCAACACCTTGTGGCCACTGTTCGGTATCTCCAACCAGATGCTGGCGGGTATCGCCCTGATGCTCGGCACCGTGGTGCTAATCAAGATGAAGCGTCAGCGCTACATGTGGGTCACCCTGCTGCCTGCGGTATGGCTGCTGATCTGCACCACCACTGCTGGCTTGATCAAGCTGTTCGATCCGAACCCGGCAGTCGGCTTCCTGGCCCTGGCCAACAAGTACAGCGTAGCGCTGGATGCCGGTCAGGTGCTGGCGCCGGCCAAGGACATCGGCCAGATGCAGCACGTGATCTTCAACGCCTACACCAACGCTGGCCTGACGATCCTGTTCCTGCTGGTGGTCTTCAGCATCCTGTTCTTCGCCCTCAAGGTTGGCTACCGCGCCTTGGGTCACAAGGAGCGCAGCGATAAAGAAACCCCATTCCAGGCCTTGCCTGACGCGTAAATGAGAGGATTGCAGCTATGTTCAACGACCTGGGTCGACTGGGTAAGTACCTGGGGCAGGCTGCCCGCCTGATGGTCGGCATGCCCGACTACGACAACTATGTCGAACACATGCAGGGCAAGCATCCGGACAAGCCGGTGATGAGCTACGAGGAGTTCTTCCGAGAGCGCCAGGAAGCCCGTTACGGTGGCAAGTCGGGGCCTAAGTGCTGTTGAACCAGCGGCAAGCGTGAACCTGTGGGAGCCTGGGTAACCGGCTCCCACTTTCATTTTCGGCTTGAGGAGATTTCTGCGTGCAAGCGCCCATTCCCGTAACTGTCCTGACCGGCTTTCTCGGTGCCGGCAAGACCACCCTGCTCAAGCACATGCTCAAGGCCGAGCATGGCCTGAAGCTGGCGGTGATCGAAAACGAGTTCAGCGAAGCCGGCATCGACAGCCAGTTGCTGGGCGATGAACCAGTACAGGTCATGACCCTGGCCAACGGCTGCGTGTGCTGCACCATCCACACCGACTTGACCAAGGCCCTGTACCTGCTGCTCGAGCGCCTGGACGCTGGTGAAATCGCCTTTGACCGGCTGGTGATCGAATGCACCGGTCTAGCCGATCCTGCGCCGGTGGCGCAGACCTTCTTCATCGACGAGGAACTGCGCGAGCGCTACATCCTCGACGGCATCATCACCTTGGTCGATGCCGCGCATGCCGAGCTGCACCTGACCCAGGCCATCGCCCAGGCGCAGGTGGGTTTTGCCGATCGTCTACTGCTGAGCAAGACCGATCTGGTCGAGCCGCAGGCGGTGCAAGCACTGCGCGAACGGCTGGCGCGGATCAACGGTCGAGCGGGCATCCGCGTGGTTGAGCATGGCCGCATCGATCTGGCCGAACTGCTCGATGTGCGCGGCTTCAACCTCAATACCGATTTGGGTGTGAGCCTCAAGCCAAGCTTGCGCCCGGTGCTCAAACCGGCCACCCCGGACCGCATTTCGACCTTGGTCCTGCGCACCGAAACCGCGCTGGATATCGACCGCCTCAGCGACTTCATGAACGAGCTGCTGGAAACCCATGGCAAGCAACTGCTGCGTTATAAAGGCGTGTTGAACATCGCCGGAGAACAGCGCCGGCTGGTGTTCCAGGGCGTGCTGAAGCTGTATGGCTTTGACTGGGATGCTGAGTGGAAGCAAGGGGAAGCGCGGGAGAGCGTGATGGTGTTTATTGGTGATGAGTTGCCAGAGGAGAAGATTCGTACAGGCTTCGACGCATTGAGCGCGGACTGAAGATGCAGATCGCATCAAGGCTGCCTGGCGCATGCCGGTAAGTTTTGTAACGCACTTCAGGTTCTGCACTTGGCGCAAGCCCAACAAAAAACCGCTACCAGTTACCTGGCAGCGGTTTTTTCATACCCGACGATCAGGCCGTCGGCTAGGCGCTCTTAGTTGCCGTAAACCGGCAGCTTCTTGCAGATAGCCTTGACCTTCTCACGCACGGCATCGATCACTGCTTCGTTGTTCAGGTCGGCGAGGATGTCGCAGATCCAGCCGGCCAGCTCGCGGCACTCGGTTTCCTTGAAGCCACGGGTGGTGACGGCTGGGGTGCCGAAACGCAGGCCCGAGGTGACGAATGGCGAACGTGGGTCGTTCGGCACCGAGTTCTTGTTGACGGTGATGAAGGCTTTGCCCAGTGCGGCATCAGCGTCCTTACCCGAGATTTCCTGCTTGATCAGCGACAGCAGGAACAGGTGGTTTTCAGTACCACCGGAAACCACGTCGAAACCGCGCTCGATGAACACGCTGGCCATGGCCTGGGCGTTCTTCACCACTTGCTGCTGGTAAGCCTTGAACTCAGGCTGCAGGGCTTCCTTGAAGCAGATCGCCTTGGCTGCGATGACGTGCTCCAGCGGGCCACCTTGGGCGCCTGGGAATACTGCCGAGTTGAGCTTCTTCTCGATGTCGGCGTTGGCACGGGCCAGGATCAGGCCGCCACGTGGACCGCGCAGGGTCTTGTGGGTGGTGGTGGTGACCACGTCGGCGAATGGCACTGGGTTCGGGTAGACGCCAGCGGCGACCAGACCGGCGACGTGAGCCATGTCGACGAACAGGTAGGCACCGACCTTGTCGGCGATTGCGCGGAAGCGTGGGAAGTCCAGCACCTGCGAGTAGGCAGAGAAGCCAGCAACGATCATCTTCGGCTTGTGCTCGACAGCCAGACGCTCGACTTCGTCGTAGTCGATCAGGCCGTTGCCGTCGATGCCGTACTGGATGGCGTTGTACAGCTTGCCGGAGGACGAAACGCTGGCGCCGTGGGTCAGGTGACCGCCGTGGGCCAGGCTCATGCCCAGGATGGTGTCACCCGCCGACAGCAGGGCCAGGTAGACTGCGGCGTTGGCCTGGGAACCGGCGTGTGGCTGGACGTTGGCGTAGTCGGCGCCGAACAGCTCTTTGGCGCGGTCGATGGCCAGTTGCTCAACTACGTCGACGTACTCGCAACCACCGTAGTAGCGCTTGCCTGGGTAGCCTTCGGCGTACTTGTTGGTCAGTACCGAACCCTGGGCTTCCATGACAGCTGGGCTTGTGTAGTTTTCCGAAGCGATCAGCTCGATATGCTCTTCCTGACGCTGAGCTTCTTGCTCCATGGCGGCAAACAGATCGGCGTCGTACTTGGCAATGGTCAAATCACGGCTGAACATGGCGGTCCTCAAGGATCGGGGCAGAATTGGGTGTGCATTCTAACCGATTGATTCGCCCCTGGCATATGAAGTGGCGTCATGTCGCGGACCAATGGAGTTCATGTGGCACACCGCGCCCCGCCTGGGTTGGCTGGGGGCTGGAGTTGACTTTTAGGTCCGCTTTTTCGGCGCAGATTTCAGCCACAACACCGTACCTGTGGGAGCGGGTTTACCCGCGAAGCAGGCAACGCGGTGCATGGCACCGGCTTCGCCGGTGTTCGCGGGTAAACCCGCTCCTACAGGGATCGCGCCAGTTGACGTGGGATCACTGGAACATGAACAGCGTCTCGTTACTGAACTGCGCCTCGAACTGATTGGCCGGCATCGGCCGGCCGAACAGGTAGCCCTGCACCTCGTCGCAGCCATGCTCGCGGAGGAACTCCAACTGCTCATGGGTCTCCACGCCTTCGGCGATCACCGCCAGGTTGAGACTGTGAGCCATGGCGATGATGGCGCGGGCGATCTGCGCGTCCTGTTCGCCTTCAGGCAACCCATCGACGAAGGTGCGGTCGATCTTCAGCACATCGATGGGAAACTGCTTGAGGTAGTTGAGCGACGAGTAGCCGGTGCCGAAGTCATCGACCGCGATGCTCAGCCCCAGCTTTTTCAGGCTGTCGAGGATCTGCATCGCCTCATGCACTTCGCGCATCAGGATACTTTCGGTCAGTTCAAGCTCCAGGCACGCCGGCGGCAGGCCGGTTTCTTCAAGGATGGTGGCGATCCGCGTGCCGAGCTGACCATCGGAGAACTGCCGCGCCGAGATGTTCACCGAGACCTTGGGTACCCTAACCTTTGCCAGGTGCCAGGCCTTGAGCTGGCGGCTGGCCTCGCGCAATACCCAATCGCCAACGTCGACCACCAGGCCGAGCTCTTCGATCACCGGGATGAAGTCGCCCGGCGGCACCAGGCCACGCCGCGGATGCCGCCAGCGCAGCAGCGCCTCGGCGCCGGTCAGGCGTTTGCCATCACCGCTGAACTGCGGCTGGTAATAAAGGATGAACTCGTTCTGCTCCAGGGCGTGACGCAGGTCGCTCTCCAGCTCCAGGCGCTCCAGGGCGCTGGCGTTCATTTCGGTCTGGTAGAACTGGAAGTTGTTCTTGCCGCGCTCTTTGGCGTGGTACATGGCGGTGTCGGCGTTCTTCATCAGCTGGCTGAGTTCGCTGCCATCCTGCGGGCTCAGGGCGATGCCGATGCTGGCAGTGACGAAGAACTCGCGGTTCTCCAGGACGAACGGCCGCACCAGGCTGCCGAGGATATTCTCGGCCACATGAATGGCGCGGTTCAAAGCCTGCTCGCGCGAAGCCTTGGGTTGCAGCAGCAGGGTGAATTCGTCGCCGCCCATGCGCGCCACGGTGTCGTCGTTATCGACGCATTCAAGCAGACGCTGGGCCATGTCCTTGAGCATGCGATCGCCTGCGGCATGGCCGAGCGAGTCGTTGATCGGCTTGAACCGGTCAAGGTCGAGGAACATCAGCACCACCCAGGATTTTTGCCGTTCGGCTTGCTGCAGGGCGGTATACAGCCGGTCCTGGAACAGCGTGCGATTGGGCAAGTGGGTCAGGGCGTCGTAGTACGCCAGGCGGTGGATGCGTTGTTCGCTGGCCTTGCGTTCACTGATGTCGGTGAAGAAGCACACGTAGCTGGCCAGGTCGCCCTCGTCGTCGAGCACTGCGGTAATCCCGACCCAGGCCGGATAGTGCTCGCCATCGCGGCGCTTGAGCCACACCTCGCCCTCCCAGCTGCCACGCAGGTGCAACTGCTTGAGGATATAGCCCAGGTGCGCATCCTGTTGCTCTTCGACGGTGAGCATGCCCGGCAGTTGGTCGAGCACCTCATCGACCGCATAGCCACTGACCCGGCTGAACGCTTCGTTGGCCTGGACGATATAGCCGGCCGGGTCGGTAATGAGGATGGCCGAGGTCGAGTGCTCGAATACCGTGGCGGCCATGCGCAGGTCTTTTTCGGCTCTGCGCTGCTGGCTGATGTCGCGGCCCACGCCGAGAACGCCTTCGAAGCGCTCGTGCTCATCCCACACCAGCACCAGGCGCAGTTCGATGGGGATCTTGCGGCCATCGGCGCGCAAGCAGTCGAATACAAACAGCTGGGTGGGCAGTTCGCGGCGCAGTTTGGCCAGCTGCTCAGCGTCATCAAGGACCTTGCTGACCCGCTCCATCAGGCTATAGATGCCCGTCAGTTGAGCTGGATTGGCGACGATCGATTGCCAGCCGTTATCGAAGATCCAGTCGGCCTGATAACCCAGTACCGCCAGCACCGAGGGGCTGACGTAGTTGAGCTGCAGTTTGCTGTCGGTAGAGAAGATCACGTCGCTGATGCTTTCGGCGAGCATGCGGTAGCGCTGCTCGCTGTCACGCAACGATTCGCTGGCCTCGATCTGCACCGTGACGTCCTTGCCTACGCCGATGATGCGGGTGACCTGGTCATCGCTGTCGCGGGTCAGCACCTGCTCGCGGATGTCGTAGCAGCGCCAGTTGCCATCCCGGTGGCGGAAGCGCAGCTGGCAGTGCAGCGATTGGCTATGCCCGCTATCGCGTTGTAGCTGGCGCAGCTCGCGATAATGCGCGGCGTCTTCGGGGTGTAGCAGCAGCTCCCAGAAGCGGTCGCCCATCTGCGCCAGTTCGGCGCGGTCGTAGCCCAGGGTCTGGCCCAGGTGGCGGTTGCTGAAGATCATCCGCTGGCTGGCTACGTCCTGCACATAGAGCTGGTCGGGCACGGTGCGCACTACGTCCGACCAGAAGCTCTCGCGCTCGAGCAACGACAGCTCGACCTGTTTGCGGCTGGTGATGTCGCTGATACTGAGGATCACCGCCTGGTAGTCGCGGCGTTGCAGCGGCAGGCGCGACATCAGCCACAGGTGCAGCTCGCCGCCCAGGGGGGCGGGTAGGCGTACTTCCAGTTCGAGCAGCATGCGCTGCTCGATCAACGCATCGATCAGTTGCATGCCAACGCTGTCGCGGCCATCGCCGGTGCCTTCGATCAGCCGCTGCCAGGCGCCCTCGTTGCATTGGACATTGAGCAACTGGCGGGCGACTTCATTGATCTCGGTGATCTTCAGTTCTTGCAGCAGCGAGCGGCGCAAGCCAGGGTCGAGCGCCAGGCTCTGCTTGAGGGCGGCATGATTGCGCAGGTGATAGCGGTCGAGTTGTCCGGGCAGGCTGGACAAGTCCAGCACGCACAAGGCCACGCCCGTGCCCTCGAAGATTTCTTGATAGCGTCGCCGGTCTTCCTGCAAGGCGCGCTGACGACGGCGCATGTTGATCAGCGCGAGCAATGGCAGCAGCGCGCAGATCAGCACCAGCAGGCATTTGCCGATCAGTGCGGGCAGTAGTTTCTGCTGCGCCTGGCCGACGTCATACAGACCGCGCAGTTGCCAGGTGCTGTTATCGATGAATGCCAGCATCACACTTTGTAGCGGCTGGTCACTGACCGGGGTCGGCCCATGGCGTTCGAGCACTTCGCCACTGCGGCTGTTTTCCAGCAACCAGAGTGGGTGATCGGGACCGTCCAGGTGCGCCGTCAGTTGCAGGTAGTAGTCTGCCGACAGGCGCAGTAGCCAGTAGCCGCGGCCCTGTTCGGCAGGTTGGCGCAACAGCAGATAGATCAAGCTGTTGTCGGGCGAATTGGTGAAGAAGTAGCTGCGACCTTGATTGAGCTGGAGTAGCTCGTCAATCATCTGGCGGTCGGGACTGCCCTCGAAGCTGTCGCTCAGAACCCGTCCGCTGCTGTCCAACCAGGCCAGATGGCGCAGGCCAGGCAGGCGCCCTTGCAAGGTTGCGCGCAGCGATGGCAGCGCTTCGGGCGTCGGCGGTTTGACATAGGGCTGCACCAGATTCACCGCCTGCTGCGCTTTGAGTGCCATGTTCAGGTTCAGGTGATCGGCCAGTTCAGCGCTCGCTATCAGGCTGTGTTGGCGCAGATCGGCCTGGGTATGGCGGAACTGGGCGAACAGCTGCCACAGCAGCAGGCCCAGTAAAACCAGCGCCAGCAAGGCCAAGGTGCCCTTGAGTGAGCCACGCAGGGAGGGGGCCCCGGCAGTGGGGGCAGGGCGCAAGATTGACGGTTGGTTGAGATTGGTCAAGCGGTGGTCCTGCGATTGGGCTGGCGATGGCAGGGACGGAACATGCATGGGCCGTGCCTGTGCCTGAGCACGGCGCGCACTATAAATCTGCAGACATGGAGCCGGCTAGCATGCCTGCAAATATGGCAAAGTGCCAGTGTACAGTCGGGTTGCCGACGGTCGTGCTTGGCTGGGGCTGGTCGGCAAGTCCCTGCAACCTGTGCGAGAATGCCGGCCGCTTCATTGTCAACGCTTCTGGAGATGTACGGTTTTGGTTACCCACTATTCCACCAATGGCCTCGATTCCGCCTGCGGGCGCAGCAGTCAGACCCTGGTCAGCACTGTCGTGGCCGATGACGTATCTTGCAAGTCCTGCCAGCGCACGCTGAGCAAAGCTGATGCCGCTGCCGCTACTGTGCGCAAGAGCCCGTCGTTGGCTGAACTGCGCAAGTCGGCGAAGGCGGTTGCCGAGCCTGCCGCTGTTGCTGGCGCCGCTGCTGGCGCACCTGTGGCCAAGCCGGCCGCCGCCAAGCCTGTCAGCAAACCCGCGGCGACGCCTGGCTACAATGCCAAGGCTGCGTGGGCTGCGCGTCTGGCCGAGCAGGCCGGCAACCGCCTGCCGCGTGGCGTGCAAGCGAAGCAGCGTCAAGCTTAAGCCCGCTAGCAGCCTGTTGCGCCCTGATCGCGGGGCAAGCCCGCTCCCACGCAACTGCCATTGGCTGTCGTGGGAGCAGGGCGCGCAATTTTCTCGCGGACCGGCTTCGCTCCGGTCCGCCATCCGGCCATCTGTATAACGTCACGACTTGGCGTAGAATGGTCGACTTTGTTCAATGACACCCCGTAAACACATCCCCCTGGCATCAGCCAGGTCGTACGTCGATGTCTTTACCTATCTGATAGAGGGCTTGGTTTTGGCTCAATACGTCTACACCATGCATCGGCTGAGCAAGGTCGTGCCGCCGAAGCGGGAAATCCTGAAGAACATTTCCCTGTCGTTCTTCCCTGGCGCCAAGATTGGCGTGCTCGGCCTCAACGGCTCGGGTAAATCGACCTTGCTGAAAATCATGGCCGGCGTCGACAAAGAGTTCGACGGCGAAGCCCGGCCGATGCCGGAGCTCAATGTCGGCTACCTGCCGCAGGAGCCGCAGCTGGACCCTACCAAGACCGTGCGTGAAGTGGTCGAGGAAGCGGTCAGCGTGATCAAGGACGCCCAAGCGCGTCTGGATGAGGTCTACGCCGCCTACGCTGACCCGGATGCCGACTTCGACAAGCTGGCCGCCGAACAGGCCAAGCTCGAGGCGATCCTGCAGGCGGCCGACGGCCATAACCTGGAGCGCCAGCTGGAAGTCGCCGCCGACGCCCTGCGCCTGCCGGCCTGGGACGCCAAGGTCGAGCATCTGTCCGGTGGTGAAAAGCGCCGTGTGGCCCTGTGCCGCCTGCTGCTGTCGGCCCCTGACATGCTCCTGCTCGACGAACCAACCAACCACCTGGATGCCGATTCGGTGGCCTGGCTGGAGCGCTTCCTGCACGACTTCCCGGGCACCGTGGTGGCGATTACCCACGACCGGTACTTCCTCGACAACGTCGCCGGCTGGATCCTCGAACTGGACCGCGGTGCGGGTATCCCGTACGAAGGCAACTACTCGGGCTGGCTGGAAGCCAAGTCGGATCGTCTGGCGCAGGAATCCAAGCAGCAGAGCGCCCACGAGAAGGCCATGAAGGAAGAGCTGGAGTGGGTGCGCAAAGGCGCCAAGGCTCGTCAGTCGAAATCTAAGGCCCGTCTGGCTCGCTTCGAAGAAATGCAGTCGCAGGAATTCCAGAAGCGCAGCGAGACCAACGAGATCTACATCCCGGCCGGTCCGCGCCTGGGCGACAAGGTCATCGAGTTCAAGAACGTCACCAAGGGCTACGGCGATCGCGTACTGGTCGAGAACCTCTCGTTCGCCATGCCTAAAGGCGCCATCGTGGGTGTGATCGGTGGTAACGGTGCCGGTAAATCGACTCTGTTCCGCATGCTGATGGGCAAGGAGCAGCCAGATTCGGGCAGCATCGAGATCGGTGAAACCGTGCAGCTGGCCTGTGTCGACCAGAGCCGCGAAGATCTTGACGGCAACAAGACCGTGTTCCAGCAGATCTCCGACGGTTCCGACCAGATCCGCATCGGCAACTACGAGATCCCGGCGCGCACCTACGTTGGCCGCTTCAACTTCAAGGGCGGCGACCAGCAGAAGTTCGTCAAGGACCTCTCCGGTGGTGAGCGTGGCCGTCTGCACCTGGCCCTGACCCTGAAGGAGGGCGGTAACGTCCTGCTGCTCGACGAACCGTCCAACGACCTCGACGTCGAAACCCTGCGTTCGCTGGAGGAAGCCCTGCTGGACTTCCCGGGTGCCGCCATCGTGATTTCTCACGATCGCTGGTTCCTGGACCGTGTGGCTACCCACATCCTGGCATACGAAGACGACTCGAACGTGGTGTTCTTCGAAGGTAACTACACCGAGTACGAAGCCGATCGCAAGAAGCGCCTGGGCGATGCTGCTGCCCAGCCGCATCGGGTACGGCACAAGAAGCTGGCGCAGTAAGCCGGTTTTAGTTGCACAAAAATGGGGCCCTTCGGGGCCCCATTTTTGTGCCTGTTGCAAGCGCTGCGTTGGAGCGGGGGTTGGCCTGCGATTGCGCTTTAAGGACTACGTGGTCGTTAGTTCTGCTGCTATCGCGGGGCAAGCCCGCTCCCACGATGGTGTCTGTTGTTTTGTATACACTTATATAAAACGCACCAAATAATTTCATAAAAACGACATTTCGCCCTGTTCCAGTGCGATTGCTTCTTGGTAAACTCGGGAAAAAACCAATAAGTCCAATCCTCTCTTGGTGAGATGTCTAGCATGATCGAATCCGTCGACGACTTCCTCGCGCGTCTGCAACAACGCGACCCTGCCCAACCCGAATTCCACCAGGCCGTGGAAGAGGTCCTGCGCAGTCTGTGGCCTTTCCTCGAAGCCAACCCGCATTACCTGCAAGCCGGTATTCTCGAGCGCATCGTCGAGCCGGAGCGCGCCATCCTGTTCCGCGTGTCCTGGGTCGATGACCAGGGCAAGGTCCAGGTCAACCGCGGTTACCGCATCCAGATGAACAGCGCCATCGGCCCGTACAAGGGTGGCCTGCGTTTCCACCGCTCGGTGAACCTCAGCGTGCTGAAGTTCTTGGCCTTCGAGCAGACCTTCAAGAACTCCCTGACCTCGTTGCCCATGGGCGGCGGCAAGGGCGGTTCGGACTTCGATCCGAAGGGCAAGAGCGATGCCGAAGTGATGCGCTTCTGCCAGGCGTTCATGAGCGAACTGTACCGCCACATCGGTGCCGACCTGGATGTACCTGCTGGCGATATCGGTGTGGGTGCGCGCGAAATCGGCTTCATGTTCGGCCAATACAAGCGCCTGGCCAACCAGTTCACCTCGGTGCTGACCGGCAAGGGCATGACCTACGGCGGCAGCCTGATTCGTCCAGAAGCCACCGGTTACGGCTGCGTGTACTTCGCCGAAGAAATGCTCAAGCGCCAAGGCCTGCGCATCGACGGACGCCGGGTCGCCATCTCTGGTTCGGGTAACGTCGCTCAGTACGCTGCACGCAAGGTCATGGACCTGGGCGGCAAGGTCATCTCGCTGTCCGACTCCGAAGGCACCCTGTTCTGCGAAGCCGGCCTGAGCGATGCGCAGTGGGATGCCTTGATGGAGCTGAAAAACGTCAAGCGCGGGCGCATCAGCGAGCTGGCTGATCAATTCGGCCTGGAGTTCCGCAAGGGCCAGACCCCGTGGACCCTGGCCTGCGACATCGCCCTGCCGTGCGCGACGCAGAACGAACTGAACGCCGAGGACGCCCATACCCTGCTGCGCAATGGCTGCATCTGCGTGGCCGAAGGCGCCAACATGCCGACCACCCTCGACGCTGTGGATATCTTCATCGAAGCGGGCATCCTCTACGCCCCGGGCAAAGCTTCCAACGCCGGCGGTGTGGCCGTCAGCGGCCTGGAAATGTCGCAGAACGCCATGCGCCTGCTGTGGACTGCCGGTGAAGTGGACAGCAAGCTGCACAACATCATGCAGTCGATCCACCATGCTTGCGTGCATTACGGCGAAGAGGCCGATGGCAAGGTCAACTACGTCAAGGGCGCGAACATCGCGGGCTTCGTTAAAGTGGCCGATGCGATGCTGGCGCAGGGTGTGGTTTAACACGCGATTGCGTCAGGGCCTCCAGGCGCATGCCTGGAGGCGTTAGCCAGCGCCGCCCTTGCGGCGCATCGCAGGCTTGGCCAGCTCCTATAGTGATAGACGCCTACTCAGTAGTGATACCACTTGAGCTCCAGCATCACCTCGTTCTGCGCTGAAGCCACATGGCTGAACTCGCGCTTGGCACTCAAGCGCAGCCCCAGGTCCTGGCTGATTTCCCACTGCTGGTTCAGGCTCACACTGCGTCGTACCTCACCATTGGTGAAGTAATCGCCCTTGGCCTCCAGGGTCAGGTTGCCCAGGCCATTGCGCCACAGCAGCCCACCATTGAAGCCTGCAGCCGGTGAGATGAATTCGGCGAAGTCGTTGTGATGCTCGACCCGCACCGTACCCAGGGCAAAGCCGAGCAAGCCATCGGCCAGCTGCCATGTCCCACCAGCACCGCCGTTGACGTGACTCACCAGCACTTCGTCATCATGCTTGCCCGGCACCCGCTCAAGCCCCCCGGCCACCTGCCACGACAGTGGCTTGAGCAGCTCGTTACGCGGTGTCAGCGAGCGAATAGTCGCCAAGTCCAAGCGCTGTACCTGCCAGTCGTTGCCTTCGTATTGGCGCAGCTTGAGCTGAAGAATCTCGATCTGCGCGCCTAGCGGGAAGCCATAGGCGTTGTCGTTGAGGTCGTGATAGGCCATGCGCAAGCCATACTCGGCATAGGCACGGTCGTCACGGCTGCCCACGCCCAGTTGCCAGGTGCGCGACTGGTGGCCGTTCTCTGGCAGCCCAGGGCGCTCGATCTGCAGCGGCGGCGGTGGATTGCGGTTGATCGCCCGCAGCAACTCGAAGCTGCGTTTGGCCTGGCCTGGATCGCGCTCCTGGCCGTTCGCACGGTAGCGCTCCAGGCGATACGCCGCGTCCTGCACCAGCGCCTGGCGCTGACGGGGCAGGGCGGTGAAGTCGGGGTTTTGCAGGTGTGCGGTGTCGGCACTTAGCGCCAGCACCTGTTGTTTCTCCTGATGATCGAGCGCATCTGCCCGCGCCAGCAATTCACGCTCACGCGAGGGGCGGTAGCGCACACCGGAGACCAGCCCCGACTGCTTGACTGCCTTGACCGTATCGGTCGGGATCGCCGTCAGCGGGAACTGCGAAGTCAGGTCCAGCCCTGGTCGGGCTACCTGCAACAGCTCCAGCAGCCGATAGGAGCAGTTTTCGTCGAAGAAGAAGTAATCGAACTGGATCTGCTTGAGCTCCCAGACATGCTCGACCATGCGCCCGGTTTCTTGTGGGGTCAGGTCCAGCTGGTATTCCCACAGGTCGCGGTTTTCCAGGCTGCGGTATTCGGACAATTTTTCCTGGTAGGGCATCAGCGCGAACAACCCGGGATAGCCGCCCATCAGCCCTTTCCAGGCGTACAGGATGCTGTTGTCGCTGCCTTCGATATAGGCGCCGAAGTTGATCGCGTAGCTCAACAGGGTGGTGTCGTCATCGCGGGTCTTGGCCTGGTCGATGCGCAACAGGGTGTGGCCGAACATCGACGACGGGCTGTTCAAGTAGGCCGCCGGGAAGATCAACACCGCGCTATGCGGGTCGACTGACTGGTACCACTGGCGATACTCCTGGCAATCGGGCTGCGGCAGGTCTTTGAGGTCAAGCTGCTCGCGCAGCCAGCGGGTGCGCGCCGGGAACACGCACTGGGCATGTTTATCGCCAAGGGTGGGCGGCGCATACAGCGCCTGCACGGTGGCCGCCAGCTCACGATCGGGGTGGTGGCCGCCATCCTCGGCAAGGAAGAAGTTTTTATCGTCGACATAGCTGCGCCAGCCGCCAAGCTTGCCGGTCTCATAGTGACCAAGGGCGATCCAGTAGGGCGTCGCCGCCAGTTGTTGCAAGCGTGCCGGGTCAACCTGGGGCGCAGCGTGAAGCTCGGCGCTGGCAAGCAGCGTCAAAAGGGCAAGGCGTTTGAGCATGTCGGGCAACTACGTCTGAATGATGCCGATGGTGGAATGCCAAACCCGCCCCGAAACCGGGGCGGGAAGGGCCGGACTCAAGCCTCGGTGGCGTACTTGGCCAGTTGTGGGTCGCTCTTGAGCACGGCAAGGGTGTTGCTGTGCACGGTTTCGGCGGTGACATCGGCGCTGGAGAAGATCTCGCCGAAGTGCTGGTGGGTGACCGCGGCAAAGTGCGCACGATCTTCAGGCGCTACACCGAGGACCACGGCATAGGTGGTCAAGGCTTCGCCCTGGCCCTGGGCCATGTCTTCGGAAAGCTCGTTCATCATGCCGTTCATGGCGAACCAGGACTTGCCGCCGTAGGTCAGCGAAGCCTTGGTCGAACAGCCGTTGGTGCCGGAAGTCATACCGAACGTGGCGTTGCCGGACGTGCCGTTGGTGGTGGAAGCCAGGAAGTGGGCGGGAGTGCCGCGCTGGCCTTCGAACAGCATGTTGCCCCAGCCGCAATTCGGGCCGCCTGGCGCTTCGGCCATGGCGTTGAGCGAGACGACGGTGAACAGGGTACCCAGAAGAATCCGTTTCATAGCTTTGTTCTCTTTCTCAGTAGACGTACCAATGGTCAGGGGTTCTGGCAACGCCGTTGCCAGGTCGGGAAAGCAAACCGCCAACCCGCGCAAGGTTGGAGTTTAGGCACGATCCAAAGGTTGCGTGGCTTATTGCGAAAAATTGCATCGCTAATCGCCGTATCCTTGCTGCGACATAAAGTCCCAGTGAGCCTTGCAAGGCGCGGGCAGGCAGCGCCAGAATGCCTTCATCGCCCCGCCGAAGTAAGGAAACCCAATGCCCGATCCTGTCGCTGCGCGCCTGCGTCTTGCGCCCGAAGCCCTGACCCGGCGTTTTTCTCCTGAGCAGTTTGCTTTCACTCATACCGACGATCTGGAGCCGTTTCGTGGAGTCCTGGGCCAGGAGCGTGCTGTCGAGGCCCTGCAATTCGGTGTGGCCATGCCGCGCCCTGGTTACAACGTGTATGTGATGGGCGAGCCGGGCACCGGCCGCTTCTCGTTCGTCAAGCGCTACCTCAAGGCTGAGGGCAAGCGCCAGCAGACCCCGGCTGACTGGGTCTACGTCAATAACTTCGAGGACTCGCGCGAACCCCGTGCGCTGGAGCTGCCGTCGGGCACCGCCAGCGAATTCATCAGCGACATGGGCGGTCTGATCGACAACCTGCTGGCGACCTTCCCGGCCGTGTTCGAACACCCGTCCTACCAGCAGAAAAAAGGCGCCATCGACCGCGCCTTCAACCAACGCTACGACCGCGCCCTGGATGTGATCGAACGGGCGTCGCTGGAAAAAGACGTGGCGCTCTATCGCGATGCCAGCAACGTCGCCTTCACCCCGATGAGCGAGGGCAAGGCGCTGGATGAGGCCGAGTTCGCCCAGCTGCCGGAGGAGGTGCGCGAGCGTTTCCACGAGGATATCGCCGAGCTTGAAGAGCGCCTCAACGAGGAGCTCTCCAGCCTGCCGCAGTGGAAGCGTGAGTCGAACAACCAGCTGCGCCAGCTCAACGAAGAAACCATCACCCTGGCGCTGCAGCCACTGTTGGCCCCGCTGTCGGAGAAGTACGCCGAGAACGCGGCAGTCTGCGCCTACCTGCAATCGGTGCAGCTGAACCTGCTGCGCACGGTGGTCGAGCAGTTGGTCGATGACAGCAAGACCGACGCCGTGGCGCGCAAGATGCTCGAAGAGCAGTACGCGCCGAGCCTGGTGGTCGGCCATCACATCAGCGGCGGCGCGCCGGTGGTGTTCGAGCCACACCCGACCTACGACAACCTGTTCGGGCGGATCGAATACAGCACCGACCAAGGCGCGCTGTACACCTCCTATCGCCAGCTGCGTCCGGGTGCGCTGCACCGGGCCAATGGCGGTTTCCTGATCCTGGAAGCCGAGAAGATGCTCGGCGAGCCCTTCGTCTGGGATGGCCTCAAGCGCGCCTTGCAATCGCGCAAGCTGAAAATGGAGTCGCCGCTGGGCGAGCTGGGCCGGGTGGCCACGGTGAGCCTGACGCCGCAGGTGATCCCGCTCAACGTCAAGCTGATCATCATCGGCTCGCGTCAGCTGTACTACGCCTTGCAGGATCACGACTCGGACTTCCAGGAGATGTTCCGGGTGCTGGTCGACTTCGACGAAGACATGCCCATGGTCGACGAGAACCTGGAGCAGTTCGCCCAGTTGCTGCGCACCCGCACCAATGAGGAGGGCATGGCGCCGCTGACCAGCGATGCGGTAGCGCGCCTGGCCACCTACAGCGCCCGCTTGGCGGAGAACCAGTCGCGGCTGTCGGCGCGCATCGGTGACCTGTTCCAACTGGTCAGCGAAGCCGACTTCATTCGCCAGCTGGCCAATGACGAGATGACCGACGCCGGGCATATCGAACGCGCCCTCAAGGCCAAGGCCACCCGTACCGGGCGGGTTTCGCAGCGAGTGCTCGACGACATGCTTGCTGGGATCATCCTGATCGACACCGAAGGTGCAGCGATCGGCAAGTGCAACGGCTTGACCGTGCTTGAAGTGGGCGATTCGGCGTTCGGTATGCCGGCGCGGATTTCCGCCACGGTATACCCGGGCGGCAGTGGCATCGTCGACATCGAGCGTGAGGTCAACCTGGGCCAACCGATCCACTCCAAAGGGGTGATGATCCTCACCGGTTACCTGGGCAGTCGCTACGCCCAGGAATTCCCCTTGGCGATTTCGGCGAGCATTGCCCTGGAGCAGTCCTACGGCTATGTCGACGGCGACAGTGCATCGCTGGGTGAAGCCTGCACGTTGATCTCGGCGCTGTCGCGCACGCCACTCAAGCAGTGCTTTGCCATTACCGGCTCGATCAACCAGTTTGGCGAGGTGCAGGCGGTCGGCGGGGTCAACGAGAAGATCGAGGGCTTCTTCCGCCTGTGCGAGGCGCGTGGCCTGACCGGTGAGCAAGGGGTGATCATTCCCCGCGCCAACGTCGCCACCCTGATGCTCGATGAGCGCGTGCTGCAAGCGGTGGAGTCGGGGCTGTTCAATGTCTATGCGGTGAGCCAGGCCGATGAAGCGCTGAGCCTGTTGGTCGGCGAAGAGGCAGGTACGCCGGATGACAAGGGCGAATTCCCCGAGGGCAGCGTCAACGCACGGGTGGTCGAGCGGCTCAGCGAGATCGCCGAGATGATCAGCGAAGAAGACATCAAGGACGCAGAAAAGGAGCGTTTGGAGGAGATGGTGGCCCAGGCTAAGCCTGCGTAAGTCAATAAATCGGCGCTGGCGGCCATGTGCTACCGTTCAGCGCCGGTTTTCCATCTTTTTGCGGCTTTCTTCTATGCTGGAACTTAAGGATGGCTACAGCGTTCAGGATGGAAACAGCCTGGTGATCGAAGGCTGAACTGGGCTTTTCAGAGGGGACGCGGCCATGCGCAACCTCAGCCTCACCCGCCAGTGCCTGGGCCTGGTGACCCGCATCGAATGCAGCATCCGTCCGCTTGCCGGCGACAATGGCATGTGGACGTTGCTGTTCGCCGCCGGCATGGCCGGCGAACAACCCTCGGCAATCAAGGCCCAGGGGCCCTTCCATGGGCCATTGGTGGCTGAGTCGGTGCTCAACGCCATCGTCGACAGCCTGACCTTGCATGGGTATCAGGTGGCCGAGGATCCGCAGATCTGGTGTCTGCACTTGCAGGCGCAGCTGCGCAAGATCAACGGCGAGCGCTGTCGAAATCTTGGGGATTATCAATTCCACCCAGAAACCTGATACACCGAGTCGGCCTTTTCGCGGGCAAGCCCGCTCCCACAGGCACAGCGCCGATCTGAAGATGAGCGCTGTACCTGTGGGAGCGGGCTTGCCCGCGAAAAGGCCCACTCGGTTCCCTGACCTGGCAACTGCGGCAACCCGCCGCAGGCTTTTGCTGTCACAGGTGGCTGGCTATACTCGCCCTCGCTTTCCGCTCACCTGACGAGTCTCTATCCTCCATGGAACGTATCCTCGAAAACGCGATGTACGCCTCGCGTTGGTTGCTTGCCCCTATCTACTTTGGCCTGTCGCTGGGGCTGCTGGCGCTGGCGCTGAAGTTTTTCCAAGAAGTCCTGCACGTCCTGCCTAACGTCTTCGCCCTGAGCGAGGCCGACCTGATCCTGGTGATCCTGTCACTGATCGACATGTCGCTGGTCGGCGGCCTGCTGGTGATGGTGATGATCTCGGGCTACGAGAACTTCGTCTCGCAGCTGGACATCGACGACAGCAAGGAGAAGCTCAACTGGTTGGGCAAGATGGACTCCTCCTCGCTGAAGATGAAGGTTGCCGCCTCGATCGTGGCGATCTCCTCGATCCACCTGCTGCGGGTGTTCATGGATGCCCAGAACATCTCCACCGACAAGCTGATGTGGTACGTGATCATCCACATGACCTTCGTGATCTCGGCGTTCGTCATGGGCTACCTGGACAAGCTGACCAAGCACTGATCGCGCTGCGCGTTGAGGTTGTACAACCGCCCGTCCGTTGTAAAACGGACGGGCGGTTGCGTTTAAACCTTGTGCTTTTGTTTCAGCTGTACAAAAGATGAGCGATCACGCGTGGTTCCCCCAGCGAGGTGCTCCCATGAACCTGCATGAACTGAACGGTGAGGCCAGGGCGGGCCGGGTCGATGAAGTCAACCTGATCGCCATCGAAGGCGGTGACTATCTGCTAGAGGCCCGTGTGCGCGGGCGTGCCCATCCACTGGCCGACAACCGTGGCGAGCGCTTGCGGGTGCGCTCGGTCGAGGATGCGCGGCATTTGCTGCAGGCCATGCCGCTGCTCTCGATGAACCTGATCCATTGGTCGGTGCAGGACGAAATGTGTGGCATGGGCAATCATCCCGAAGAAGACCTCAAGGTGCCGATCTCGCCGCGGTCGGCCTGGTAGCTGATCTGCTGCGCCGCAGTGTGCTAGGCTGCTCGCCCTTTTGATCAAGGGCGCGGCGTCACTGCGCCCTGCAGCGGAGCAAGCTAATGTCCGAACTCAATCTGTCCACCGACGAAACCCGCGTCAGCTACGGTATCGGCCGTCAGCTGGGTGGCCAACTGCGCGACAACCCACCACCAGGCGTGAGCCTGGAAGCCATCCTGGCTGGCCTGACCGACGCTTTCGCCGGCAAAGAAAGCCGCGTCAGCGAGGCTGACCTGTCGGCTGCCTTCAAGACCATCCGCGACATCATGCAAGCCGAAGCTGCCGCCAAGGCTGAGCTGGCTGCGGCTGCCGGCCTGGAATTCTTGGCTGAAAACGCCAAGCGTGACGGCATCACCACCCTGGCTTCCGGTCTGCAATTCGAAGTGCTGACCGCGGGCGAAGGCGCCAAGCCGACCCGTGAAGACAACGTGCGTACCCACTACCACGGCACCCTGATCGACGGCACCGTGTTCGACAGCTCCTACGAGCGTGGCCAGCCGGCTGAGTTCCCGGTTGGCGGCGTGATCGCTGGCTGGACCGAAGCCCTGCAGCTGATGAACGCTGGTAGCAAATGGCGCCTGTACGTGCCGAGCGAGCTGGCCTACGGCGCCCAAGGCGTTGGCAGCATCCCGCCGCACAGCGTACTGGTGTTCGACGTCGAGCTGCTCGACGTTCTGTAAGACCTGTTGTGCCCTTTCACGGGCAAGCCCGCCCCCACAGGATCACCACTGTTCTCACTACCAGTGGGGCCCTTGTGGGAGCGGGCTTGCCCGCGAACGAGGGCGCAGCCCTCGCGCTCTGCTATCAGTTCCAGTCTGTCCCCCCAGGGCGCAACGCCCGCGCATAGCAAAACAGAAACAAATTACGCACCAGCTCCTTGAGCACCCCCGGCTCACTCGAATTCAATCCAGTCATGTCCAGGTCACCCTGGTCGCGCAGTTCATCCAGCGCTTCTTCCTCAAGCACAGCGCACACTTCGCCGGTCTCGCGATGAAGAATTCTCAGGTAAGGGTGGGGGCGGTCCAGCCAGGCGTCGATCAGATAAGTCATGGCTATTCTCCTTGGATAGCAATTTCCAATGAGAATAATTCTTATTATCAAAATAGCAAGGGTCTATTGGCGTTTTTTCGCCAATGGTCACTCGATCCTGTTGCAGGATCTGTCGGGGCCACCGGCTGGCAGCCCCGAAGAAGGGGCGATCAGACCTTGCGCACGAACTCGGATTTGAGCTTCATCGCGCCGATGCCATCGATCTTGCAATCGATGTCGTGATCGCCGTCGCACAGGCGGATGTTCTTGACCTTGGTGCCGACCTTGACCACCAGCGACGAGCCTTTGACCTTGAGGTCCTTGATTACGGTGACGGTGTCGCCATCTTGCAGGACATTGCCCACCGAATCCTTCTTCACCACGTCATCGCTGGTCGCTTCGGCTTCGCCGTTGGCCGACCACTCGTGGGCGCATTCAGGGCAGATCAGCTGAGCGCCATCCTCGTAGGTGTATTCGGAGTTGCATTTAGGGCAGGGTGGCAAAGTGCTCACTACGGTTCCTCGGACAGACGGGTAAAAACCCACATTATATAAGGTTTTGTCTGGCAAATGTGCGTTGAGCGTGCAAATGCAATCGCGGGGCAAGCCTGCTCCCACGTAGCGAGGGGCATACGTGGCAGCGGGCTTGCCCCGCGATGGGTGTTACGCGATATCAGTGGGTACGAGCGACCGCAAACTCACTCAGCTCGACCAGCGCATCGCGGTATTCGCTGGCTGGCAGCACTTCCAGGCAGGCAATGGCACGAGCGACATAGTCGCGGGCCATCTGCGCGGTGTAGTCGAGGGCGCCAGAGGCTTCCACGGCTGCGCGGATCTGCTCCAGATCATCCAGGCCACCTTTTTGGATCGCCTGACGCACCAGGGCAGCCTGTTCGGCAGTGCCTTCGCGCATGGTGTAGATCAACGGCAGGGTCGGCTTGCCCTCGGCCAGATCGTCGCCGACGTTCTTGCCCAGGGTTTGCGAGTCGCCCTTGTAGTCGAGCAGGTCGTCGACCAGCTGGAAGGCCACGCCCAGGTGATCGCCAAAGGTGCGCAGGGCCTCGCGCTGTTCGTTGCTGGCTTGGGCCAGTGCCGCGGCACTGTGGGTCGACGCCTCGAACAGCATCGCGGTCTTGCCGCGGATGACATCCATGTACACCTCTTCGGTGGTGCTGGCGTCACGTACCCGCGACAGCTGCAGCACTTCACCCTCGGCGATGACCCGGGTGGCCTTGGAGAGGATCTGCATGACCGGCATCGAGCCCAGCTCGACCATCATTTCGAACGAGCGCGAATAGAGGAAGTCACCGACCAGCACGCTCGGCGCGTTGCCCCACAGGGCGTTGGCGGTGGAGCGACCACGGCGCATACCCGACATGTCGACCACGTCGTCATGCAGCAGGGTGGCGGTGTGCAGGAACTCGATGGTCGCGGCGAGCAGGCGCAGGTCGTCGCCTTCGCGGCCCAATGCCTTGCCGCACAGCAGCACCAGCAGGGGGCGCAGGCGCTTGCCACCGGCGGAAGTGATATAGTCGCCGATCTTCGATACCAGCGGCACGCGCGAGGTCAGCTGCTTCTTGATGATCTCGTCGACGGCGCTGAAATCGTCAGCTACCGCGCGGTAGAAGGTTTGGGGTTGCATCGGCTGCTCCATTGGGGTTGCGCGGCATGCTAGGTCGCGGGTCCCGGTGTGTCAAGGCACGGTGCCTGGCGGCCGGGGGCGGGACTTGCAAGGCAATCTTGGGTTGCGTACAATCGCGCACCCTAACTTTCCTGGGCAGCACCTGCCTTACGCAATTGCGCCGGGCCGTTCCAGCCTTGTGCAGCCATGCCAGCCAATACTCATCATATAAAGAGCTGGGTGAGCAGGATTATCGGAGAAATACCATGTCTTACGCAGTAATCGTTACCGGCGGCAAGCAGTACAAAGTCGCTGAAGGTGAATTCCTCAAGATCGAGAAACTGGAAGTCGCTACTGGCGAATCCGTGACTTTCGATCGCGTCCTGCTGGTCGCCAACGGCGACGACGTTACCATCGGCGCTCCAGTCGTTGCTGGTGCCAAGGTCGTTGCTGAAGTCGTTTCGCAAGGCCGTCACGACAAGGTTCGTATCATCAAGTTCCGTCGTCGTAAGCACCACATGAAGCGTATGGGCCACCGCCAGTGGTTCACCGAGATCAAAATCACCGGCATCCAGGCTTAATTTCCTAGATCCCCTGAATTTATTTGGAGAATTGAACCATGGCTCACAAGAAGGCTGGTGGTAGTACTCGTAACGGTCGCGACTCAGAATCGAAACGCCTTGGCGTGAAGATGTATGGCGGCCAGGTCATCAAGGCCGGCAACATCATCGTCCGCCAGCGCGGCACCCAGTTCCACGCCGGCTACGGCGTTGGCATGGGCAAAGATCACACCCTGTTCGCTAAGATCGAAGGCGTGATCAAGTTCGAGAAGAAAGGCGAGTTCAACCGCCGTTACGTGAGCGTCGTCGCGGGCTAATCGCGCTGTCGCTGGAGAAGCCCCGTCATGCGACGGGGCTTTTTCGTTTGTGGTGAGCCTCTTGCAAAGCTGTTTGCCTGGGCTGCCGGCGTTGGTCTCTGCGTATCGGGGTCGCCGCGCTCATTTTTGCAAGAGCCTCATGTTTTTGAGTCATTTCAGCTCGTCACCTGACGAGAGGCGGTTTTTATGAAGTTTGTTGACGAAGTATCGATCCGGGTCAAAGCCGGTGATGGCGGTAACGGTTGCATGAGCTTCCGCCGCGAGAAGTTCATCGAGAACGGTGGCCCCAACGGTGGCGATGGTGGCGACGGTGGCTCGGTGTTCATGATCGCCGACGAAAACCTCAATACCCTGGTCGACTACCGCTACACCCGTCACCACGAAGCCCAGCGCGGCGCCAACGGCGGCAGCACCGACTGCACCGGCAAGAAAGGTGAAGACCTGATCCTGCGCGTACCGGTCGGCACCACGGTGATCGACGCTTCGACCCAGGAAGTGATCGGCGACCTGATCGCCCCTGGCCAGAAGCTGATGGTCGCCCAAGGCGGCTGGCACGGCCTGGGCAACACCCGTTTCAAGTCCAGCACCAACCGGGCACCGCGCCAGACCACCCCAGGCAAGCCGGGTGATCAGCGTGACCTGAAGCTGGAAATGAAAGTGCTGGCCGACGTCGGCCTGCTCGGTCTGCCCAACGCCGGCAAGAGCACCTTCATCCGCGCAGTTTCGGCCGCCAAGCCGAAAGTCGCCGACTACCCGTTCACCACCCTGGTGCCGAACCTGGGTGTGGTCAGTGTCGACCGCTGGAAGAGCTTCGTCATCGCCGACATCCCGGGCCTGATCGAAGGTGCCTCCGACGGTGCCGGCCTGGGTATCCGCTTCCTCAAGCACCTGGCCCGTACCCGCGTGCTGCTGCACCTGGTCGACCTGGCGCCGCTGGATGAAACCAGCCCGGCCGATGCCGCTGAAGTGATCGTCAACGAGCTGACCAGCTTCAGCCCGTCGCTGGCCCAGCGCGAGCGCTGGCTGGTGCTGAACAAGTCGGACATGATCATGGACGACGAGCGCGACGAGCGCGTCAAGGAAGTGGTCGATCGCCTGCAGTGGGAAGGTCCGGTCTACGTGATCTCGGCCATCTCCAAGCAGGGTACCGAGCAGCTCAGCCGCGACCTGATGCGCTATCTCGAAGACCGCGCCGATCGCCTGGCCAACGACCCGGCCTACGCCCAAGAGCTGGCCGAGCTCGATCAGCGTATCGAAGACGAAGCCCGTGCTCAGTTGCAGGCCCTGGACGATGCCCGCACTCTGCGCCGCACTGGCGTCAAGAGCGTGCATGACATCGGCGACGATGACGACTGGGATGATGATTTCGAGGACGACGAAGACGGTCCGGAAATCATTTACGTGCGCGACTGACCGGTTGCAGTACACTAAACGCCGCTCAAATGAGCGGCGTTTTGGTATCTACAGATTCGACATAGGTTGGAAGAAGATGCGAAGCAAGGTGACGGGCGCGAAGCGCTGGGTCGTGAAGATCGGCAGCGCCCTGCTGACCGCGGATGGCAAGGGCCTGGACCGCGGCGCCATGGGTGTTTGGGTCGAGCAGATGGTGGCCTTGCGCGAAGCAGGCGTGGAACTGGTGCTGGTCTCCTCCGGAGCCGTGGCCGCCGGCATGAGCCAGCTCGGTTGGAGCAAGCGACCGAGCGCGATGAACGAGCTGCAGGCCGCTGCTTCGCTGGGCCAGATGCGCCTGGTGCAGGCTTGGGAGTCGAGCTTCGGCGAGCACGGCAAGCACACCGCGCAGATTCTTCTGACCCACGACGACCTTTCCGACCGCAAGCGTTACCTCAATGCCCGCAGCACCCTGCGCACCCTGGTTGACCTGGGTGTGGTGCCGGTGATCAACGAGAACGACACCGTGGTCACCGACGAGATCCGCTTTGGCGACAACGACACCCTGGCCGCATTGGTGGCCAACCTGGTCGAAGCCGACTTGCTGGTGATCCTCACCGACCGTGACGGCATGTTCGACGCCGACCCACGCAACAACCCCGATGCCCAGCTGATCTTCGAAGCGCGCGCCGATGATCCGGCGCTGGATGCCGTGGCTGGCAGCACCGGTGGTGCGCTGGGCCGTGGCGGCATGCAGACCAAGCTGCGCGCTGCGCGTCTGGCAGCGCGTTCCGGCGCCCACACCATCATCGTCGGCGGGCGCATCGAGCGCGTGCTAGATCGGCTCAAGGCCGGCGAGCGCCTGGGCACCTTGCTGTCGCCCGAGCGCGGCATGCTCGCGGCGCGCAAGCAGTGGCTGGCTGGCCACTTGCAGACCCGTGGCACCCTGGTGCTCGACGCCGGTGCCGTACAGGCCCTGCGTGGGGCCAACAAGAGCCTGTTGCCGGTTGGGGTGAAAACCGTCCAAGGCAGCTTCCGGCGTGGCGAGATGGTGGTCTGCGTCGGCCCTGATGGCCAAGAGGTCGCGCGCGGCCTGGCCAACTACAGTGCCCTGGAGGCGCAGAAGATCATCGGCCAGCCGTCCGATGCCATCGAAGCCCTGCTCGGCTATAGCGCCGAGCCTGAGCTGGTGCACCGCGATAACCTGGTTCTGGTCTGAGGAAATGACTGTGTTGAAAAGGCTGATTGCCGTGGCGGCGCTGGCGCTGCCGATGGTCGCGAGTGCCGAGGAAGTTGGCCAGGTGTCCACCGTGTTCAAGTTCGTCGGGCCTAATGACCGGATTGTCGTCGAGGCGTTCGATGATCCCAAGGTCGAGGGCGTGACCTGCTACCTGTCGCGGGCCAAGACCGGGGGTTTGAAGGGTGGTTTAGGCTTGGCCGAGGATCGCGCCGAGGCGTCGATTGCTTGCCGCCAGGTTGGGCCGATCAACTTCAAGGGCGAACTCAAGGATGGCGAGGAAGTGTTCAAGGAACGCACCTCGCTGGTGTTCAAGACCATGCAGGTGGTGCGTTTCCTCGACAAGAAGCGCAATACCTTGGTCTATCTGGTGTACAGCGACCGCCTGATCGAAGGCAGCCCGCAAAATGCGGTGACGGCGATTCCGATCGTGCCGTGGGCGCAGTAAGACTGCGTTGAAATGATCGCGGGGCAAGCCCGCTCCCACGATGCCATCCCGCCATGCTGGGTGGGCTTCGTGGGAGCGGGCTTGCCCCGCGAGGGTTCTACGCCCTGATCAGGCCAATTCTTCGGCCTGATCTTCGCGAACGATGGCCTTCACTTCATCGATGCGGCTGATGTACTTCCAGTCCGACTCGTCGATGTAGATACCATTGGGCCCGCTACCCCCTTCCAGATCGATTGCCACCCGCGCCGACACCTGCGGCTTGACGCTCGCCAGAATCGGCACGAAGCCCAGTTGCTGGCTGGTTTCCAGCAGCGCCGCCTGGTTGCGTTCGTCGATGTCTGCCGCCTCGTCGAGGTAGTAGGGCAGGCGAATACGTCCGGCCAGGTCACGGTCCATCAGGTGCAGCAACAAGTACATGTTGGTCAGCGCCTTGATGGTCATGGTGGTGCCGTTGGAGGCGGCGCCGTCGATGTCGGCGTGGATCACCGGCTGGCTGTTGATCTTGGTGATCTCGAACGCCAGTTCGAACAGGTCCTTGAGGCCCAGCTGGTTGTGGTTGGCCGCCACCAGCCGCGCCAGATACTCCTTGGCCTCTTCGTTCTTGTGATCCTGGTCGGCGCTCTGGGTCAGGTCGAACACCGACAGGGTTTCGCCTTCTTCGTACTGGCCGGCGCTGTGGATGATCTGGTCGATGTGCTTGAGCGCTTCCTTGTTCGGCGCCAGCACCACGCGGAAGCTCTCCAGGTTGGACACCTGGCGCTTGTTGATCTCGCGGTTGAACAGGGCCAGCTGGTGCTCGAGGCTGTCGTAGTCGCTGCGGATGTTGCGCAAGGTCCGGGCGATGTCGGTGACCGCGGCGCGGCGGGCCTTGGCCAGGGTCAGGGCTTCTTCGGTGCGGTGCGAATAGGCGTTGATCAGCAGCTGCAGGCGACGCTCCATGTCGTCTTCGCTGTCGAACTTGGCCACGCCCTTGAGGCGTACCTGGGCGTACAGCGCCTCGATCTGGTTGTCGACCCGTTGCAGGCCCTGCCAGCTGTCCTGATAGTCGTTGAGCAGCGGCAGCAGGTTGTCCATCGAGTCGTCCACCGGCTCCATGAATGGCGTGCCGAACGGAAGGTCGGCCGGCAGCAGCTGACGACGACGCAGGGCGTCTTCGAGGGTGCGTTGCTTGGCTTCGAGGTCGGCGATTTGCCGGCCCACCAGTTGCAGCTTGGCCGAGAGCTGCTGAACGCGCTCGGTGAACGCATCGCTGGAGCGCTTGAGCTCGTCCTGGGCCGCTTCCAGCTGGCTCAGTTGCTCCAGCTTCTCCGGCTCTTCAGCGCTCAGGGTTTCAGTACGGCGGAAGTCTTCCAGGGCTTTCTGCGCATCCAGTACCTGCTGGTACAGGGCTTCGGTCTGGGCCTTGCTCGCCGAACGGTCAGCGGCTACTGCTTGCTGGGTCCTGAGCTGCTTGAGCTCGCGATCCAGGCGGTCTTTCTGGTCGCGCAGGGCGGCGCGGTCGGCCAGTGCTTGCAACGCTGGCGGATCGATGTGCGACAGGTCGATGGACAGGCCAGGCGCTTCGAAACGCTCGCCCTTGAAGCTATCGAGCACGGCTTCCAGGGATTTCACCCACAGGTCGCTGTCGTCCAGTTCGATGCCGCGCTCGCCCAGCGGCAGGCTGAACAGGGCGCCGTTGAACAGGCGCATCAGGCGGTCGACGTCCTGTTGCGAGAACTCTTCGCGCAGGCGGGCGTAGCTGTTGTTGTCGGCGTGGTCGAGCTGCTGCTTGACCGCTTTGACGCGCTTTTCCAGATCGCGCACGCGCTCGTCGAGGTCTTCGGCAGAGAACTGCCGCGACTGGGCCAGGGCGCCGGCCAGCTCATCGTGGGCGTCCTTGGCAGCGAGCAACTGCTGCTCCAGGACCTTGACGTCGGTGACCAGGGCAAAGCGATGCTTGAGCACCGACAGTTCGCCCAACCAGCGCTGGATGCCGGTGATCTCGCGCTCCAGGCGCATCAGCTCCTGGGTGCCGCCGCGCTGGTCGTTTTGCAGGCGGTCCTGCTCGGCGCGGTAGTGCTCAGACTGGATCACCAGCTCTTCCTTGCGCGCCATGGCGTAGTCCTGCCAGGTGCCCAGCAGGTTGTCGAGCAGCGGCGACAGGCGATGCAGCTTGCCGCGCAGGATGTCGCGCTGGGCCACGCCGCCAGCCAGGGCCTCGACCAGTGGCCCGGCAGCGACCAGGGCGTTGTAGTCGCCTTCCATACGGCGTACGTCGCGGAAGGCTTCTTCGCAGGCGGCGATGTAGTCGACGCTACCCGAGCGCAGGCTGTGCTCGAAGGCATCGAGGAACAGCTGCTTGAGCTTGGCAGCAGTGATCTCGCGCATGTGCAGCAGGTTGATGAACAGGGCGCGGAAGGTCTTCAGGCTCTGTTCGCTGGTCGAGCGCAGCGGGATCAGGGTCAGGTCCAACGGCACTGAGGTGTGGCCGCCGACCAGCAGTCGACGCAGCTCGTCTGGCTTGAGCTCGTAGGCCTTCAGGCCGTTGCGCTCAAGGTTGGTGAACAGCTCTTTCTGGCGCAGGCAGGTGTCGTCTTTCTGGTAGTGGGCCAGGTCCAGCTCGCCCTGGTAGGCGAAGAACTGGTGGCCGAAACCGCCGCCTGGGCCGCGGCCGACCACGCCGATCACGTGCGGGCCGTGCGGCAGGTTCAGTTCGCAGAGGATGTAGCTGGTGTCGCTGGCAAAGTAGAAGCGCCGCGACTGCTCCAGGCTGTACTTGCCGAAGCTCATGTCGGACATGCGCGCCAGGATCGGGAACTGCAAGGCGTTGATCGAGGCGGACTTGCCCAGGTTGTTGGCGCCGTAGACCGACAGCGGGTGTTCCAGGGGGAACAGGCCCAGGCTGTAGCCGGCGGTGTTGAGCAATGCGAAGCGGCGGATGCCGTAGCGTTCCTGGCTCATGCGTCAATCTCCTGTTGCTCTTCGCGGATGGCCCGGGCAAGGGCGTCTTCTTCGCTTTCCTCGCCGTCGAACGGGCTCAGGTCGAGCGGGTCGTCGGTGCGCGCCAGCTCCTCGGGGCTTTCTTCTTCGACCAGTACCGGCGTCGGCAGGGGCAGGTCGCTGTGCAGGGTGGCGGCCAGGTCACGGTCCTGCTGGACCGACAGGCACACATCGAGGAAGCGGTGCATCGGCGGCAGGAAGCGGTAGATACCACCTTCTTCATGAGCGAAGCCCAGCTGGGTCATGCGCCGCAGGATCTTTTCTTCCAGCTCGTCGACGGTCTGCACTTCGGCCTGGATGAACAGGTCGCGGTATTTTTCCAGCAGCGACGGCAGTTCATCGCGGCCAATGCTGCCGCCATCGAGCACGGCAATCGGGTCGCGGCCCTGGTCGGCCAGGTGCTCGACCAGGATGAAGGTGAACAGCGAGAGGCGCTGGGCGGTCTTGTTGACCTGCGCGGCAGCCAGCTCCGGAACGAAATAGTAGAAGCCGCGGGTATCGCACACCAGCTCGAAGCCCAGGGCCTTGAACAGGGTGCGGTACTGGTCCTGGAAGTTCGACAGTTGGGCGTACAGCTCCGGGTCGCGGCGGCTGACATGGAAGCCCTTGAACAGCTCGCGGAAGATCGGCGCGAGCTGGGACAGTTCGGAAAGATCAAGATGCATTGGCTGGGCTCGCGTTGGATTCAGGCGATGGTGCGGTCAGGGCGAACGAGCGCAGACTCACCAGGTGTTCACGGGTGGTGTAGTCACGCCGTTCGAGGCGTTCGCGGCTGAAGCGCTTTTCTCGCGACAGGCGCGAGAACCAGTACAGCAGTTCGTCGGTGGCGCCTTCGGGCTCCTGCTCCAGCAGCCAGACCATCAGGTCGGGCAGGGGCAGGGCGTCCTGGCAGCGTTCGAGCATTTCCTTGACTGTGCGCGGCGCGCGCGGTGCCGGGCCCTTGTTGGTCTTGTGCGCCTTGGGGAAGCGCGCAGGCTTGGGCTCGAAGCGGGCCAGGGCATAGACGTAGGCCTCGACCTGGCTGGCGCTGCCGAGGAAGGTGCTCTGCGGACGGGTGAACATCGGCATCGCCGCCTGTGGCACGGCGTCGATGCCCTTGCGGCGGATCACCGAAAGGGCGAGGGCGGCGCCACGGGTCACGGCGTTATGCCGGCGCGCTTCTTCGCGCAGCGGCAGCAGCAGCTCGCGGGCGTGACGCAGGGTCAGCTGGGCGCTGGTCTGCATCTCGAGGATGCGCGCGTGGGTGCGCAGCAACATGTCGTCATCGACCAGGTGACCGAGTCGCGCCTGTTCGCCGAGCAGGCGCAGCAGCACGGTCTCGACCTTGCGCACGCCTTGCTCGAAAGCGCCGTCGGCGTTGACCAGCTGGATCATCGGCTCGACGTACTCGTCCCAGGTCGCCAGGACCTCGGCATAGCGCTGACGCAGGGGGATCTGGCGGTTGCTGGTCTTGGCCCGTTCGGCCACGGCGACCAGCGCCTGCTCGTCGTTGTCGAGCTTCTTGAGGACGTCGCGCACACGCATGTCGAGCAGGCGCAGCTGGCGCGCCAAATCGTCGCTGTCGCGGTTGTCGAAGGCGTCCTGGATATGCCCGGCCAACCGCTCCAGGTGGCGCAGGTAGGCTTCGATCTCCAGGCACAGGCCCAGGCGGTGTTCGCGGCGCAGGTAGGCGAGGAAGTCGTGGATCTGGGCGTTGAGCTCGAAACGGTTCGGGCTTTTCGCCACCGGCACCAGGATATCCAGGCGGATCCACACATCGAGTAGCTGGGTGATGTCCTGCGGGGTGCTTTCCACCTGCTGGCGGCCCAGTTGCTGGCGCAGCTCGATCAGGCTCAGGGTGCCCTGGTCGAAACGCTCGCACAGCGGCTCGATCAATGCCCAGTGTTCGGCTAGGGCGCGCAGGACGCGCTTGGGTTCGATCATTGGCGGGTCGACTCGTTGCCAAGTTAAAAGCGGCGATTGTACTGCATCCGGGGGGGAGGATTTCACCCCTTGGTCTGTAATGAGGATTTGCAGGGTCTGCAGCGCCCTTATCGCGGGACAGATACGTAGGAGCCGCGTGGGAGCGGGCTTGCCCCGCGATGGCGGCAGTACAGGCAACAAATTTCCGCCAGCCAGTAGCGGCGCAAGCGGGCCAAGGGCGGTAGAATGGCCGACTGACTTCTCCCTGGATGACCGTGCTGTGCTGATCGAGTCCCGCCGCCGCGCCTACCTTTGCGCCATGCAAGTGGTGCATTGGCTGCCGCGCGCCGAACTGCCGTTCGCCGCGCCGTCGCGCCCGGAGCTGCTGTTGCCGCAGGCGCCAGTCGAGGACATCGAGTTCGACGTCCGCCCTGCCGCGCCCAGCGCTACGCCGCCGCCAGCTGCGCCACAAGCGCGCTCCGGCGAACGACCGAAAATCGAGATACCTCGCCCAGCCAGCACCGCCAAGCCTGCGCCCAAGGCGGTCGAGGCCGAAGAAACCGCGCCTGGGGTACGCCCGGCACCGGTGCCACCGCCACGTTTTGCTTTGCAGCTGCTGCGCGCCGGCAGTTGCCTGCTGTTGGTCGAGCTTGCCACCGGTCAGCCGTTCCAGAGCCGCGACCCGTCCTACCTGCTGCTCAAGGACATGCTGCGCGCCGCCGGTCTGCCCGATGCGCCGCAAATCATCGGCGAGCCGGTGCGCTGGCCGCTGCTGGTGCGCGGCAATATGGACCAAGGCCCGGACGCCGCCCGCGATTTCGTCCAGGGTTTTATCCAGGCGCGGTTGGAAGAAACCCCCTGCACCTGCCTGTGGCTGGTCGGCCTGCCAGCGCTGCGCTTTGCCGCTGAAGTTCAGACTGAAGCCTATTACCAAGAACTGAAGGTCGACGGTCTGGGCGATGCCTGGGCCTTGCCTGGTCTTGAACTGTTGATGGACGAGCCGCAACGCAAAGCGGACGTCTGGCAAGCGATGCGCCAGCTGATGGCGCGCTGGAAGAGCGTTGAATGAGTGATTCGATCAGTTTCCGCCCGATGACCGAGGCGGATCTGGATGCCGTGCTTAAGATCGAATATGCCGCGTTCAGCCATCCCTGGACCCGTGGAATCTTCCAGGATGCGCTCAAGTCATATGAAGTGTGGCTGATGTTCGACGGTCAGCAGCAGGTTGGACATGGCGTGATCAACGTGATCATCGATGAGGCGCATCTGCTCAATATCACCGTCAAGCCGGAAAACCAGGGCTGCGGGCTGGGCCTGCGCCTGCTCGAGCACCTGATGGCACGGGCCTATCAGCTCAACGGCCGCGAGTGCTTCCTGGAAGTACGCGCCAGCAACCAGTCGGCCTACCGCCTGTACGAACGCTACGGATTCAACGAAGTCGGTCGGCGTCGAGACTACTACCCGATGGCTGGCGGACGCGAAGACGCCCTGGTGATGGCCTGCACTCTATTCGAAGAGTGACCCCGCGGGGGTAGGTCGAGTCACACAGGCATAACCTGATGAGGCAAGACCATGCACGACCTGCAGGAATTGATCGACAACAACCAGCGCTGGGCGGATGCCATTACCCAGCGCGATCCCGATTTCTTTGCCAAGCTGGCCCGCCAGCAGACGCCTGAATTTCTCTGGATCGGCTGCTCCGATGCGCGGGTGCCGGCCAACGAGATCGTCGGCATGCTGCCGGGTGATCTGTTCGTGCACCGCAACGTCGCCAACGTGGTGTTGCACACCGACCTCAACTGCTTGTCGGTGATTCAGTACGCGGTCGAGGTGCTCAAGGTCAAACACATCCTGGTGACCGGCCACTATGGCTGCGGCGGGGTGCGTGCGGCCATGCAGGACCGTCAGCTGGGCCTGATCGATGGCTGGCTGCGCTCGATCCGCGATCTGTACTACGAGAAGCGTGGCGAGCTGGCCAAGCTGGACAGCATCGATGCGCAGGTCGATCGTCTGTGCGAGCTGAACGTGATCCAGCAGGTGGCCAATGTGGCGCACACCAGCATCGTCCAGAATGCCTGGCACCGGGGGCAGGAGCTGTCGATCCATGGTTGCATCTATGGCATCAAGGATGGCCGCTGGAAGAGCCTGGACACCACCATCAGCGGCTTTGCCCAGTTGCCGCCGCAGTATCGCTTGCGGCCATTGGAGTAAAGCCCCTGAGTATTGCCTGAGCAGGGTTGGCTTGTTCGCGGGCAAGCCCGCACCAGGACGACACACATCCCTGTGGATGCGGGCTTGCCCGCGAACGAGTCGCGCAGCGGCTCGCCGTGCTTAACTGCATCTCAGGCAGCCGACGGATAGGGGGGCAGGGATGGGGCGAGCAAGGAAACTGATACTGGCAGCGGGTCTGCTGAGCGCTGCTGTCACCCAGGCCGACGAGCGCGACCTGTGGATGTTCGCCCAATGGGCGGGAGACCATCAGACCCGGCCGTTTCGCCAGATGCTGGTCGATGCTCGCCTCTACGGCATCGTGCCGATCCATCAATTGCTGCGTTCAGCCTCTGATTGGCGCCTGTGCCGGGCTTCACCCTTCGCCGTACCGCCCGCCAGCCAGTGGCCGGCGGTACGCTCGACCCTGGCCTTGATCAAGACCCTCGACGACCGGGGCGCGCTGCGCCAATTCGAGGTGGTTTCGGCCTATCGCGACCCCCGCCTCAACGCCTGCGCCGGGGGCGCGGTGGGTAGCGCGCATACCCGGGCGTTCGCGGTCGACCTGTTGTTGCCCGCCTGGGCCGATCCCAATCCACTGTGCAGCTTCTGGCAGCAACACGGCCAGGCCTGGAACATGGGCTTGGGTCGCTATCCGTCGGGGCGCATTCATATCGACACGGCGGGCTATCGAACCTGGGGTGGTGATGGCAGCGCTGGTTCGTCGTTCTGCGTCAAGCCCAAGTGAGTCAGGCAAGCCTGGCATTGGTTGATCACCCATTGTGCGAAGCGTTGCCGTTGGCTGCCGTCTTGCAGCGGTTGCGGGCTGAGCAGGTGATAGGCCGAGCCGTCCCGCAGGAAGCCGAATGGGGCTTGTAGCTGGCCACTGTCCAGCTCGTCACGCACCATCAGCGCCGAGGCGATCGCCAGCCCTAGACCGGCGCTGGCGGCCTGGATCGACAGATAAAAATGCTCATAGTCACTGCGCTCGGTATGCCGGGCGTGTTGCTTGCTCAAGCGCAGCCAACTGCTCCAGGCGTCTGCCCGGGTGCGGCTGTGCAGCAGGCGTTGGCCATCCAGGCGCTGATCCTGGCCTGGGCGGCAGACCGGGCCGACCCATTCGTCACAGATCTTCAGGCTGTGCAGCTGGCGGTCCCAGTGAAAATCATCGCGGCGCAGCGCCAGGTCGATGCCGCCGCGGGCGAAATCCACCGGGCCGCCGGCCGCGACCAGATGCAGCTGGATATCTGGATGGGCAGCGTGAAAGCCGGGCAGGCGGGGGATCAGCCAGCGCATGGCGATGGTCGGCTCGCAGGACAGCACCAGCACCTTGTCCTGCTCTAGTTGCTGCACGCGCTGCACGGCGCTTTGCAGTTGCTCGAAGATCGATTGGGTCGCGGCGTGCAAATCGCGCCCGGCGGGGGTGAGGAAAATCGCCCGGTTGCGCCGCTCGAACAGCGCCACTCCGAGGCTCTCTTCAAGCAGGCGCACCTGGCGGCTGACCGCACCGTGGGTGACGTGCAGGTGCTCGGCGGCGCGCACGAAGCTCTCGGTTTGTGCGGCGATGTCGAAGTAGCGAAAGGCGTTAAGTGGGGGTGTTTTCATTTTTTTGGCGTCGGTTGTGCGGGCCTCATCGCGGGGCAAGCCCGCTCCCACGGGGGCCATGTCATTTCTGTAGGAGCGGCCCCGCGATGATGCCGGTACAGACAAGATAATGTGTGAATAAAACTAGCAGATTAGTCGCACTATAAATCGATTTTTACCTGTGGATAAGCCTTCGATAATCAGCGCTCTGTGCATTTTCATCGTCTATCGAGGACATATCCTGTGAATGAATTGATCGCCGTCGCCCTGTTTACCATCCTGGCTGTCATCAGCCCGGGCGCGGACTTTGCCATGGTCACCCGCAGCAGTTATGCACAGGGCCGCAAAGCTGGACTGGCAGCCGCGTTGGGCATTGCATTGGGCGTGCAGGTGCATGTGCTGTACACCGTGCTGGGGATTGCCGTGATCATCAGCCAAAGCCCGGCGCTGTTTTTGGCCATGAAAGTGCTGGGGGCGGGTTACTTGATCTACTTGGGCTACAAGTCGCTGACCAACACCACGCGGATTCGCCTTGATGGGCTCGGGCAGGATGACAGTGCAAGCCTGTGGATGGCATTGCGCAGCGGCTTTCTGACCAACGCGCTAAACCCCAAGACCATGCTGTTCGTGGTCAGTGCCTATACCCAGGTGGTCCAGCCAGGTAGCCCATTGGCAGTGGACTTCGCCTATGGCGCATTCATGTCCGTGGCCCATTGGCTGTGGTTCAGCCTGGTGGCGGTGTTCTTTTCCAGTGCAGCCTTGCGCAAGGCCATGATCGAGCGGCAGGTGGTGGTCGATCGGCTGATAGGTGTAGCACTGATTGGCCTGGGCTTGGCGGTGATGGTGTCAGGCGTGCGCTGATGGCTTTTGCCCGGACAAAGAAAAAGGGCTTACCTTGCGGTAAGCCCTTTTCGAATTTGGTGGCTACACAGGGACTTGAACCCCGGACCCCAGCATTATGAATGCTATGCTCTAACCAACTGAGCTATGTAGCCAACTGGCGCGCATTATTCTCTTCAAACGCCCCTCTGTCAACACTCATTTCAAAAAAAATTTACACGCTTTCAAAAGCTTAGCCGGCTAGGGCCGATTCAGCGGACGATCAGCCACTGCCCAAGCAGGCTGTGCAGCTGCAATTGCTGTTCGCTGGCGAGCTGCTCCAGGCTTTCTGCCGGACGATCCAGGTTGAAGTCGCCACTGACGCGGCGATAGGCGGTTTGCTCATCCATCAGCCAGACGCGCTTGCCCTGGTAGCCGGCCAAGCGCTGCAGGACCTGCGCCAATGGCACGTCCTTGGCCAGCAAGTGACCGTTGCGCCAGGCATCGGCGTGCTTGGCGTCGATCTTCTGTACCGGATCGATGCGGCTGTCGGAGAAGGTCACCCGTTCGCCGGCCGACACCATGCGTTGGTCGCCCCCCTGAATAACCATCGCCTTGCCGTTGAGCACCACCAGTTCGTCGTGCGCGGGCGTGCGAGCGATCATCAGGCGAGTGCCAAACACCTGGATCCGCGCATCGTCGACCTGTACTTCCATTGCCCGGCCATCGAGCATCACCTCCAGATAGACTTGCCCTTGCACCAGATGCAATTGGCGGGTGCGGCCACGCAGATCGACGTTCATCGCGCTGGCGCTGTCCAGGTGCAGGGTCGATCCGTCGGCCAGGCGCACACTGCGCCGCTCGCCGCTGGCGGTATGCAGCTCGCTGGCAAGGCGCTGCATCAGCGGCCAGTAGAGGTAGGCCAGGGCTGCCAGCAGCCACAGGAACAGTGCCGCCAAAACCTTGCCCAGATGGCTGCGACGGGCCTTGAGCAGGCGTGGCCGCGGCCGCGCTGTGGGCGGCTTGAGCTGCTGCCAGTACGCCTCGAGTTCGGCATAGGCACGGGCATTGTCAGGCTCCTGGCACCAGGCGGCGAAGGCGCGGCGTAGCTGCTCGTCGCTACCGGGCTGGCGCAGGCGGGAGAACCACTCCAGCGCCTCGCGTTCGGGATCGGGCTGAAGCTGCAGGGCGGGCATCGGGCTCATGGTCGGGTTGCTCGCGAAAAAGGGCGTAGTCGCGCAATGGTGGCAGGGCAATGTGCCATGGATGCTAAATATATTGAGAACCATTTACAAGTGCGTGGCGGACCGGTGGCAAAAAAGCTAGCTATGTATCTATTTGTTTCCCGATAATCTGATCCCAAACCTGCGGACGGATATCTAGCCCATGGCCATCAGTAGTACCCAGACCACCACCCCTGTGTCGGCTGCCCAAGGCGCCAACCCCTTGGTGATGCGCATCATCGGCTTTTGCGCGCTGGCGCATCTGATCAACGACCTGATCCAGTCGGTGCTGCCGGCTATTTATCCGATGCTCAAGGCCAACTACGACCTGAGCTTCGCCCAGATCGGCCTGATCACCCTGACGTTCCAGATCACCGCCTCGCTGTTGCAGCCGTGGGTAGGTTTTTTCACCGACAAGCGTCCGACCCCTAACTTGCTGCCGCTGGGCACCCTGTGCACGCTGGTGGGGATTGTGATGCTGGCGTTTGTCGGCAGCTTCCCGATGATTCTGCTGGCCTCGGCGCTGGTCGGCATCGGCTCCTCGACCTTCCACCCAGAAACCTCGCGTATCGCCCGCCTGGCCTCGGGCGGGCGCTTTGGCCTGGCTCAGTCGACCTTCCAGGTCGGGGGCAACGCCGGTTCCGCGTTCGGCCCGTTGCTGGCGGCGGCGATCGTCATTCCGTTCGGCCAGAGCCATGTCGCCTGGTTTGGCCTGGCAGGGTTGTTCTTCTTTGCCGTGACGCTGATGCTGCGCCGCTGGTACAAGGCCCACCTCAACCAGGCCAAGGCGCGCAAGGCGGTGCAGGCGACCCATGGCCTGTCGCGCCAGCGGGTGATCGCTGCGCTGATCGTGCTCGGCCTGCTGGTGTTCTCCAAGTACTTCTATATGGCCAGTTTCACCAGCTACTTCACCTTCTATTTGATCGAGAAGTTCGACCTGTCGGTGGCCAGCTCCCAGCTGCATCTGTTCCTGTTCCTCGGTGCGGTGGCGGCGGGGACCTTCTTCGGTGGGCCGATTGGTGATCGCATCGGGCGCAAGGCGGTAATCTGGTTCTCGATTCTTGGGGTGGCGCCGTTCACCCTGGCCCTGCCGTATGCCGACCTGTTCTGGACGACGGTGCTGAGCCTGGTGATCGGCTTTATCCTCGCCTCGGCGTTTTCGGCCATCGTGGTGTATGCCCAGGAACTGGTGCCGGGCAATGTCGGCATGATTGCCGGGATCTTCTTCGGCCTGATGTTTGGCTTTGGCGGGATTGGCGCGGCGCTGCTCGGCTATGTGGCCGACTTGCGCGGGATCGAGTATGTGTATGGGTTGTGCTCGTATCTGCCACTGTTTGGCTTGTTGGCGGTGTTTTTGCCGTCTACTGCTAAGCGCTGAGATTGTTGGGACCGCTTCGCGCTCCATCGCAGGCACGCCAGCGCCTACAAGGATCGCGCGGTCCCAACAATTGACGAATCGATCAGCCTTGGCCTAGAGTGCCGCCTCCTCTTTACCTGCGTAGTCGATGCAATGCGCCGTACTCAGCGTCTCCTCCAAGCCCGCCAGCCTGCTGCCCAGGCCTGTCGGCGTGCCTGGCCGAGCGACACGGTGCTCAAGCGGCGACGCAGCGTGCTGTTTGCCTTCACCTTCTCGCCACACCTTGTCCTGAGCTGATCCGCGTGCCTGCGTCCAACGCCTCCCCGGCGTGATTGCGGGCGTTTGCGTGCGAACATTTTTCAGTGATTTTAAGCCGACCGGGCCAGCAAGGCCTGGGTGCGTCGGCTTGCAAGGAGTGGTAATGAACATGCGTTTGCTGGCGGGCCTGTTGTTCGCCGTTTCGGTCGTGGGTTTCAGCCTGGGGGCGAGCCTGCCGCTGGTGTCGTTGCGTCTGCATGAGGCGGGCGCGAGCACCCTTGAGATCGGTATTCTGTCGGCCATTCCGGCAGCGGGCATGATGCTTTCGGCGTTCATGGTCGATGCCTGCTGCCGGCACCTGACCCGGCGCACCATCTACCTGCTGTGCTTTAGCCTGTGCACCTTGAGCATTGGCTTGCTGGAGTGGGCGTTCTCCTCGGTCTGGCTGCTGGCGCTACTGCGCCTGGGGTTGGGCCTGGGCATGGGGATTGCGATCATCCTTGGCGAGTCGTGGGTCAACGAGCTGTGCCCTGAGCACAATCGCGGCAAGATCATGGCCTTGTATGCGACTAGCTTCACCGGGTTCCAGGTGCTGGGGCCGGCGATGCTGGCGGTGGTCGGTGCCAACAGCCCTTGGGTCACCGGCGTGGTGACGGCCTGCTATGGCCTGGCCTTGCTGTGCATCCTGGTGACCGTGCCGAACGACCATGTGCAGCACGAAGATGACGGCGAGAAGAGCTTCACCCTGGCCGGGTTCTTCCGCGTGGCCCCGGCGCTGTGCGTGGCCGTGCTGTTTTTCTCGTTCTTCGACGCCGTGGTGCTGTCGTTGCTGCCGGTATACGCCAGCAGCCATGGCTTTGCCGTGGCGGTGGCGGCACTGATGGTGACCGTGGTGTTCGCTGGCGACATGCTGTTCCAGTTGCCGTTGGGCTGGCTGGCTGACCGGGTCGAGCGGACCGGTTTGCATTTGCTGTGCGGTTTGATAGCGATGGCGATCGGTATCGCTCTGCCGTGGCTGCTCAACTTGACCTGGCTTCTGTGGCCGATGCTGGTGCTGCTGGGCGCGGTTGCCGGTGGCATCTATACCTTGGCGCTGGTGTTGATCGGCCAGCGCTTCAAGGGCCGGGACCTGGTTACGGCCAATGCCGGCGTCGGCTTGCTGTGGGGCGTCGGCAGCCTGGTCGGGCCATTGGTCAGTGGCGCGGCGATGGGCGTTGCCCCGCACGGCTTGCCGATGGCCCTGGCGTTGATGGCAGGGTTGTTCGTGTGCTTTGCCCGGCAATCGTATCGCCGGGCAGGAAGGCTCAAGGCAGTGGCTGAATGATGTCTTTACCGTGAACGAGGGCAGAGCCCTCGTTTGGCTCAGAAAGTCCCGCGCAGGGTTACCGACACATTGCGCGGATCACCCCAGTAATAGCCCGTGGCAGTCGTACCTATCTGTCGGTAGTACTTCTTGTCGAACAGGTTATTGGCATTCAACTGAACCGTGTAGTTATCGTTGAAGCGGTATTTGAGCAGCGCGTTGTAGACCGCATATCCCGATTGGGTTGCCTTGGCGGTGCCACTTTGCGCGTAGATATTGCTCTGCGCCTGCACGCCGCCGCCAACGGTCCAGGCATCCAGTGCACCTGGCAGGCGATAGCTGCTGAACACGCGCAGCATGTGCTCAGGGTCGGTGGTGCGGATGGCGTCGCCATTGGTGGCCGCCGTGTTCTTTACATACTCGGTTGTGTTGTAGGTATAGCCGCCTGTTAGCTGCCAGCCGGGTAAGACCTCGCCGCTCACTTCCAGGTCGATCCCTTCGCTGCGGCTCTTGCCAGAGGCGATTTTGCAGCGAGCGGTACCACCGCCGCAGCCGGGTTCTGTCGAGAAGTCATCTACCGGCGTGCCGACTTGGTTTATACGGAAAAAGGCCAGCGAGGTATTCAGGCGCCCGTCATAGAACTCGCCTTTGATCCCGGTCTCGTAAGCCTCGCCCACTACCGGGTCGAGCACCGTCAGGTTCTTATCCACAACCGTCTGCGGGTTGAAGATTTCGGTATAGCTGGCGTAGACGCTGAAGTTGTCATTCAGGTCGTAGATAAGCGCCGCGTAGGGCACGATCTCTTCGTCGATGCTGAATGTCTTGTCAGCTGCAGCGGCGAACTCCTGTTCGTAGTCGTACCAATTGATCCGTGCGCCGATTACGGCGGTCAATGGATCTGCCAGGGAAATCCGCCATGTCGCATGTGCCGCCTCTTGAGTTGTGCGCGTGCGTAACGGATGGGGGATACCGTCAATGGTGGGCTCTGGCAAGCTGGTCTTGGGGTCCCAGTGGCGGATGTCGATGATGTCCGAGTACACCACGCGATTGGTGCCGGAGGCGTAGGAGTCGTTGCGGATTCGCTCTACTCCCAGCATCAATTCGTGGGTGCGGCCCAACAGCTCGAAGGGGCCATTGAGGGTAGCGCTGAGGTTGTTCTGCAGACTTTCACCGCCGTCCCCTTCAGTGACCTGGTAGGTCATCAAGTAAGGGTTGGTGGCGCTGGCTCGCGACATGTAGGTTTGTTTGAAACCATTGTCGTCCAGCTCGAAGTGAGTGCGCAGGGCCATCAGCTTGAGCGTCCAGTCGTTGTCGAAGCGATGCTCGAGTTCTGCGAAGGTCTGCAGATTGCTGCGATCCCAGCGATTCCATTCGGCGCCCAGGTACGTGCTACGGCCCAGTGGCAGGGGCGAGCCGTCGAAATTGGCCGGCAAATTGCCCCAGGCTCCGGTGGCATCGAGCTTGGTCCATTCAACGCCGGTAGTCAGTGTTGTGCTCTCGCTCAAGTCGAAGGCCAATTGGCCGGAGAAGGCCTCCTTGCGCTCCATCCGCGAATCCTGGAACAGGTCGCGGTCATCATGCACGGCGATGACTCGGCCGCGAACGTTACCCGTTTCGTTCAGCGGGCCGGAAACATCAGCGACATAGCGCTGAGCGTTCCACGAGCCCAAGGTGACCAAGCCCTGGGCCTGAAAGTCGTGGGTCGGTCGTTTGCGCACCAGGTTAACGGTGCCGGATGGGTTGCCCGCGCCGCGCAACATGCCGGTTGCGCCGCGCAGGATTTCGGCGCGGTCGATGAAGGCCGAATCGCTCTGAATGAATGAACCACCGCCGCTGCTTTGCACCACGGTGGCGCCGTCATACTGGATGGCATCGATGGCGAAGCCGCGGGAGTAATACTGAACGCGTTCGCTGTCGGTGTAGTTGACCACCACCCCCGGCGTCTGCTCGAGCAAGTTGGTGAGGTTGGTGATGTTCTGATCGTCGATGCGCTGGCGGGTGACCACGGTTACCGACTGCGGGGTATGGCGCAGGGTCTGTGGCATCTTGCCGATGGTCACCGCGCCAGTCGTGTAGGAACCGGTGTTTTCAGTGACTTCACCCAAGCGATTGCTGGAAATGCTGGTCGCTCCCAACTCCAACGCAGAGCCAGCGTCGATTGCCGGGATCAACAAAAAGCTCTTGTCACTCTCCTGTTGCACCTGCACGTCGCTGCCCTGCAACACAATCGACAGGGCCTGGGCGCTGTCATAGTGGCCTTGCACACCGTGGGTGGTCTTGCCTTGCAGGCTGTTCGCATCGAACGACAGGTTCAGGCCACCTTGCCGGGCCATCTGGTCCAGCGCAGGGGCCAATGGGCCAGCGGCAATGTTCCAGTCCAACTGCTGGCTCTGGCTGGCCGCTGCGTGGGCCACCAGCGGCAGCGCGCAGCTGCTCGCCAGGCTCAAGCCGAGCACGGCGGCGCGTACGGCGTGGCGTAGCCTGTCGTTGCGGGGAGAACAAAGGTGAATCATGACGCGCTCCTGAAGGTTGTGAAGACCACTTTTCGGGCTTTGTTCCTTCAGGCCGAGCGAGAATGAGATTCCACCTCATTTATTTTCAGGTTTTTCATGCAGCCCCGATGCTGACCCAATAGCGCGTGCGGTAGTCGATCCGCAGCGGCAGGCTGCGCGCCAGCAGCTGGAGGATTTGCTCGGTGTCGGCCAGTTGATAGGTGCCGGACACTTTCAGATCGGCTACCTCAGGTGCGCAGCGCAACAGCCCCGGGCGATAACGCGACAGTTCAGCGGTAAATTCGCTGAGCGGCATTTGCTGCACGCTGAGTACGCCATCGGTCCAGCCCCAGGGGTCGCCATGCACCAGCGCTGGCTGGATTGCGCCGGACGCGGCCAGCTGCAGCACTTGGCCTGGGTGCACCTGGCGTAATGGCGCCGAGTTGGGCATCAGGGTGACCTCGCCGCGGCGCACCGCCAGTAACAGGCCTTGAGCGTTTTCTCGCAGTAACAGTTGGCCGTCGTGGGTGCTCAACGCACCGAGTTGGGTGTCGATGATGAAAGGGCGTTTGTCGTTGGCATTGCTGTCCAGGGTCAGCTCGCCGCGAATCAGCGTCAGCAGGCGTTGATCGGCGCTGTAGCGCAAGTCGATGGCGCTGGCGGTGTTGAGCTGGATGCGGCTGCCGTCGCTGCCTTGCACGTCACGTCGCTCGCCAGTGGCGGTACTGCTGTCGGCCAGCAGGGCGGGTAGGCCCAGCGGCTCGCGCGCCGCCCAACCGAGGCTGCCACCCACCGCCAGGACGGCGAGCAGCTTGAGATGATCGCGCCGACTGATCTGCTGGCGCCGCCTGCCTTCGAGGGTGCGCCGGCTGAGGTCGCTGGGCAGGCCGGCGAGTTCGTCGCTCAGCGTGCTCACCCGCTGCCAGGCCAAGGCGTTGTGCGGGTGGCTGGCCAGCCACTGCTGGAACTGCCGCTCGGTGCGCGCACTGGGTTCGTCGAAACGTAGCTTCACCAGCCAGTCGATGGCTTGATCGACCTGGGCTTGTGCGGGAATGCGCTCAGGCGTCGGCATAGCGCAACCGATAGCAGGTGCCCAGGGCCTTGGCCAAGTCACGTTCGATGGTCGCGCGCGAGACATCCAGGCGCAGGGCGATCTGGGCGATGCTCAGGCCATCGAGTTGGGCCAGTAGAAAAGCCTGGCGCACCCGCGGTTTCAACTGGTGCAGGGCACGGTCCAGGCGTTCGAGGGTGTCGAGAATCACCCGTCGATACTCTTCGCTGGGCGCCTCGCCTTCTGGCAAGTTGGCCAGGCTCTCTTGATAAGCCCGCTCCAGCGCCCGACGGCGGAACTGATCGATCATCAGGCCACGGGCGATGCTGCTCAGGTAGGCGCGTGGCTCTTTCAACGGCGAAACCTGGCGCGCCCGCAGCAGGCGCACGAAGGTGTCCTGGGCCAGGTCGGCGGCGTTCTCCCGGCAACCGACCCGGGCCTTGAGCCAGCCGCGCAGCCAAGCATGATGGGACTGATAGAGCAGATCGATTTCGGCCGGCTTGAGCGTGTCGTTCATCTGCATCGTGGCAACGGCCTTGACCCTGGAAGTAACTGCGTTTGTTAATAGTTCTCAATTCTAGGCGGGGTCGATGAGCCAGGGCAACGGTATACCAGAAAATTATCGCGCAAGATCCGGCGTTTCCCCGATAAACGGCTGGGCTAAAGTGATAATGCTGTTCACTTAAGATTTTTTGGGCCGCTCTGCGCCCCTTCGCGGGCAAGCCCGCTCCCACAGGTATAGCGCCGCCGGTCCGAGCGGCGCAGAGCGGCCCAAAAGCAGGCGACAAGGGCTTTGAGTGAACCGTATTAGGGCTAAGATGAAGGTTTTCTGCACTGGGTAGTCGTCGATGATTCTGGCCGATCTTTCGCCCGCCGCGTTTCGCGAAGCTGCAGATTATCTCGCGGCGCTCGATCCGCACTGGTCCCAGCACATTGCTGCGACCGGGCCATGCCTGCATCAGGCAACGCCCGGGCGCGAGCCCTATGAAGCGCTGGTGCGAGCGATTGCCTACCAGCAACTGCATGCGCGTGCGGCCGAGGCGATCCTGGGGCGGATGCTGGCACTGTTTCCTGGTTCGGCGTTTCCCAGCCCTGAACAACTGCTGGCGACCCGCCCCGAGGCGTTGCGCGCCTGTGGTTTTTCGGCGAGCAAGTTGGCGACCGTGCAGGGCATTGCCCAGGCCCGCCTGGAAGGTATCGTGCCCAGTCGTGAGCAAGCGCTGGGGCTTACCGATGAGGTGCTGATCGAGCGGCTGGTGACCTTGCGTGGAGTAGGGCGGTGGACAGTGGAGATGCTTTTGATCTACTGCCTGGAGCGCTCGGACATACTGCCTGTGGATGATTTCGGCGTGCGCGAAGGCTATCGGCGGATCAAGGGGCTGGACAAGGCGCCGACACCCGCCCAGATGAGATCGCTGGCCAGTGTGTGGAGCCCGCACCGGACGGTGGCCGCCTGGTATCTGTGGCGGGCGGTAGGTTGATGGGGCTGCGCTGCCGCGCAGGGAAACAGGGTTCCAGCGTGGGAGCGGGCTTACCCCGCGATCACCGGCAAAGCCGGTGCCAAACGCTGCATCGCGGGGCAAGCCAGCTCCCACGCTGCCCCAGTCAAATCAAAGAATTATGTTTTGTTCCATGAGAGCGGGCTTGCCTGCGAAGGGCCACGCAGCGGCCCAGTAATCATGAAGTTTACGCGCAAGAATCGGAGTGAACCCGGCATCGGCACCTGGCAATCTCACTCCCATCCACCGCCAGGAGCCACTCCCCATGAAGCCCGCCTACGCCACCGACGCCGAGCGCTGGCTCGCCGTGCAAAACCGCGACAACAGCGCAGCCGGGCACTTCGTCTACGCCGTGCGCACCACGGGCATCTACTGCCAACCTGGCTGCAAGTCACGCCTGGCCAAACGCGAAAACGTCAGCTTCTTTGCTGACCCTAGCGCCGCCGAAGCGGCAGGCTTTCGCGCCTGCCAACGCTGCGCTGGAGCATCCCGGCGCAGCGATCTGATCGCCCGCGCCTGTCGCCTGATCGAAGCCAGCGACAGCGCCCCCAACCTCGATCAGCTGGGCATCGAACTGTGCCTCAGCCCGTTCCACCTGCACCGCCTGTTCAAGGCCGAAACCGGCTTGACGCCAAAAGCCTACGCCTCGGCCTTCCGCGCCCAGCGCCTGCGCGATCGCCTGGGCGACAAAACCAGCTCGGTGACCGAGGCCATTTACGACGCCGGCTACAACTCCAACAGCCGCTTCTACGAAAGCGCCGGCCAGCGTCTGGGCATGCTGCCCAAGCAGTACCGTGCAGGCGGCCAAGGGGCCATCATGCATTTCGCCCTTGGCCAATGCTCGCTGGGCGCCATTCTGGTGGCGCAGAGTCAGCGCGGTATCTGCGCCATTCTCCTGGGTGACGACCCTGAAGCGTTGCTCAATGACTTGCAGGATCAATTCCCCAAGGCGCAGCTGATCGGCGCTGATCCCGATTTCGAGCGCTTGATCGCCGTGATAGTGGGGTTCGTCGAGCAACCCGCCCTCGGTCTGGACCTGCCACTGGACGTTCAAGGCACAGCCTTTCAAGAGCGGGTCTGGCAGGCATTGCGTGAGGTCCCGGCAGGCCAGCGCGTCAGCTATAGCGAGATCGCCGAGCGTATCGGCGCGCCCAAGGCGGTCCGCGCGGTGGCGCAGGCCTGCGCTGCCAACCGCATCGCCGTGGCCATCCCTTGCCACCGGGTAGTGCGTCGGGATGGCGATATCAGTGGTTATCGCTGGGGGGGCGAGCGCAAGCGGCAATTGCTGGACCGAGAGACGGCACTCTCCTGATCACGCGCAGCAGCGTAGAATTCCCCGCCAGTTGTGCTTGTGAACATTAGGGGATTTCAATGAGGCGTATAAGCCTTGACCGTTTCTGCGTAGGGATTCTGGCCTTGCTCTTGTGGGTGGCCACACCGGCTTGGTCAGCGGGTGCTACCCCTGTGGGGCAATTGCTGGCCGGGGAAATGCCTGCGCTGGAAGAAAACGCCAGCCTGGAGCAACTGAGCGACCGGCTCGACCAGATACGCCAGGGCGTGACCACCAATGCCAATGACGACCAGCTCTCGCAGTTGCGCCAGGCGGCCATGCAGGTGCAGCGCCAGGCCGATGCCCAGGTGGCATTGCGCACGACCGATCTGGAGCGCGTGGAAGACCAGCTCAAGGTGCTCGGCCCAGTGCTGCCGGACGAAGCCGACAGCATCACCCGCCAGCGTCAGCAACTGACCAGCGACAAGAAGGCCTTGCTCGCCCAGCAGCAGACCGCCACCCAGCTGACCCAGTCGGCGCGCGACCTGTCGACCCAGATCGTCAACCTGCGCCGCAGCCAGTTCAACTCGCAGATCACCAGCCGCGCGGCGAGCCCACTGAGCCCAGCATTCTGGTCGAGCTTTATCCGGCCGACCGACGATGACGTTGCCCGCCTGCGGGCCCTGCGCGGCGAAGCAGCCGATGCCCTGGCCAGTGCCTTCAGCCCTGAAAACCGCTGGCTGTTCATCACCAGCCTGATCGCGGCGCTGCTGGTGTGGACCCTGGTAAGACGGGTACTCGAGCGGCTGCTGGCCGATGCGATGATCCGCTGGCTGCCTGAAGGTCGCCTGCGCCGCAGCGCCCTGGCCCTGAGCGTAAGCCTGGCGACCCTGGGCACCATTTCCGGCTCGGTGTCGCTGGTGCGTTGGGGCCTTGAGACCAGCGCCGAGCTGGGCGCCGACATCGCCAGCCTGATCAACCATGTGTTGACCCTGGTGGTGTTCAGCGCCTTCATCACTGGCCTGGGCCGTGCCATGTTGATGCTGCAGCGTCCCTCTTGGCGTTTGCCGCCGATCCCGGACGAGGTGGCCAGTGCGCTGGGTTGGTTCCCGAAACTGCTGGCACTGGCGCTGATGGTGCTGCTCACCCAGGAGCGGATCAACAGCGTGATCGGCACCAGCCTGGCGCTGACCCTGGCCACCAACGGCCTGACCGCCTTGGTGGTGGCGTCGATCTTCTTCGCCGCCTTGGTCCGCTACCGCCGAACCCGTCGCTTGCACAAGCTTGAGCGGCCGCCAGGCCTGGCCGGGCTGATCCCGTTCGTCATCGTCGTATGGTTGGCGCTGACCGTGTTGGCGCTGCTGACCGGTTACCTGACCCTGGCTTACTTCCTTACAGCCAAGCTGTTGTGGATCAGCGTGGTCGCGACCTGTGCCTACCTGCTGGTCACGGTGTTCGGCGACCTCTGCGAAACTCTGCTTTCACCGCGCCAGCCGGGCGGTTTGGCGCTGGCCTCGGCACTCGGCCTGGCCCAGCGTCACCAAGCCCAGGCCAGCACCATCCTGGCCGGGATTGGCCGCACCTTGCTGTTGTTCGCCGCCGCGCTGCTCGCGCTGATGCCGTCGGGCACCAGCCCGGGTGAGCTGCTGATGAGCCTGGCCGATTGGGATGGCAGCGGCGGTAAGGTGCTCGGTAACCTCAACATCGTTCCGCAGGATATCTTCCTGGCCTTGGCGATGTTCTTCGGTGGTCTGTTCGCCATTCGCGTGGTCAAGCGTTGGCTGAGCGAGCGCCTGCTGCCGGAAACCGACATGGATGCCGGCATGCGCGCGTCGCTGGTGACCCTGGTCGGTTACCTGGGCTTCCTGTTCCTGGCGATGCTGGTGATGTCGACCCTGCGCATCAACCTGACCAGCTTGACCTGGGTGGTCAGTGCGCTATCGGTCGGTATTGGTTTCGGTTTGCAGCAGATCGTGCAGAACTTCATTTCTGGCTTGATTCTGTTGACCGAGCGCCCGGTCAAAGTGGGCGATTGGGTCAGCCTTGCCGGGGTCGAAGGCGACATCCGCCGCATCAACGTGCGCGCCACCGAGATCCAGATGTCTGACCGCTCCACGGTAATCGTGCCGAACTCGCAGTTCATTTCGCAGAACGTGCGTAACGTGACCATGGGCAATGCGCTGGGGGTGGTGAGCATTACCCTGACCTTGCCGTTGGAGACCGACGCCAGCCAGGTGCGCGAGCTGTTGCTCAATGCCTACCGCGAGCATGAAGCGATCCTCGATGCACCGACGCCTTCGGTGACCTTCAAGGACCTCACCGCCAGTGGCATGGTGCTGAGTGTCAGCGGCTACGTGGCCAGCCCACGGCAGGTGTCGGGAGCGCGCAGTGATCTGCTGTTCACTGTGCTGGGGCGTCTGCGAGACGAAGACATTCCCTTGTCGTCGCCGCAGAGCATGGTGCTGGTGCAAGAAGGCCAGCGGCCGGCCGACGAGCCTGCTTGAGCCTGCTGCGCAGTAAGTCAGTGTTTCAGCTTTGAGATCGAGCGCCGCACGAGCGGCGCTCAGTCTCATGAACGCAGCACATTTAGCGGCCTGCGCTTAGCCCAGACACCGCGTCACATGCTTGACCGACTGATACGCCGCCAACCCCCAAGGCCCAAGCTCACGCCCGATCCCGCTGCCCTTGGTGCCGCCCCACGAGGTTTCAACGAACACCGCCTGCACCGAGTTGATCCACACATGCCCCACTTCCAGCGCATCGGCCACGCGCTCGGCGCGTTGCAAGTCGGCTGAGCAGACGGTGGCGACCAAGCCAAAACGGCTGTCGTTAGCCTGGGCAATGGCTTGCTGTTCAGTGCTGAAACGCCGAGCGCACAGCACCGGGCCAAAGATTTCTTCCAGCCACAGCCGGCTGTGTTCAGGCACATCGACATACAGCGTGGGGCTGACGAACCAGCCATCGCGATCGAGCACCTTGCCGCCCGCCAGGCACTGCAACCCCTCTTCCCGTGCAGTGGCAAAGTAGCCGGCAACCTTCAGCCATTGCGCCTGGCTGGTCAGCGGCCCCATCTGCACCTCTTCAGTCAGGGGATTACCTACCTGCATCGTCTCCAGCGCTGCTTGCAAGCGCGCCAGCAGTGCATCGGCAATGCCGTCCTGGACCAGCAGGCGCGAGGTCGCCGAGCACATCTGTCCGGCGTTCCAGGTGATACCGGCAATGATCCATTGCACCGCCTGCTCGACATCGCAATCGTCGAACACGACGATCGCCGACTTGCCACCCAGCTCCAGCGTCACCGGCCGACACTGCGCCGCGCTGGCGCGCATCACCTGGCTGCCAACGCCATTGCTGCCGGTGAACGACAGCTTGTCCAAGCCGCTATGGCTGCTCAGTGCCGCACCGGTTTCGGCCTTGCCGTTGACGATGTTCAGCACGCCTGCCGGTAAGCCAAGTACGTCGGCAATCTGGCCGTAGGCTTGCTCGATCAGCGGGGTGACTTCCGAGGGCTTGAGCACCACCGTGCAGCCAGCTGCCAGGGCAGGGGCGAGCTTCCAGGCGCTGGTCACCAGCGGGAAGTTCCACGGCACGATCAGGCCCACCACGCCGACCGGCTCCAGGCGCGTGCGCGCACTGAAGCCAGGCACCGCCAGCGGCACGTCGCGATTCTTCTCTGGGAGTTGCTCGGCAAGATCGGCGTAGTAGGCGAAAGTCGCCACGGCATCGTCCAGATCGATCTCGGCCTCATGGCGCGGCTTGCCGTTGTTGCGCATCTGCAAGGCGATCAGCGGGTCGCGGCGCGCGCCGAGTTGCTCGGCGAAACCGCGCAGCAGCGCCGCCCTTGCAGCGGCAGAGGTCTGCTTCCAAGCCGGCAGGGCGCGGCGGGCGGCTGCCACTGCCTGGTCGACTTGCGCAGTGCTGGCCGACATCAGTTCGGCGAAGGGCAAGCCCAGCGCTGGCTCATGCACCGTGATGCAGTCGTTGCCTTGGCCTTCGACCCAGCGGCCGTCGATGTAGTGAGGAGTGGTCATGGGCGAATTCCAGTCAGGCCATTTCGGCAGCAGGGGTTACCGGCATGTGTGGGGTGCTTTTGCAGCGCACCCAGCGCGGGCCTAGAGGGCCATACACGCCAGCAGGTTCAGGGAACAGATTGAGCAGGAGCAGGTACAGCACAGCGGCGATTCCCAGGGTTACCGGCAGGCTCAGGTCGATGCCTGCGGCCAGTTCGCCAAGCGGGCCGACGAACTGCCCCGGCAGGTTGACGAAGCACAGGCCGACCGCCGCGCTCGGCAGCCAGGCGCCCATGCCACGCCAGTTCCAGCCATGCAGGAACCAGTAGTGACCGCCACGCTGGCCGCGGGTGAACACCTGCAGATCATCGGCATGGTAGAAGCCGCGACGGGTGATCAGGCCGAGGATCATGATCACCATCCATGGGCTGGTGCAGGTGATGATCAGCACGGCGAAGGTCGACACGCTCTGCACCAGGTTGAAGGTGAAGCGCCCCAGGAAGATGAAGCCAATGGCTGCAACGCCAATCAGCAAAGTGGCACCTGCGCGGCTGAGCAGTCGGGGGAACACGCTGGACATGTCCAGGCCGGTGCCATACAAGGCGGTGGTGCCGGTGGACATGCCGCCGATTACCGCGATCAGGCACACGGGCAGGAAGAACCAGCTCGGCGAAATGGCCAGCAGCCCGCCGACGTAGTTGTTGGCGGCGATGTAGTCCGGCGCCTGGCTGGCCACCAGGGTGGCGGTGCACAGGCCAAACAGGAACGGGATCAAGGTGGCCGCCTGGGCGGCGATCACCGCCAGCATGATGCGCGCCTTGGGCGTCTTACGCGGGATGTAGCGCGACCAGTCGCCGAGAAACGCGCCAAACGACACCGGGTTGCTCATGGCCAGGATCGCCGCCCCGACGAAGGCCGCCCAGAAGCCTGCCTGGCCGAGATTGACGCTACCGGCAAAGCCCGCGTCGAAAGGCCCGGCGAAGGCGAAGAGGCCCAGCAGGAACAACAGGCTGGAGGCCCACACGGCGATCTTGTTGACCCACAGCATGAAGCGGAAACCAAAGATGCACACCACCAGCACCAGCACCGCGAACAAGCCATAGGCCAGGCCCAGGGTCAGGTCGGTTTCCGGCAGCCCGGCCAGGCGCTTGGCGCCGCCGACCAGGGCATCGCCCGAGCTCCACACCGACAGCGAGAAGAACGCCACGGCAGTCAGCAGTGACAGGAACGAGCCGACGATACGCCCGTGCACGCCGAAATGCGCGCCGGACGACACCGCATTGTTGGTGCCGTTGAGCGCGCCGAACAGGCCCATCGGGGCGAGGATCAAGGCGCCGATGCCGACCCCCAGCAGAATCGCCCAGACGCCGGCCTGGAACGACAGGCCGAACAGCACCGGGAAGCTCCCCAGTACCGCAGTGGCGAAGGTATTGGCGCCGCCGAAGATCAGGCGGAACAGGTCAAGCGGGGTGGCGTCGCGTTGATCGTCGGGGATCTGTTCGACGCCATTGGTCTCGATACCGGTCGAGTGGCTCATGATGATGCTCCAGCGCGGTTGTTGTAGGTCGGCGCAGTGCGCAGACCCTCTTGTGGGTGCGTTGGCAGTGGCGGCAGGGCCGCAAAGGCTAAAACGGTTTCAGGCTTGGCTAACCACTGAAAGGTGCTCATGGCAGGCCAGCCAGCGCTCATCCTGGCGGCGGAAAACGATGGTCTCGCGCTCGCTCAGCGCGTGCTCTTCACCGGCGATGCGAATGCGCGTGGCGACATCGTGGATGAAGATCGCCAGCTCACCTTGCAGGCTGATGTGGACGTTGCTCGACTGGCACGCGAGCACGGTAAAGCCTTCGGCTTGCCACTGGGCCCAAAGCTGTTCATAAGCGCGGCGTGACAGCAGGGGGTGCGCCAATGTGTGGAAAAGGAAGGTGGCATCTTCGCTGAAACAGGCGAAGTAGCGGGCGCTGTCGTTGCTGGCAAAGGCGGCGACGAGGTCGGCGGCGGCTTGCCGTACCTGGAGTGTCTGGTCCACGGGAGTGGCCTCACGGTTATTGTGATTGTGGTGATGCGATTCTGGTGAGGGAGGGGCGAGGGAAAAATCGCTGTGGGCAAATAATCACTTCAGGAATTTCTGAACAAAGCAGGGCAGCGCTAGCGTGCGCTTTGCCGTCCAAGTGCCAGTCATCGTTCACGCAATGGAACTCTGAGGGTGCGCCAATGGGGCTACCGACCGGTTCGTCCGGCCTTTACCGTTACGCCTGTCGTGCGCTCAGCCTGTTTGGCGAGCGCAATAACTTCAGGTCGCCGACTGACGGTCGTTTCACTCAGCCTGCGTTGCCTACTCTCATAATCCCCACTGTGGACCTGTGGGTCGCGGCCCGACCGCATTGGCCAGGATGGCCGGTTCTCCAAACAAGAGGAGAGAACGATGAGCAATTTCTCGCAAGCTGCCAACTTCGAAGGCCAGATCCCCCGGATTGATCCTGACAATGCCACGATGCTGCTGATCGACCACCAGAGTGGCCTGTTCCAGACGGTCAAGGACATGCCCATGACCGAGCTGCGGGCCAACGCCATCACCCTGGCCAAAGTCGCCAGCCTGGCCAAGATTCCGGTCATCACCACCGCCTCCGTGCCCCAGGGGCCCAACGGCCCGCTGATTCCAGAGATTCACGAAGCCGCTCCGCACGCCCAGTACGTCGCGCGCAAGGGTGAGATCAACGCCTGGGACAATCCCGAGTTCGTGGCCGCCGTGAAGGCGACCGGGCGCAAGCAACTGATCATCGCCGGCACCATCACCAGTGTCTGCATGGCCTTCCCCAGCATCAGCGCGGTAAATGCCGGCTATCAGGTGTTCGCTGTCATCGACGCGTCAGGTACCTACTCGAAGATGGCCCAGGAAGTGACCCTGGCGCGGGTGGTCCAGGCTGGCGTGGTACCGATGGACACCGCAGCGGTTTGCTCGGAGGTACAACGCACCTGGAACCGGCCGGACGCCGCCCAGTGGGCCGAGGCCTACAGCGCAGTATTCCCGCACTACCAGCTGCTGATCGAGAGCTACATGAAGGCCCAGGCCGTCGTCAGCCAGAACGAGCAGTTGGATTCGCAACGTAGCTGACCCCACGCGGGGCGCGTTTTCCCATCCACGCAAGGAGATCCACCATGGCATTTCAATACAAGCGTCTGGACAAGAACAACGCAGCGGTACTGCTGGTCGATCACCAGACCGGCTTGCTGTCGCTGGTGCGCGACATCGATCCGGACCGCTTCAAGAACAACGTGCTGGCGCTGGCTGACCTGGCCCAGTACTTCAAGTTGCCGACCATTCTCACCACCAGTTTCGAAAGTGGCCCCAACGGCCCGCTGGTGCCGGAGCTCAAGGCGCAATTTCCTGATGCGCCCTACGTGGCGCGGCCCGGCAATATCAATGCCTGGGACAACGAGGACTTCGTCAAGGCGGTCAAGGCCACCGGCAAGAAGCAACTGCTTATCGCTGGGGTGGTGACCGAGGTCTGCGTGGCCTTCCCGGCACTGTCGGCACTGGAGGAGGGCTTCGAGGTGTTCGTCGTGACGGACGCCTCGGGTACCTTCAACGAGCTGACCCGCGATTCGGCCTGGCGGCGCATGGAGGCCGCTGGGGCGCAATTGATGACCTGGTTCGGCGTGGCCTGTGAGCTGCATCGCGACTGGCGCAACGATATCGAGGGGCTGGGGACGCTGTTCTCCAACCACATTCCCGATTACCGCAACCTGATGACCAGCTACAGCACACTCACCGAGTCCAAGTGACGCAAGACCTGGGCCTCTGCAAGGAGGCCCGGGTCGGCACCACGACGGGCACCACAATCCTTGCGTAAAGGCGGATGATGTACGCGTGAGTCGTGGACGAGTGATGCCGATGTTTGACCTGAACGACCTGTATCTTTACGCCAAGGTGGTGGAGCACGGCGGGTTTGCCCCTGCCGGACGCATCCTGGACTTGCCCAAGTCACGCTTGAGTCGTCGCGTGGCCAAGTTGGAGGAGCGCTTGGGCGTGCGCCTGATCCAGCGCTCGACACGGCAGTTCGCGGTTACCGAAGTGGGCCTGGAGTATTACCACCATTGCCTGGGCATGCTCGAACAAGCAATAGCTGCCGAGGATGCGATCGAGCGTAATCGGCTCGAGCCACGCGGCATCGTCCGCCTGGCCAGCAGCACGTCGCTATTGGATTCGCGCCTGGCGCCGATCCTGGCGCGTTTCATGGCCCAGTGCCCGGTGGTGGAACTGCTGGTGAAAAGCTATAACCGGCGGGTCGACGTGATCGGCGAGGGCTTCGATTTGGTCCTGAGCGTGCGCCACCAGCCGCTGCAAAGTAGCGAGTTGATCATGCGCCGGCTGGCGCCGAGTCGGCATTGCCTGGTGGCTGCCCCGAGCCTGCTCGCTGAACATGGCCAGCCGCAAACCCCCGCGCAACTGCCAGCGCTGCCAAGCCTGTGCTGGGGCATCAATGTGCACGACTACACCTGGGATCTGGTCGGGCCGCAGGGCGCCGAAGCCTCTATCGAGTTTCGTCCACGGCTGGTCTCGGACGATCTGGCCGTGTTGCGCGAAGGTGTCCTGGCCGGTGTTGGCGTAGCGCTGCTGCCTGTGGAGGCGGTTAGCGAATACCTGGCCAACGGCCGGCTGGTGCATGTGCTGGAGGGCTGGGCGCCACGCGAAGGCGAGGTGGTGGCGCTGTTCCCTTCGCGGCGTGGGCTGATGCCGGCGGTGCGCAAGCTGATCGACTTTCTCGCCGAGGCGTTCGAGCAGGAGCAGCTTGGGCCGTTTGCTGTGAATACCTCGGCGGTTGAGTCAGTTAACCCTGTGCCATCTCGCGCTCGCTGAACGCGGGTTTATCTCGCTTCGAGGTACTTGCCGACCAGGCCGCCAATACCGCAGCCACTGCGGTCAGCAGGGCACCCGCCCAGGGTGTGGCGGTGAGGCTTGCGCCAGTGATCACCAGGCCGCCGACCGCTGTGCCCACACCCACTCCCAGGTGCATGGCAGACAAGTTAAGGCTCATGCCTGCCGGGAAGGTCTGCGCCCCGCGGTTGGCGAGATAGCTTTGCACCACCGGCGAGACCATCCAGCTCACACAACCCCAGAGCATCATCATCGGTAGGAACAGCCACGGCGTTGCCGCGCCCAAGGGCAGCATCAGCAGGCTGGCCAGGTACAGCAGTGGGGTAATCAAAATGGCCCGGTTGGCGCCCAACCGGTCGGCCATCCAGCCGCCGACATAGCCCCCAGAGACGCCTGCAATGCCAAAGGCGGCAAACACTGCAGCCAGCCATTGGGTGGGGATCTGCCCAACCTGCAGGGCGTATGGGGCAAGGTAGGCGAAGACGGTGAAGTGTCCGGCGATCATCAGCAGCGAGACCAGCTGAGCGGCGAGCAGGCGCCCGTTACCCAGGTGTTGCAGATACATCCGCGGCGCAACCCGCTCACTGCCCTCAAGCGCGGGCAGCGCTCGCCATGTCAGCAGTAGCACGGCGCAGGCGAGCAGCGCCAGGCCAATGAAAACGCCGCGCCAGCCGAGGGCGTCGCACAACAGCATGCCGACTGGCACACCCAGCACCAGCGAGCCACTGATACCCATGAAAATCACGCCGATGGCCCGACCTCGCAGGGCTTCGGGCACCATGCGGGTGGCCATCAGGGTGCAAGTCAGGCAGGTCAGCGCGCTGGTCGCCGCCATGCCGATGCGAGCGGCGACCAGCAGGCCGTAGCCAGGGGCCAGGGCTGCGATCAGGTTGAATATTGCGAACAGGCCCAGCGCCGCGCACAGCAGGCCGCGCAACGGGAAGCGGCGGGTCAGCAGGGGTGAGAAGGGGGCTGCTGCGGCGAATGCCAGGGAGAAGACTGTAGTCAGTTGCCCGGCGACGCCCAGTGGTACGTCGAGCCCGTCGACCAGGGCCGGCAAGATGCCGATAGTGATGTTTTCTGCCATGCCGGTGACGAAGGTCGCCAGGGCCAGAAGCCAGATACGTGCGCTCATGTGTGCTCCGATGTGCAAGCCGGTGTGGGCCGGACCTGCAGGCCCGACGGTCGACCGGCAGGGGTCAAGACCATCGGGTTTCGAGGCAGCGCTTCGGTTATCCCGCTTCAGTTACGCCTTCAGTGTAGTGCTTTGCGTGAGGGCGTCGCATATTACAGCCGAATCAGACGTTGAAGCGGAAGTGCATCACGTCGCCATCTTTGACGATGTAGTCCTTGCCTTCCAGACGCCATTTGCCGGCTTCTTTTGCACCGCCTTCACCCTTGTACTGGATGAAGTCGTCATAGGCCACCACTTCGGCGCGGATGAAGCCTTTCTCGAAGTCGGTGTGGATCACGCCGGCCGCTTGCGGGGCGGTTGCGCCGACACGAACGGTCCAGGCACGTACTTCCTGCACGCCGGCAGTGAAGTAGGTTTGCAGGTTGAGCAGTTCGTAACCTGCGCGGATCACCCGGTTCAGGCCAGGCTCTTCCAGGCCCAGGGCCTCGAGGAACATGTCTTTCTCTTCGCCGTCGTCGAGTTCAGCGATCTCGGCTTCGATCTTGTTGCACACCGGCACCACCACTGCGCCTTCTTCTTCGGCGATGGCGCGGACTACGTCCAGGTGCGGGTTGTTGTCGAAGCCGTCTTCAGCGACGTTGGCGATGTACATCACCGGCTTGCTGGTCAGCAGGTGGAAGCCACGGATCACGGCTTTCTCGTCGTCAGCCATGTTCTTCATCAGACTGCGCGCCGGCTTGCCTTCGGTGAAGTGCGGGATCAGTTTTTCCAGGATGGCTTTCTGCGCCAGGGCATCCTTGTCGCCGCCCTTGGCGTTACGGGCAACCTTCTGCAGTTGCTTCTCGCAGCTGTCGAGGTCAGCGAAGATCAGCTCCAGGTCGATGATCTCGATGTCGCGCTTGGGGTCGACGCTGTTGGAGACGTGAATCACGTTCTCGTCTTCGAAGCAGCGCACCACGTGGGCGATGGCGTCGGTCTCGCGGATGTTGGCGAGGAACTTGTTGCCCAGGCCTTCACCTTTGGAGGCACCGGCCACCAGGCCTGCGATGTCGACGAACTCCATGGTGGTCGGCAGGATGCGGTTAGGCTTGACGATCTCGGCCAGGGCCGCCAGGCGCGCGTCGGGCATCGGGACGATGCCGCTGTTCGGCTCGATGGTGCAGAAGGGGAAGTTCTCAGCCGCGATGCCGGATTTGGTCAGCGCGTTGAACAGGGTGGACTTGCCGACGTTGGGCAGGCCGACGATGCCGCAATTGAAACCCATGGAAATTCCCCTCTAGGTGATATCAGGCCTTCTGGCCGTGCAGCTCGCGCATGGCCTTGGCGAAGTCGCCGGCGAGCACGTCCGGCAGCACGCCGAGGGCAAAGTCGATGCTGGCGTCGAGCTTGTCCTGTTCAGCGCGCGGTGCGCGGCCGAGGACGAAGTTGGAGACCAGCTTGGCGTCACCTGGGTGGCCGATGCCGAGCCGCAGGCGATGGAAGTCGTTCTGGTTGCCGAGCTGCGCGATGATGTCGCGCAGGCCGTTATGCCCGCCGTGGCCGCCGCCCTTCTTGAGCTTGGCGACGCCGGGAGGCAGGTCGAGTTCGTCGTGAGCCACCAGAATAGCTTCCGGCTTGATCCGGAAGAAATTGGCCAAAGCCGCTACGGACTGGCCGCTACGGTTCATGTAGGTGGTGGGGATCAACAGACGAACGTCGTTGCCCTGATGGCTGAATTTACCCGTCAGGCCGAAATATTTGCGGTCAGCAGTCAAGGAGACACGCTGGGCGCTAGCAATGCGTTCAACGAAAAGAGCCCCTGCGTTATGCCGGGTCTGTTCGTATTCGGGGCCGGGGTTACCCAGGCCAACGATCAACTGGATGGCGGTCACGTAGGGGCTCTTCCTTGGAGTTGGTGGGTTACAGCGCTGAGCACTGTAACCCGGTCAACACCGGCGTGCCGAGTAGATTACTCAGCAGCGCCTTCTGCAGCTTCCGGCGCAACACGCGGAGCGTGAACGTTGGCAACAGCTTTGTCATCACCGTGGGCCAGAGCTACGAACTCTACGCCTTTCGGAGCTTTCAGGTCCGACAGGTGGATGATGGTGCCGATTTCAGCGTTAGCCAGGTCGACTTCGATGAACTCTGGCAGGTCCTTGGCTTCGCAGGACACTTCGATCTGCGACTCAACGTGCGAGATCTCGCCGCCTTTCTTGACCGGTGCTTCTTCGTTGATGAAGTGCACTGGAACAACAGCAGTCAGCTTCTGGCCAGCAACGACGCGAATGAAGTCAGCGTGCATGATGAATTGCTTGGCTGGGTGACGCTGCATGGCTTTAACGATGACGTTTTGCTTGGCGCCGTCAACGTTCAGCTCGATCACGTGGCTGTAGGCAGCTTCGTTTTCGAACAGTTTGGCGATTTCCTTGGCCACGATGGTCAGGGATTGCGCTTCTTTACCGCCACCGTAGACAACGGCAGGGATGCTGGCGGAGTGACGCAGGCGGCGGCTCGCACCTTTCCCCAGGTCAGTACGCGCTTGGGCGTTCAGGATGAAATCAGTCATTTTGTTTCTCCAAAATAGCCATCTCCCGCAGGCGTTTGCGACCAGCGCCAAACGGGGTGGGCAAAAAAGCCCCGCCCCAACAGCGAGTGTTGGGGCGGGGCGCTTTTCGTCAACGTGTGTTCCGCTTAGCGGAACATCGCGCTGATCGATTCTTCGTTGCTGATACGGCGGACCGCTTCAGCGACAACCGGTGCGATATCCAACTGGCGGATACGGTCACAGGCTTGAGCAGCGGCGGACAGCGGGATGGTGTTGGTCACCACCAGCTCGTCCAGTACCGACTTCTCGATGTTCTCGATCGCTCGGCCAGACAGAACAGGGTGCGTGCAGTAGGCGTAAACCTTGGCAGCGCCGTGTTCTTTCAGGGCCTTGGCCGCGTGGCACAGGGTGCCGGCGGTGTCGACCATGTCGTCTACCAGGATGCAAGTGCGTCCTTCGACGTCGCCGATGATATGCATCACTTCGGAGTGATTGGCCTTTTCACGGCGTTTGTCGATGATACCCAGATCGACACCCAGCGACTTGGCAACAGCACGTGCACGCACGACGCCGCCGATGTCTGGGGAGACGATCATCAGGTTCTCGAAACGCTGGTCTTCGATATCGTCGACCAATACGGGCGAGCCGTAGATGTTGTCGACAGGAATATCGAAGAAACCCTGGATCTGGTCAGCGTGCAGGTCGACGGTGAGAACACGGTCGATACCCACGACAGTGAGCATGTCAGCGACAACTTTGGCGCTGATGGCTACACGTGCCGAACGCGGACGGCGGTCCTGGCGGGCGTATCCGAAGTAAGGAATCACGGCAGTGATTCGGGAAGCTGAGGAGCGGCGGAAGGCGTCGGCCATCACTACCAGTTCCATCAGATTATCGTTGGTCGGAGCGCAGGTCGGCTGAATAATGAAGACGTCTTTACCGCGGACATTTTCATTGATCTCAGTGCTGATCTCGCCGTCGGAGAATTTACCGACAGAGACGTCACCGAGAGGGATATGCAGCTGACGTACGACACGCCGAGCCAGATCGGGGTTAGCGTTCCCCGTAAAGACCATCATCTTGGACACGCGCAGTACCTGAAGGCTGAGGGTATACCTGGATGAGTATAAGGAAAATGGCAGGGGCGGCTGGATTCGAACCAACGCATGGCAGGATCAAAACCTGCTGCCTTACCGCTTGGCGACGCCCCTGTATCTGTTGCTGCGAGTGCTTGGCACTCGACTTCTAGAGCAGACTTTGTAGCTGTTGATGCAACATCGAAATATTGCTTCCTTTCGCCACAAACCCTGTTTGGGTCTCTGAAAGAAGGGCCAGAACTTTATCAGCTTCGGCTTTGCTTGGGAAGGCCCCAAACACACAACTTCCAGTGCCGGTCAGTCGAGCTTCAGTGTATTTACCCAGTAGATTCAACGCATTGCGAACTTCTGGATAACTTTGCTCTACCACCGGTTGGCAGTCATTTCGACTGTTTCCCTCGGGAACGGGGCGCATCTTAAGGGGGAGGGAATCACGTGTCAACTGCGGATGTGAAAAAATTTCCGCTGTGCTGACAGACACTTGCGGCACCAGCACGACATACCACGGCTGTTCTGGATCGACCGGGGTCAGCTGTTCACCGACGCCTTGGGCGAACGCTGCGTGACCGTGGACGAACACTGGCACGTCGGCGCCCAGGCTCAGGCCCAGCTGGGCCAGGCGATCGGCATCCCAGCCCAGTTGCCACAGATGGTTCAGGCCCAGCAAGGTGGTGGCGGCATCGGAACTGCCGCCGCCGATGCCGCCGCCCATGGGCAGGATCTTGTCCAGCCAGATGTCGACGCCCAGCGTACAGCCCGATTGCGCTTGCAGTTGGCGGGCGGCGCGCACGATCAGGTTACTGTCGTGGTCGACCCCGTTAATTGCGGTTTGCAAACGCACCTGGCCGTCGTCGCGCACGGCGAAGGTCAGATGGTCGGCGTAGTCGAGGAATTGGAAAACGGTTTCCAGCTCGTGATAACCATCGGCGCGGCGACCGATGATGTGCAGCCAGAGATTGAGCTTGGCCGGGGCAGGCAGGGTGAGCTTATCCACAGATCAATGCCCCAGCTGGCGTGGTTGCCAGTCTTTGACCACCAGGGTCACGTCGATATCTTTGCCGTGCAACTTAAGGCGCTCGGGCAGCCAGTAGCCGTTTTGCTCGGTGTAGCTCAGGTACTGCACTTGCCAGCCGTCTTGGCTGAGGCTGGCCAGGCGGCTGTCATCGCCCAGGGTCAGCTGGCTCTTGCTGTCAGGAGCGGGCAGGCCGCGCACCCACCAGACCAGGTGGGAAACCGGCAACTGCCAGCCCAGTTGTTGTTCGAGCAGAGCCTCAGGACTGGGTGCTTCATAGCGGCCCTGATTGGCCACTTCCAGCACCACGCCGCCGGGGCGACCGGTCAGCCGCGCGGCGCCACGGCCGAGCGGGCCGGCCAGGCGGATGTCGTAGTAGTCCTGGCGTTGCAGCCAGAACAGGGTGCCGCTGCCGGAGTCTTTCGGCGCACGGATACCGACCTTGCCGTTGATCTGCCAGCCGTCGAGGGTGCTCAGCTGAGCTTTGTGCTCACGCCACAGCTTTGGGTCGCCCTGGCCGTGCAAGGCTTCGCGAGAACCGAAGCCGGCGCAACCGGCCAGCAGGGCGATCAGGGTAAAGGTGATGCAATGACGCAGAAACATGGCTTAGAGGGTCTCTGATCCGGTCAGGCGCAAGACGGTCTTGCGCAGGATGGTGCTGTCGGGCTGGGCTTGGAAGGCTTTGGCCCAGACCTGGCGAGCTTCACGACGCTTGCCGTTGGCCCAGAGCACTTCGCCCAGGTGGGCAGCCACTTCATGGTCGGGGAAGCGCTCCAAAGCCTGGCGCAGCAGGCGTTCGGCCTCGTCGAGGTTGCCCAGGCGGTAGTTGACCCAGCCCAGGCTGTCGAGTACGGCGGGGTCATCCGGAGTCAGCTGATGGGCTTTTTCGATCAGCTGCTTGGCCTCGGCATAGCGGGTGGTGCGGTCGGCCAGGGTGTAGCCCAGGGCGTTGATGGCCATGGCGTTTTCCGGCTCGCGGGCGATGATTGCGCGCAGGTCTTTTTCCATTTCGGCAAGATCGCCGCGCTTCTCCGCCAGCATGGCGCGGGTGTAGAGCAGGTTGAGGTCGTCCGGGTAGCGCTTGATCGCTTGTTGCAGTACCTGGTCGGCTTGCGCGTCCTTGCCGTTGTTGCCGTAGCTCTCGGCTTCGATCAGGTACAGCTGGATGGCGTAGTCCGGTTGCGCTTCGCGGGCTTCGGCGAGCAGGCGCGAGGCTTCGCTGCCGCGGCCATTGGCAATCAGGATGTCGGCCTGGCGCAGTTGCGCCGGCAGATAGTCTGGGCCGGTGCCGACCAGGGCGTACTCGCGCAGCGCCGCTTCAGGGTCGTTGCGCTCCTCGCGGATGCGTCCCAGGTTCAGGTGCGCGGCATCGACGTTACTGTCGCGCTCGACCAGCTCTTGCAGGTAGCCCTCGGCTTCGTCCCAGTCTTTGTTTTCCAGGCACACCAACGCCAGCGAGTAACGCAGCTCGTCATCCTCCGGGTACTGCTGGAGCATGCTTTCGAATTCGGCCTTGGCGTCGCCGATGCGATCCTGTTCTACCAAGGTGCGGGCGTAGGTCAGGCGCAGGCGTTTGTCGTCGGGGTTGTCGCGGATTGCCCCGCGCAGCAGCGGCAAGGCCTCCGAACCACGGTCCAAGGCTTGTAGCAGGCGAGCGCGAAGCAGGATCGGGGCGATTTCGCCGTTTTGCGGCGGGTGCGCCTCGAGCAGCGACAGCGCTTCTTCAGCCTTGCCGTCTTGATTGAGCAGCAGCGCCTTGCCGAACACCAGCTGACCGTTATTGGGGTATTTGACCAGCAGCCGTTCGAAGCTTTGCATCAGGCCGTCACGGGTGCTTTGGTCGGTTTCGGCGGCCGACAGGGCGAGGAAGTCGAAGTGAGTATCGCCTTGGCCTTGCAGGACTTTTTCCATGTAGGTCATGGATTCGTCATAACGCCCGGAGCGTGCCAGCTGGATTGCGGCGGCGCGCTGCGCATCGAGGTTCTGCGCGTCATTGCGCGCCCAGATCAACGCGGTATCCAGGGCCGGTTCGTCAGCCCCGAGGTACTCGGCGATGCGGTAGGCGCGTTCGGAAACGGCGGGGTCTTGGGTTTTCTCGGCCTGATCGACGTAGTTGGCCAGGGCGATGTCGAAGCGGTTGCGCTGGCCGGCCAGCTCCGCTACCAGCAGGCTGTAGACGGTTTCCTGCTTGAACGATCCGTACGCCACGGGCTTTTCCTGCTCGGCCTTGGCGGCAACAGGCGACTGCGCCTCGCTGTCTTTCGGGGCCAGGCTCTGGCAGCCCTGGAGCAGGGCGAGGGTAAGCAGCAGTGCGTAGGATCTATTCATAGATGAGGCTTAGAAGTGCTAACCGGCGGTCGGAGCATGATGACACAAGCGCAGTGGCAAACCCACCTGCGAAGGCATGCTGTTCATTTCAGGATGACTGTGTTTGCGGCTGGGTATGGCCGCAATCTATTAGGACAATAGCGAACGGTGGTTGTTCTGAATCCTGCGAAGTAGGACAATTATCGGCTTCACGTCACAACCAGCGACCTTGCATGGCCTTTCTTGCACTTGGTATCAACCATAAGACTGCCTCGGTAGACGTACGCGAGCGCGTGGCGTTTACGCCAGAGCAGCTGGTCGATGCCCTGCAGCAGCTTTGCCGACTGACCGCCAGCCGTGAGGCGGCGATTCTTTCGACCTGCAACCGCAGTGAGCTCTATATAGAGCAGGACCACCTGGCAGCCGATGCCGTGCTGCAATGGCTGGCCGAGTACCATAAGCTTAGCCTCGACGAGCTGCGCGCCAGTGCCTACGTGCACGAAGAGCACGACGCCGTGCGGCATATGATGCGGGTCGCCTCCGGGCTCGACTCGCTGGTGCTTGGCGAGCCGCAGATTCTTGGCCAGATGAAGTCGGCCTACGCCGTCGCTCGCGAGGCTGGCACCATTGGTCCGCTGCTTGGCCGGTTGTTCCAGGCCACCTTCAGCGCCGCCAAGCAGGTGCGCACCGACACCGCGATCGGCGAGAACCCGGTGTCGGTGGCATTTGCCGCAGTTAGCCTGGCCCGGCAGATCTTCAGCGACCTGGGCCGCAGTCAAGCGCTGCTGATCGGTGCTGGCGAGACCATCACCCTGGTCGCCCGCCATCTGCATGAGCAAGGTGTGCGGCGCATCGTGGTGGCCAACCGGACACTGGAGCGCGCCAGTATTCTTGCCGAACAGTTTGGCGCGCATGCCGTGCTGCTGGCCGACATCCCCCAGGAATTGGCCAACAGTGACATCGTCATCAGTTCGACCGCCAGTCAGTTGCCGATCCTCGGCAAAGGGGCGGTGGAAAGCGCCTTGAAACAGCGCCGGCACAAACCGATCTTCATGGTCGACATTGCCGTGCCGCGCGATATCGAGCCAGAAGTTGGCGAATTGGACGACGTCTACCTGTATACCGTCGACGACCTGCACGATGTGGTCGCGGAAAACCTCAAGAGCCGCCAGGGCGCGGCCCAGGCCGCCGAAGAGCTGGTCTCGGTGGGCGCCGAGGATTTCATGGTGCGCCTGCGCGAGCTGGCCGCGGTGGATGTGCTCAAGGCCTACCGCCAGCAGAGCGAGCGCCTGCGCGATGAAGAACTGCAAAAGGCCCAGCGCCTGCTGGCCAACGGTGGCAACCCGGAAGATGTGCTGGCCCAGCTGGCTCGCGGTCTGACTAACAAACTCCTGCACGCGCCCAGCGTGCAACTGAAAAAGCTCTCGGCCGAGGGCCGCGTCGATGCGCTGGCCATGGCCCAGGAACTCTTTGCCCTCAATGAGGGCTCCACGGACAAACCCCCGCAATGAAAGCGTCGCTGCTGAACAAACTGGACATTCTCCAGGATCGCTTCGAGGAACTCACCGCCCTGCTGGGCGATGCCGAGGTCATTTCCGACCAGACCCGTTTTCGTGCCTATTCGCGCGAGTACGCCGAAGTCGAGCCGGTGATCACTGCTTTTAAGGAGTGGCGCAAGGTTCAGGACGACCTCGAAGGCGCGCAAGCGCTGCTCAAGGACAGCGACCCGGACCTGCGCGAAATGGCCGTGGAAGAAGTGCGCGAGGCCAAGGAGCAGCTGGCTGCGTTGGAGGTTCAGCTGCAGCGCATGCTGCTGCCCAAGGACCCTAACGACGGGCGCAACGTGTTCCTGGAAATCCGCGCTGGCACCGGCGGTGACGAGGCGGCGATTTTCTCCGGCGATCTGTTCCGCATGTACTCGCGCTACGCCGAAAAACGCGGCTGGCGCCTGGAGATTCTCTCCGAGAACGAGGGCGAGCACGGCGGCTACAAGGAAATCATCGCCCGGGTCGAAGGCGACAATGTCTACGCCAAGCTCAAGTTCGAGTCGGGCGCGCATCGCGTGCAACGCGTGCCAGAGACCGAGTCGCAGGGGCGTATCCACACCTCGGCGTGTACCGTGGCGGTACTGCCCGAGCCGGATGAGCAGGTGGCGATCGAGATCAACCCGGCCGACCTGCGTGTCGACACCTACCGTGCCTCTGGCGCCGGTGGTCAGCACATCAACAAGACCGACTCGGCAATCCGCATTACCCACTTGCCCACCGGGATCGTGGTCGAGTGCCAGGAAGAGCGCTCGCAGCACAAGAACCGTGCTCGCGCCATGTCCTGGTTGTCGGCCAAGCTCAACGACATTCAGACCAGCGCCGCGCAGAACGCGATTGCCAGCGAGCGCAAGCTGCTGGTCGGCTCCGGTGACCGCTCCGAGCGGATCCGCACCTACAACTATCCACAGGGCCGAGTCACCGATCACCGCATCAACCTGACCCTGTACTCGCTCGACGACATCCTCGCCGGTGGCGTCGAAGCCGTGATCGAACCGTTGCTGGCCGAGTACCAGGCCGATCAATTGGCCGCCCTGGGGGAATAATGACCATCATCGCCAGCCTGCTGCGCAACGCGCAGCTGCCCGACTCCCCGACCGAACGGCTGGATGCCGAGCTGCTGCTGGCTGCCGCCCTGGGCAAGTCGCGCAGCTACCTGCACACCTGGCCCGAGCGAATCGTCAGCAGCGAGGCGGCGCAAGTGTTCGCCGATTTCCTCAGCCGCCGTCGCGCCGGTGAGCCAGTGGCGTACATCCTCGGTCAGCAGGGCTTCTGGAAGCTCGACCTGGAAGTGGCGCCGCATACCCTGATTCCCCGTCCAGACACCGAGCTGTTGGTGGAAACTGCCCTTGAATTGCTGCCTGCGACCCCCGCACGAATGCTCGATTTGGGCACCGGCACGGGCGCCATCGCCCTGGCCCTGGCCAGCGAGCGACCGGCTTGGCAGGTGGTGGCAGTGGACCGCATCGATGCGGCAGTGGCCCTGGCCGAGCGCAACCGCCAGCGTCTGCAGCTGAACAATGTCCACGTGCGCACCAGCCACTGGTACGACGCCCTGGACGGCGAACTTTTTGACCTGATCATCAGTAACCCGCCCTACATCCGTGCCGAAGATCCGCACCTGGTGGCTGGCGATGTCCGCTTCGAACCGAGCAGTGCCTTGGTGGCGGGCCAGGACGGGCTGGATGATTTGCGCGTCATCATTGCCCAGGCCCCAGGACACTTGCTGCCGGGCGGCTGGCTGCTGCTCGAACACGGCTACGATCAGGCCGCAGACGTGCGTGAGTTGCTCAGCCAGCAGGGTTTCGGTGACGTTTGCAGCCGGATTGACCTGGGCGGCCATGAGCGCATCTCCTTGGGGCGCCTGCCATGCTGAGTGACCAGGAGCTGCTGCGTTACAGCCGGCAGATCCTGCTGGCCCAGGTCGACATCGACGGCCAGTTGCGGCTCAAGCAAAGCAAGGCGCTGGTGGTCGGCGTGGGCGGGCTCGGCTCGCCGGTCGCGCTCTATCTCGCGGCAGCGGGTGTCGGCGAACTGCACCTGGCTGACTTCGATACGGTCGACCTGACCAACCTGCAGCGCCAGATCATCCACGACACCGACAGCGTTGGCCTGGGCAAGGTGGATTCGGCGATCAAGCGCTTGCAGGCGATCAATCCTGAAATCACGCTGGTCGCTCATCGCCAGGCGCTGGATGAAGATTCGCTGTCCGCTGCGGTGGCAGCGGTCGACCTGGTGCTGGACTGTTCCGACAATTTCACCACCCGTGAGGCGGTCAACGCCGCTTGCGTGGCGGCTGGCAAGCCACTGGTCAGTGGGGCGGCGATTCGTCTGGAGGGGCAGCTTTCGGTATTCGATCCGCGCCGGGAAAACAGCCCGTGCTACCACTGCCTGTATGGCCATGGTAGCGAAGCCGAACTGACTTGCAGTGAAGCCGGCGTGATCGGCCCCTTGGTGGGGCTGGTGGGCAGCCTGCAAGCGCTAGAGGCATTGAAGCTGCTCGCCGGCTTTGGCGAGCCATTGGTCGGCCGGCTGCTGCTGATCGACGCGCTGAGCACGCGTATGCGCGAGCTCCGGGTCAAGCGCGACCCTGCGTGTGCAGTGTGCGGCACTCGCCATGGCTGATCGTTTGGCGCCAGTGGGCGTGATGGATTCGGGGGTCGGCGGTCTGTCGGTACTCGCCGAGATCCAGCGCCTGCTGCCCAACGAGTCGCTGTTGTATGTGGCTGACAGCGGGCATGTGCCGTATGGCGAAAAGTCTCCCGATTACATCCGCCAGCGCTTGCGCCATATCGCCGGGTTCTTCCAGCAGCAAGGCGCCAAGGCCATGGTTCTGGCCTGCAACACGGCTACCGTGGCCGCAGTGGCCGACCTGCGCGAGCTGTATCCCAGCTGGCCGCTGGTGGGCATGGAGCCTGCGGTCAAGCCCGCTGCTGCGGCGACCCGCTCGGGCGTGGTCGGGGTGCTGGCCACCACCGGCACCCTGCAGAGTGCCAAGTTCGCCGCCTTGCTCGATCGCTTTGCCAGTGATGTACGGGTAATCACCCAGCCATGTCCGGGCCTGGTCGAGTGCATCGAGGCGGGCGACTTGTTCAGCCCCCAATTGCGCCAGCTGCTGGCTGGCTACGTGCAGCCGCTGCTCAGTGCCGGCTGCGATACCTTGATTCTCGGTTGCACCCACTACCCCTTCTTGCGTCCACTGCTGGCCGAAATGGTGCCGGCTGATGTGGCGATCATCGACACCGGCGCTGCGGTGGCGCGGCAGCTGCAACGGCTACTGGCCGAGCGCCAGTTGCTGGCCGACGGCCCGGCCCGCGATACGGCGTTCTGGAGCAGTGCTGATCCGGAAAATTTGAGAAAAATCCTGCCGTTGCTGTGGAAGAAGTCCGACAGTGTGCAAAGCTTTTCGATGTAAAAAAAGTGTGAAAAGCCACGCAGAAAGCTGAACTATCGTACAACTGCCGATTTCTATTGTTGTGCCTGTGAGGGCGAAACACTAACAACAGCATCAGGAAAAAGGACGTTTCTCATGAAGAAACTGCTTGGTTTGGTGGCGGCTGCCGCCTTGACTGTGGGGCACTTGGGCGCGGCGCAGGCCGCTGATGTTTCTTTCTCGGTGGGGCAGACTGGCGATTTGACCATGGTCTACCGGTTGGGTCTGCAATCGAACTGGGATGCAAGCTGGTGGCAGACCAGTGTCGGTCGCCTGACTGGCTATTGGGATGGGGCGTACACCTACTGGGATGGCGATCAGACCGCGAGCAACCATAGCCTGTCGTTCGCGCCGGTATTCGTCTACGAGTTTGCCGGGGACTCGGTCAAGCCGTACATCGAAGCGGGAATCGGCGTGGCGGCGTTCTCCAGCACCGAACTTGAAAGCAATGAGCTGGGTTCGTCCTTCCAGTTCGAGGACCGCATCGGCTTTGGTTTGCGCTTTGCCGGCGGGCATGAGATTGGCGTGCGCGCCATTCATTACTCCAACGCCGGGATCAAGCAACCCAACGATGGGGTTGAGAGCTATAGCCTGCACTACCGCATGGCACTTTAGGTTTGCTGGGGCCGCTTTGCGGCCCTTGTTGCCTACCGTGGCAACGGCCAAAGGCTGTTGAGGCTCAGAGCCTCTAGCACCAATTCAGGTTCACGCTTGGGCAGGCTGGCCAGCAATACTTGCGCAGCAGTCTGCGCCGTCCACTGTTCAGGCACCGCCTGGGCCAGCGTCACCGGCGCTTTCAACGACTGCGGCGCCACTAGCGTCAGATCGATACCCAGATCCTGCAATACCTGGCGCTGCTCGCGGAACCAGTGCGGAGGGCTGTTGAAACCACTCAATGGCTGATTGGGTTCATACAGCTGCATCGCCGAGTAACGGCTGAGGATAGCCATGACCTGCGCAGCATCGCCCTTGGCCAGCAAGGGCAGGGCGGCGGCCAGGCAATTGGCACTGGCTTGCAGGTTACTGGTAACGATGCTTTGGAACAGGTCGGTATCCGGCAGATCATCCGCCAGGTAGTCGCAGGTGCCGGCATTGATGATCAAACCATCCAGCGATCCCCACGCCGCCTGCAGCTGTGTAACGGCGGCCTGCGCCTGCGAACTGTCATGCAACTGCCCAGGCAAAAGCAGCAGGCGTTCGCGGTAGTGGCTGGCCAAGGCTGTGAGCTCCTGGCTTTGCATACCACTGGCGGCGACCCGATGCCCCTGCTCGAGCAATCCGCTCACCAGAGCTAAACCGAGTCCATTGGTCGCTCCTGTCACCCAGAAACTGCGTGAGTTATTCAAGATACTGCCCTCTGATCCTGCCAGCCGGCCAAGCCTTTGAAGGCTTCCAATGCGCGCTGGCGACTACTTGCGAGATCGACAATCGGACTCTGATAAGAATGTGTAGCAAAAAGATCGGCAGACTTCACGGGCAAATGAATAGTTTTTTCATCCAGGCCCTTCAATTGAGGTAGCCAATGGCGAATGAAGCGCCCCTTGGGGTCGAAGCGTTGCGATTGGGTGACCGGATTGAAGATGCGGAAGTAAGGCACTGAGTCGGTTCCGGTCGACGCGCTCCATTGCCAGCCGCCGTTGTTGGCTGCCAGGTCGCCGTCGATCAAGTGACGCATGAAGTAGCGCTCGCCTTGGCGCCAGTCGATCAGTAGATTCTTGCTCAGGAACATGGCGACGATCATCCGTAGTCGATTGTGCATCCAGCCGGTTTCCAGCAGTTGGCGCATGGCGGCGTCGATCAGTGGGAAACCGGTACGTCCTTCCTGCCAGGCCTTCAAGTCTTCAGGGGCATCACGCCACGGCAGCGCTTCGGTATGCGCACGGAACGGGCGATGGCGCGACACCTGTGGATAACCCACCAGGATGTGCTTGTAGAACTCGCGCCAGAGCAGCTCGTTGATCCAGGTCTGAACCCCGCTGCTGCCGCTGTCGAGCTCGCCGCGGTTGGCGGACAGGGCAGCGTGCAGGCATTGGCGTGGCGAAATCACTCCGGCGGCCAGATACGGTGAGAGCTGGCTGGTGCCAGGTTCGGCGGGCAGGTCACGCAGCTGCGGATAATCCTCGACCACGTCCTCGATAAAGGCCGCCAGGCGGCGCTGCGCCTCGGCTTCGCCAGCGGGCCAATGCTCGCGCAGGGTGAGCGGGGGCGCCTCGAAACCCTCGATCTGGTGTGGGATGGGGTCATTGGCGATGGCTAAGGGCGCCTGGGCGTTGACCTTGTGCGCCAGCGCTGGCAGGCCATGATGCAATCGCTCCAGGCAGGCGCGCTTGAATTGGCCGAACACTTGGAAGTAGTGCCCGCTGCGGGTCAGCACTGTGCCTGGGCGCAGCAGCAGTTGATCAAGATAGGTCGATGTGGACACTGCGGACTGATCCAGCAGGGCTTGCACGGCCTCGTCGCGTCGCTGTTCATTGATGCCGTACTCCTCGTTCCAGTGCACGGCTTCTACCTGGTGCTCACGGCAGACCTCAAGCAGCACGTGCGGCACCTGCTGCCAGGTCGCGGTCTTGCGGATCAGCAAGGGGATGTTCAGTTGTTCCAGCGAGTGGCGCAGCTCGCGCAGGTTGCGCAGCCAGAAATCGACCTTGCACGGCGCGTCGTCATGTTCCAGCCATTGGCCGGGGCTGGCGATCCACAGGGCAATGGTCGGCCCACGCGCACAGGCGGCACTCAGGGCGCTGTTGTCATCTATTCGCAGGTCGCTGCGCAGCCAGATCAGTTGCATGAGTGAGTCATCTCTGTGATTGCTGCAGGAGGCGCAAGGCCGCCTGCGGAGTGTCGAACAACAACAGCTGCGGCAGTGCCAAGGCATGCAACTGGGCCTCATGGAGGGAGACTGTCTCGCCGCCCAGGAGTTTTACCCCGTCGATGCCCTGCAAGGTGCGCTCCAGCGCCACCAGATCGATACGCGGGCCCAGGTGCAGCAGCAGGGCACGTGGTTGCCACTGATTGATCGCGCGTAGCAGTTGCGCGCCACTGACCGGCTGCTCTAGCACTTCGACCGGATAGCCGCTGCTGCTCAGCAACCAGGCGCACAGCCACAACTGGGCATCGAAGGGACGCTCGCTGTCGACGGCCAGCAGGATTGGGCTGCCTTGCAGTTGCTGGTTGTCGTGGTAGACCCGCGCCCCCAGCTTGCTGCGCAGCCAGGTGTGGAAGAACGCTTGCTCCAACCGTGCGTTGAAGTGGGTTTGCCAACGCCGTGCGAGGCTGTGCAGCAGCGGCATCAGCAGCTGCTCGCAGAGGGTGATCGCCGGGTACAGCGCCATGGCCTGGTTGAGCTGGTGGTCAAGGGGGCGCTGGGCGAGCATGCCAATCGCCTCGATCAGCGCCTGTTCACGGCTCTGCCAATCGCCTACGGGGGCGATGCTTGGCGCGCGCTCGAGCAGCTCGCGGACCTGCCCCACCGAAGCGCCGCGTTCCAGCCAACTGAGGATGGTCTGCACGCGCTCGACTTGCTCCTCAGGATACAACCGGTGCCCCTTGGCGGTGCGCTGCGGCTTGAGCAGCCCGTAACGTCGCTCCCAGGCGCGCAGGGTGACCGGGTTGACGCTAGTGCGGCGCGCCAGCTCGCCAATGGCCAGCAGGGTTTCAGACGGCATTGCGCAATCCCAGGCTTTCGGGATGTGGCTGTAGATAGGTTTGCTGGTTCAAGTACGGATCCGGATGGTTGCGCAGGTGGTGTTTGAGCAAGGTGAGCGGCACTACAAGCGGCACGATGCCTTGCTGGTACTGGCCGATCAGTTGCTGGAGTTCGGCGCGGTCGTCACTGCCTAGTGCGCCGCGCAGGTAACCACTCAGGTGCTGCAGCACATTGCCGTGGGTGCCACGGCTGGCGCAGCGGCGCAAGGCCTGCATCAACTGGCTGAAGTAATCGGCACCGACGGTCTGCGGGTCGTCATCACGGCGCAGATTGCCCAGCAACCGCCCAAGCTGACGATAGGCCAGCGGGTTATTGGCCATCAGCAGGTATTTGTAGCGTGAATGGAAACGGATCAAGGCCCCGCGAGTGAGTCCTTCGGCGAGTTGTTGCTGCCAGTCGGCATAGGCATAGACGCGGCTGATGAAGTTTTCCCGAAGCACCGGATCATGCAGGCGGCCTTCTTCCTCCACAGGTAGATCGGGGCGGCGCGCGCAGAACTCATCGGCGTAGGCGCCACGTCCGCCTTTGGTCGAAGGATGACCGTTGTCCTGGTACACCTTGACCCGCTCCAGGCCGCAGGAGGGCGACTTCTGCATGAAGATGTAGCCGCAGATATCATCGAGCTTAGTGGCCATCTGTTCGCCGTAAGCGCGCAGCGGGCCGGACAGGTCCATCCCGGGGTTGCGGGTAGCGACCACTTCAGGTCGCTGCGGATCACCCACCAGGCGGATCGGATCGCGCGGCACGCCCAGGCCGATGGCCACTTCCGGGCACAGCGGCACCCAATCGAAATGCGCCTCGAAATCTTTGAGGCACAGCTCGGAAGCCTTGTGACCTGCGTTGTAGCGCACGCTATGGCCGAGCAGGCAGGCACTGATACCGATGCGGGGTTTCGACGAGGCGTTCATTCGCTGTCTCCGGAAAACTTGTACACAGGCGTATCTTATGTACAAGTCTATTCCAGCACAGCCATAAACTTATGCAAACAATTATTTCTGTATAGGTTGCCCGGTTACTTAGTCCAGGTGCTCCAGCAGTCGTCTGGCCGCCTCTTGCCCGCTCAGCCAAGCGCCCTCGACCCGCCCCGACAGGCACCAATCGCCACAGGCATACAAGCCGAGGTCGGCATCGGCCAACGCGCCCCATTCATGGTTGCCCGCGGGGCGTGCGTAAAGCCAGCGGTGGGCCAGGGCGAACGAGGGCGCGGGGACCACGCAGCCAACCAGTTCGGCGAACTCACCCCACAATTGCTCGATCACGGCCTCCTTGCTCAGGTCGATATGCTGCTTGCTCCAGTCTGAAGTGGCATGCAGCACCCAGGTATCCAACTGCTCGTCGCGGCCTGGCTTGCTACGGTTGCGGGCCAGCCAGTCGAGCGGATTGTCCTGTACGAAGCAGCCTTGCATCGGCGTATCGAGTGGCGTTTCGAAGGCCAGGGCAATCGCCCAGGTCGGCTCCATTTGCACGCCAGCGGCAACCGCGGCCAGTTTTGGCGTGGCGGCCAGCAAAGGCGTAGCCTGAGGCGCGGGCACAGCGATCACCACGCGGCTGAACGGGCCATGGCTGCAGCCTTCGGTGTCCTGCAGATGCCAGTACTGCTTGCCGCGAAATACCTCGGCGATGCGGCAGCCGAAGTTGACCGTGACATCCTTGAGCAGACCGCGGGTGATCGCGCTCATGCGTGGCACGCCAACCCAACGGGTCTGTTCGTCGGGGGAGGGGGTTAGCTCGCCGTCGCGGTAGTTGTACAGCTGCGGCTTCCACTGCTCGGCCCAGCCGGCAGCCACCCACTGCTGTACCTGCTCGACGAAGCGTCGGTCGCGGGCGGTGAAGTATTGGGCGCCCAGGTCCAGCGCGCCAGCTTCGCTGCGCTTGCTGGCCATGCGCCCACCGCTGCCATGGCCTTTGTCGAACAGGTGGACGGTCTGCCCGGCCTTTTGCAAGGCCTGGGCTGCGGAAAGGCCGGCGATCCCGGCACCGATGATGGCAATAGGTACTGTCATGATGGCCTCTTCGAACCTTGCTATAAGCAGATTACGCGGTCAGGCAAACCTGTACAATGCACAATGTTTGTATAAGGTTATTCCGCTCGATAGGCTAGGTTGGCCTATGTTTATCCGAGAGCGTTCGGTCAAAAAAGTGCCTTGATCTTAAAAATAGACCACGGCCGCCCTCTGCGAGGACACAGCCATGCATATATTGCTGACCGGCGGTACTGGCTTGATCGGCCAGCACCTTTGCCAGTTCTGGATAAACCAGGGCCATCGCCTGACTGTCTGGAGTCGACGCCCGGAACAGGTGCCTAGATTGTGTGGTTCGGGTGTGCGCGGGATCGCCCGTCTAGATGACCTGGCCGCAGATGATGTGGTCGATGTGGTGGTCAATCTGGCCGGCGCGCCGATCGCCGATCGGCCATGGACCGCTGCCCGGCGCCACCTGCTGTGGGCCAGCCGGATTACCCTCACCGAGCAGTTGCTGGGCTGGCTGGAGCAGCGTCAGCAGCGCCCACAGGTGTTGATTTCTGGCTCCGCTGTCGGCTGGTATGGCGATGGTGGCGAGCGTGAGCTGACCGAGGCGTCGCCGCCGGTCAAGGAAGATTTCGCCAGCCAGCTGTGCATCGCCTGGGAGGAAACCGCGCAGCGTGCGCAGGCCCTGGGCATTCGCGTGGTGCTGGTGCGCACGGGGTTGGTGCTGGCCAGTGATGGCGGCTTTTTGTCGCGCCTGCGCGTGCCGTTCAAACTCGGCCTGGGCGGGCCTTTGGGCGATGGTCGGCAATGGATGCCGTGGGTCCATATAGACGACCAGGTCGCCCTGATTGATTTTCTCTTGCGGCACAACGACGCCAGCGGTCCTTATAATGCCTGCGCGCCAGAGCCAGTACGCAACCGCGAGTTCGCCAAGCGCCTGGGCAAGGCCCTGCACCGCCCGGCTCGCTTGCCGATGCCGGCGCTGCTGCTCAAGGCCGGGCTGGGCGAGCTGTCGACCTTGCTGCTTGGCGGTCAGCGTGCGCGCCCGGTGCGCTTGCTGGCGGCGGGTTTCACGTTCCGCTTCAACGATCTGCAATCGGCGCTGGACAACCTGTCCAGCCGCCTCTGACATAGGACGCTGCATGACCGATCACGCTCTGCTGCTGGTCAACCTGGGTTCGCCGGCTTCAACCTCGGTGGCCGACGTGCGCCGCTACCTCAATCAGTTCCTGATGGACCCCTATGTGATTGACCTGCCGTGGCCAGTGCGGCGCTTGCTGGTCTCGCTGATCCTGGTCAAGCGCCCGGAACAGTCGGCCCATGCCTACGCCTCGATCTGGTGGGATGAGGGTTCTCCGCTGGTGGTGCTGACCCGCCGCCTGCAAGCGGCGATGGTCGACCATTGGCCGCATGGTCCGGTGGAAATGGCCATGCGCTATGGCCAGCCGGCACTGCCCGATGTGCTCGCTCGATTGGCCGCGCAAGGCGTGCGCAAGGTGACCTTGGCGCCCCTGTATCCACAGTTCGCCGACAGCACGGTGACCACGGTTGTCGAACAGGCCAAGCAGACCATTGCCGAGCGCCAGTTGCCGCTTGAAATGCGCGTGCTGCAGCCATTCTATGACCAGCCAAGCTACATCGATGCCTTGGTCGCCAGTGCCAAACCGCACCTTGAGCAGCCCTACGATCACCTGCTGCTGAGCTTCCACGGCTTGCCCGAGCGCCACCTGAAGAAGCTTGACCCAACCGGCAGGCATGATTTCCAGGCGGCTGATTGCTGCAAGGATGCCAGCGCCGAGATGCGCGCCGTGTGTTACCGCGGCCAGTGCCTGGCGACGGCCAAGGCTTTTGCGCAAAAGATGGGCATTGCCGATGGCAAGTGGTCGGTGTCGTTCCAGTCACGGTTGGGCCGAGCCAAGTGGATCGAGCCGTATACCGAGACGCGCCTGGATGAATTGGCCAAGGCGGGCGTGAAGAAGCTGCTGGTGATGTGCCCGGCGTTTGTCGCGGACTGCATCGAGACGCTGGAGGAGATCGGTGATCGCGGGCGTGAGCAGTTTATTGAGGCAGGTGGCGAGGAGTTGGTCCTGGTGCCTTGCCTGAATGATCACCCGGAGTGGGTGAAGGTGTTGGCGGGGATGTGCGAAAAGGCCTGAACGCTGATTCGGATATTAAGCGCAACGTGGGAGCGGGCTTGCCCCGCGATAGCATGACTCCAGGCAGTTTGATTGCCCGCAAGTACGCTATCGCGGGACAAGCCCGCTCCCACGTTGTGCGAAGTCAGTGATCAATCAGGGCAACTGATCATCCATCTTTTTGTTCTTCCAACCATCATTGCCCGGCAGCAACAGGTTCAGGGCAATGGCCACCACGGCGCACAGGGCGATGCCCTTCAGGCCCCAATCGTCAGGGCCGTCGCCGCTGCCGATCAGCACGCCGCCGATACCGAATACCAGGGTCACCGAAACGATCACCAGGTTGCGAGCCTCGCCCAGGTCGATCTTGTGGCGGATCATGGTGTTCATGCCCACCGCAGCAATCGAACCGAATAGCAGGCACAGAATGCCGCCCATCACGGGCACCGGAATGCTCTGCAGCAGTGCTCCGAACTTACCGATGAAGGCCAGGGTGATGGCGAAAATCGCCGCCCAGGTCATGATCTTCGGATTGTAGTTCTTGGTCAGCATCACCGCGCCAGTCACTTCGGCGTAGGTGGTGTTGGGTGGGCCGCCGAACAGGCCGGCAGCGGTCGTGGCCAGGCCATCGCCGAGCAGGGTGCGGTGCAGGCCGGGCTTTTTCAGGTAGTCGCGACCGGTCACGCTACCCACGGCAATCACCCCGCCGATGTGTTCGATCGCTGGCGCCAGGGCAACCGGCACGATGAACAGAATGGCCTGCCAGTTGAAAGCCGGAGCGGTGAAGTTAGGCAGCTCAAGCCACGGCGCGGCAGCGATCTTGGCAGTGTCGACCACGCCAAAGGCGAACGACAGGGCAAAGCCCACCAGTACGCCCGAGATGATCGGCACCAGGCGGAAGATACCCTTGCCGAACACTGCCACGATCAAAGTGGTGAGCAGCGCTGGCATCGAAATCAGCATCGCGGTCTTGTACGGCATCAACGCCACGCCGTCACCGCCCTTGCCCATGGCCATGTTGGCGGCAATCGGCGCCATGGCCAGGCCAATGGAAATGATCACTGGGCCGATCACTACTGGCGGCAGCATGCGGTCGATGAAACCAGTGCCCTTGATCTTCACCATCAGGCCCATGAAGGTGTAGACGAAGCCAGCCGCCATCACCCCGCCCATGGTCTCGGCCAGGCCGAACTGACCCTTGGCGAGAATGATCGGAGTGATGAAGGCGAAGCTGGAGGCGAGGAACACCGGTACCTGACGGCCAGTCACCAGCTGGAACAGCAAGGTGCCGATACCGGCGGTGAACAGCGCCACGTTAGGATCGAGGCCGGTGATCAGCGGCATCAGCACCAGCGCGCCAAATGCCACGAAGAGCATCTGCGCGCCCGAGACGACCTGGCGCCAGAGCGGGTCGTTGAAGCCGTCCTGCATGGTCAGGCGTCCTTCTGCTTGGTGCCGAAGATCTTGTCTCCAGCGTCGCCCAGGCCAGGGATGATGTAGCCATGTTCGTTCAGGCACTGGTCGATCGACGCGGTGTAGATGCTCACATCCGGGTGAGCCTGTTCGACCGTGGCGATTCCTTCGGGGGCGGCCACCAGGACCATCGCGCGGATTTCCTTGCAACCGGCTTTTTTCAGCAGGTCGATGGTGGCGACCATCGAGGCGCCGGTCGCCAGCATTGGGTCGATGATCAGCGCCAGGCGCTGGTTGATATCGGGGGCGAGCTTTTCCAGGTAGGTGTGTGCTTCGAGGGTTTCCTCGTTGCGCGCAACGCCCACGGCGCTGACCTTGGCACCTGGGATCAGGCTGAGGACGCCGTCGAGCATGCCGATGCCGGCGCGCAGGATTGGCACTACAGTGATCTTCTTGCCGGCGATTTTCTCGACCTGGACTTTACCGCTCCAGCCGTCGATTTCGTAGGATTCCAGCGGCAGGTCTTGAGTGGCTTCGTAGGTCAGGAGCGCGCCGACTTCCTGGGCGAGTTCGCGAAAATTCTTGGTGCTGATGTCGGCACGGCGCATCAGGCCGAGCTTGTGGCGGATCAGCGGATGGCGGATCTCACGAGTAGGCATAGGGGAGGGCTCCGGGAGGCGGGCAAAAAAACCGCGCTAGATTAATCTATTCAGCCTGAGCTGTCGTCTGGTCATTCAGCACGTTAGTCCATAAACGCTTGATCTGGGACGAGCGGATGCGTACCTTTGCCCGCTTTTCCAATTCCGACCCCCTTGGAGAGCGCCATGTCCGCCGATCTCGAGCACATCCGTCAAGTCATGCGCGAGGCAGACTGCCTGTACAACGAAGCCGAAGTAGAGGCCGCTATCGCCAAGGTCGGCGAGCAGATCTGCCAAGAGCTGCACGACAAGAACCCGGTAGTGTTCTGTGTGATGAACGGCGGCCTGATCTTTGCGGGCAAGCTGCTGACTCACTTGCAATTCCCGCTGGAAGCCTCGTACCTGCACGCCACCCGCTATCGCAACAAGACCAGCGGCGGCGAGCTGTTCTGGAAGGCCAAGCCAGAAGTGTCGTTCATCGACCGTGACGTGCTGATCGTCGATGACATCCTCGACGAAGGTCACACCCTCAGCGCCATCATCGACTTCTGCAAGCACGCAGGCGCTCGCTCGGTGTATACCGCCGTGTTGATCGACAAGGACCACGACCGCAAGGCCAGCCCTGACCTGAAGGCCAACTACGTCGGCCTGCCGTGCGTCGATCGCTACATCTTCGGTTACGGCATGGACTACAAAGGCTACTGGCGCAACGCCAATGGCATCTTTGCCGTAAAAGGCCTGTAAGGCTCTGTTGGCCCTATCGCGCTGCCGCTGTCAAAGCCGGCTTGCCCCGCGATAGGGCCAGTACAGGCAAACCGCTCATGCTAGAGTGCCCCTTCATGCCAAGGAGCCTCACATGCGTGCGTTTATCCCCCTTCTGCTGGCGGTGAGCTTGCCGTTGTCCGCGGCGCCATTGCACAGCCAGTTCCTCCCGCCCGATGACCAGTCCCTGCGCCAGGAAGCGCCGACCGGCCAGCAATTGCTGCAGGTCACCGACTACTCGGTGGTGGTGGGCGCCCAGCGTCAGTCCGACCAGCAGCCAATCCCGATTACCGCTTCATTGCAGATGCGCCTCAAGGGCAAGCCCCTGAGCAAGGGCGCGACCATCAGCCAAGTGCTGCTCAGCTTCGATGGCGAGGGTGGCAAGAGCCTGAAGAAGCCGGTGTACGACGACAAGACCCGCACCCTGACCTTGAACTATCCGCTCGCTGACTACCGGGTGATCATGGATCTGCTGCGCAACGAGACGCTTTATGTGCAGTTTCTGACCTACGCCAATGGCCATATCTGGGCCGATCTGCACACCGGTACCGTACGTACGCGTTGAGGCTTGCGCGCTGCGAGGGGTAAACTGCCGGCCTTCGAAATTCCGTGATGGTCCAGTTGGAGTCGGCAATGCGTAAAGACAAGAAGCAGGTGATTGGTGACGAGATCAGCGACGACTACATCAAGTCGTTCCTTCAGTTCGAGCCGGCCGATGGCGTGACCTCGCCGTCTGTGCACAAGCTGGTCAAGGCTTACCGTGGTCTGCGCATTGACGACTTCGAGCGTTTTGTCGGCTTCTTCGTCGAGGCCGGTTTGGACCTGGACGGTAAAGACGAGCATGGCCAGACCTTCGTCGAGCAGATTGCCGATCAGCGCAATGCGCCTGAGTACATCGAGATCATCAACAACGCCCGTGGTTGATTCTGATCGCGCGGCGGCCTGCTGAGCCAGGGGCTGCAAAGCAGCCCCCCATGAAAAATCGCAGGCACAAAAAAACGCCCTAAGGGGTAATGCCAGTCAGTTAAGCGAATTGGGGCTGCTTTGCAGCCCTTCGCGGGCAAGCCCGCTCCCACAGGATTGCGCAGATTCTCAAGCTTGCGCTGTTCCTGTGGGAGCGGGCTTGCCCGCGAAGGGCCGCCAAGCGGCCCCATTTAGAGGCGATGAAACGCTAACTGACTGGCATTACCCCAAGGGGCGTTTTTTCGTTTCAGCCAGCTCAGGCGTAATGCTGAGCCGGGCTGCTTTCCACCATTTCCAACGCTTCGTCGTTGTAGGCGCTGATCTTGCGGTACAGCGCGGCGTCGGTAGCCAGGACCTTCTCGCGAGCCGGGAAGATTTCCTTGAGCTTGGCCGCCCAGGCACCCTTGGCCTGCTCGGGGAAGCAGCGCTCGATCAGCTCAAGCATGATCGAGACGGTCACCGAAGCACCTGGGGAGGCGCCCAGCAGTGCCGCCAGGCTGCCGTCCTGGGCCGAGACCAGCTCGGTACCAAACTGCAGTACGCCGCCTTTCTTCGGGTCTTTCTTGATGATCTGCACGCGCTGGCCCGCCACTTCCAGGCGCCAGTCCTCGGCCTTGGCCTCGGGGTAGAAGCGGCGCAGCGACTCGAGGCGTTGCTCCATCGACTGCATCACTTCGCTGACCAGGTACTTGGTCAGGTCCATGTTGTCGCGCGCTACCGCCAGCATCGGGCCGATGTTGCCCATGCGTACCGACAGCGGCAGGTCGAAGAACGAACCGTGCTTGAGGAACTTGGTAGTGAAACCGGCGTAAGGTCCGAACAGCAGCGATTTCTTGCCATCGACCACGCGAGTGTCCAAGTGCGGCACGGACATCGGCGGGGCGCCGACCGCAGCCTGGCTGTAGACCTTGGCCTGGTGCTGCTTGACGATTTCCGGGTTGTCGCAACGCAGCCACTGGCCGCTGACCGGGAAGCCGCCGAAGCCTTTGCTCTCCGGGATGCCCGAGGCTTGCAGCAGCGGCAGTGCCGCGCCGCCGGCGCCGAGGAAGACAAAGCGGGCGTCGACTTCACGGGTGCTGCCGCTGTTGACGTCCTTGATGCTCACCGTCCAGCCGCTGCCGTTACGGCGCAGGCCGATGACCTTCTTGCTGTACTTGACCTGGGTGTCCGGGCTGTTGCCCAGCAGCTTGAGCAGCTTGTTGGTCAGGGCGCCGAAGTTGACGTCGGTGCCTTTCAATACGCGGGTGGCGGCGATGTGCTGGTCAGCCGGACGGCCGGGCATCATCAACGGCATCCAGTCGTTCATTACCGCCTTGTCTTCGGTGTATTCCATCTCAGCGAAGGCGTGGTGCTGCTTGAGCAGCTCGAAACGCTTCTTGAGGAAGGACACGCCCTTGTCACCTTCGACGTAGCTCAGGTGTGGCACGGGGTTGATGAACGCACGCGGCGAGCCGAAGCTGCCTTTCTTGCTCAAGTAAGCCCAGAACTGGCGCGAAACCTCGAACTGGGTATTGATGTGCACGGCCTTCTTGATGTCGATGCTGCCATCGGCGGCCTGCGGCGTATAGTTCAGCTCACACAGGCCGGCGTGACCGGTCCCGGCGTTGTTCCAAGGGTTGGAGCTTTCCGCAGCCCCGGAGTCCATCGCTTCGACGACCTCCAGTTTGAGGGCCGGGTCGAGCTCTTTGAGCAGTACGGCCAGGGTGGCACTCATGATGCCCGCGCCTACCAGTACTACATCAACCGATTCGTTCTGCGCCATTTAACGCGTCTCCACAATCTACAGCACCTAATTGACAGCATAGGATCCCTGGGGTTGCCAGGTTCGCCATGTCCGACTCTTCGCAGTTCTTGCAACTTCCGCGGACACCGCCAATCAGTCTCAGGGTTCATCTATTGAACGCTGTTGCCGCGGGTGCGGCAATTCGACTTATGGTCAAGGCATCCGACGTGCGTTATGGACCGGCCTCAGTTACTCATCGAGGATGAGCGAAGTTGCCGGCCATTAGGGGCCGTTCGGGACACATCTGCCGCTTTTGCACATGCCAGACTGTTCATTTTGCTCGCCACACTCTTGTGAAGTTGTGAAAACCCGTTTTTCCACGCTCTTTTGGAGACGTGAACCTCAAAAAGGGACTGCGCGATGGCAACCCACAGGTTCATGCAAAGCAGAAGGCCAGAAAAAGCAGGCACGACAGCCGATGCAAGACCTGAAGTGGAAGGCTCTCTGTGGGCGAGGCGGTGAAGGTGCCGGGGTCAATCGGCAGGTGCGGGGCCCGATCAGGAGACGTCCTTATAATCGGGGGGAGATTATAACGATGTCGCGGGCAGAAAGGTCGTTAATCGCGGTTTTTATTGCAGCGTTTGTCAGGCTGGCAGGCTGCGTTGCTGCCAGTGACGGCTTGCGCGGGCGCAAACTCGGGCGCTGGAAGGCAGTGGTTGGCCCAGCCAAGCCAGTTTGGCTTCGCTGACCTGGACCCAGCCACTGCCCGCTGGAGGCTGGCCGCAGTGCTTGAATGCCAGGCATTTTCCGTCGCAGTCCAGGCGAGCATAGGTAAGGTGGCGCGGGCGGTGGAAGAGCAAGGTCCAGAGCGAGGCCATGGCAATTGAGTCCTATTCGAGGGGGCTGGCGCTAGGATAAGGGCTCAGCCATGAAAGCATTGTGACAAGCGGATTTAGCCGATGGCTGGCCCTTGTGGGGCTGGGTATACTGTGGGCCTTTGCCGCATTTTCTGGAGAAACGCGCATGTTGCAACGTCTGCTGTTCGGTTTGATCGCGGTGGCCAGCCTGAGCCTGGTCGGTTGTGCCCACAGCCCGCAACAACTCAGCCCGCAGCCCAAACTCACGGCCCAGCTCAATCCGGTCGGGCGTGGCCAGCCGGTGGTGGTCAAGGTGGTCGATGGGCGTGCTTCGCAGTCGCTCGGCACCCGCGGTGGCATGTACCCCGAGACCAGCACCATCAGCGTCAACGGCAACGATGTCGTGCCCAAGCTGCAGGCCCAGGCTGAAGCGGCTGTGCGTCTGCTGGGCTTCACCCCGACTCCGAATGCCTCCAATGCGCCGCAGTTGACCGTGACCCTGGCCGAGCTCAAGTACCAGTCGCCCAAGGACAAGATGTACGTGACCGAGGCGACCATCGGCGCCACCTTCCGTGCAGATGTGTCGAACGCCAACCGCCGCTACAGCGGCCGTTACGGCGCCTCCCTGGACCAGCGCTTCGGCATGGCGCCGAACCAGGAAACCAACACCAAGCTGGTCAGCGACGTGCTGAGCGATGCGCTGACGCGTCTGTTCAAGGATCCGACCATTGGTCAGGTACTGGCCGAGTAATACGCCCGCTGTAATGCAAAAGCCCGCTGCCTTAGCGGGCTTTTTTGTGTCTGGACCGGCCTCATCGCGGGGCAGGCCCGCTCCTACAAAGGTCGTTGGTCCGTGGGAGCGGGCTTGCCCCGCGATGAGGCCTGTTCAGACATAACAATGCCCACTATTCGGCCTCAGGCTGCTTCAATATGAAAATCCAACCAGCTCAACCCGGTCTGCCCATCCACCTCTGGTAGATCTTCATGCGCATGCCCACCCAAGGCGCAATACACCAGCCACTGGCGGTCCTGCACATTGATGGCGAAACCATCGATCAGCGCCTGTTGTTCATCGCTCTGGGCAACGAGGTAGAGGCGATCCTGGTTTTCGGCATGCAGCATGACTAGCTCCGTGAGAAGAAAAGGCCGACAGGGTGGCCTGTTCTGATGACGAGCATGTGACAGATGAAATTTAGTGACAGTTGGTCGTAAAAAATCGGCGCGCGCGATGGGCTTGAGTAGAATGCCGGGCTTTCGTTGTGGCAATTCCGAGGTCGTGCAATGTCGTTGCAAGTGCTCTGGGGGCTGTTGGCTTCCCACCCAGGCAAGCTGATCAACCTGCTTGCCCTGTTGATTACCTGCCCTGGCGGGCTACTGCTGCAGAGTGCCCGGCGTCGCGCGGTGATGACCCGCGAGAGCCTGGCGGTCGATGAAGGGTTGGTCGATACCTTCGACCGTCGCGTGCCGCGCTACTACTACATCCTCGGCTTCTCGTGCCTGGCGATGGCGCTGCTGTTGTCCTGGTTCAGCACCTGGATCTAAGCAGGGGGGCCGCCTAGCGGCCCCAGCGCATTCAGGCTACCGGGCTTTGCGCCTTGACCTGATATTGGTTGCGCACCGGCGTTGCATATTGCAGCACCAGATAGGGTTGCTGCTCGACCGGGCAGGCATCCAGGCGGCGCTGCCATTCTTCCTTGGCGCGCGCCAATTCTTCAGCAGGGAACAGCTTGTCCGCGCTCGGCACCTGCAGCGCAGGATCGGCCTCGCTCCACATGGCATACGCCAGGTAATGCACCGGGAACAAGCGGTAGCCGCCGAGGATCTGCCGGTCGATTTCCTGCGCCAGTTGCTTGGTGTCCTCGAAGAACTCGGTCACCGGCGGGGCAAAGTTGATGTGCACCCGACCTTTATAGCCGGTAATCCCCAAGGCAATGCTGTTGTCATCCTCGCCAGGCGCCTTCTTGTAGGTGCCGGTGGTCGCGCGGATATACAACTCCCGGGCCTTGGCCTGATCGCATGGGTCGTATTCGTAGCTGATCGATACCGGGGTCAGGTTCAAGCCCTGGATCACCGCGCCGAATGGCTCGTCCTTGCGGCTCATGTGGAACATCTTGAGGATCGCCGAATCGGTGCGGTCGTCACCGTCCTTGGCGCGGCCTTCGGCCTGGGCGATCCAGATCGAGGCGCCATCGTTGCGGATCGAATGATTGATATAAGCCGAGAGCAACTGGTAGGCCGCGAGCTTCTCGCGCCGACCGCTGAGCGAGCGATGGACGATGAAACTCTTGTTCAGGCGCATCATGTCGCTGACGAACGGCTTTTGCAGCAGGTTGTCACCGATGGCGATGCGCGGGGTCGGCAGGCCCGCGTGATACACCGCGTAGTTGACGAAGGCCGGGTCCATGACGATGTCGCGGTGGTTGGCCAGGAACAGATACGCGGTGCCCGACTTGAGCTGCTCGACGCCAGAATACGTCACGCCATCGGTGGCGCGCTCGATGGTCTGGTCGACGTAGTACTCGACTTTGTCCTGCAGGGTCGACACGCAGGTCACCCCGGCGAACTCTTTGCGCAGGCGGCGGGCGATCAGCGGCTTGAGCAGCCAGCCGAGGGCGCCCGCGGCGCGCGGGAAGCGGAAGTGGGTGAGGATATCGAGGAATGCCGGGTCGCTGAGCAGGCGTGCCAGAACGGCAGGGACCTCAGCGTCGTCGTACGGTCGGATGGCATCGAATTCGCCCATCATGCTCTCTTGTTGGAAACGGCTAGGGTAATAGGTAGGGATCGGTTCCGAAAAACGGCTCGGACACACGCAGGCCCTGTAAATAGACCGGCAATTATACGCACAAGTCACTGCGGAGGCCGCGATGCTGGAATCAGCCATCTACGACTGCCCATATTGTGGTGAAGAGGTCGAGACCACCCTCGACTTGTCGGGCGGTGATCAAACCTACATCGAGGACTGCCAGGTCTGCTGTCGTCCTATTCTGTTCATCCTGCAGGTGCATGGTGAAGAATGGATGCTCGATGTGAAGCGCGAGGATGACGCCTGATGCAACGAATCTATGAGCCCGAAGGCCTGCTGGAGGCCGAATTGCTGCTTGCCATGCTCGCCAGTGAGGGCATCCATGGGCACCTGGTCGGGCGCGACCTGGTCGGCGCCGCAGGCGAGCTGCCGATGCAAGGGCTGCTTGGGCTGGCAGTGCACGATGAACAGGCCGAGTACGCACGCCAGCTGATCGATGCGTACAATGCTGCCCAGCCACTTGCTGGCGACGAGCCGGAAAGTGTTCCCGGAACCCTGATTTGCTAGGTTGTTTATTGCCATGTGTGGACGTTATGCCCTGTTTCGCTGGTCCCCGGCATTTGCCGCGTTGCCGGGATACCCTGCCGACCAACAGGCGCAATGGAACATCTCACCTGGCGCCTCGGTGATCATCCAGCGCCAGGTCGACGGCCAGCCGCAGCTGGCCAGGGCCCGCTGGGGCCTGACCCCGCCCTGGTTGACCGACTTGTCCCGGACTCCGGCCCAAGCCCGCGCCGAGACCCTCGCCGAACAGCCGATGTTCCGTGAGGCGTTCCGCCAGCGGCGCTGCCTGATGCCCGCCAACGGCTTTTATGAGTGGCGCGGCAGCGTGCGCAAGCGGCCTTACTGGCTGACGCCGGGCGAAGGTGCTTCGCTGTTTTTCGCGGCAGTGTGGGAGGCGTATCCTGTTCAGGAGCAGGTGTGGCTCAGTTGTGCGGTGGTCACCCAGGCAGCGGTGAACCAGCGCCGGCCGTTGATCCTCGATGAGGCAGGGCAGGCGGCGTGGCTTGATCCGGATACGCCAGTGGCGCGTTTGCATGAGCTGTTGGCGAGCCCGCCGGCAGCCTTGCGTGAGCGGGCGTTGGCCAACTTCGTCAATGATCCGAAGCTCGATGCGCCGGAGTGCCTGACCCCGGCTTGATGGACTATCAGAAAGTCCTCGCGATAAATCTTCCCTGCGGCTCTAGCGGCCTCAAGCGTCTGGCCCTAGGATACGCGGCACGTAAATAGGGAGTGTTTTATGCGTAAGTCATTTGTTGTCAGCATGTTGAGTGCCAGTGTCCTGCTCGGCGGCTGCCAGGCGGTGAATACCACCAGTGGTGGCGCCGTAGGCGTGGAGCGCAAGCAGTACATGTTCAGCATGCTCTCGACCGATGAGGTCAACCAGATGTACGCCCAGTCGTACCAGCAGACCCTCAGCGAGGCATCGAGCAAAGGCGTGTTGGACAAAAGCAGCGCCGAAGCCAAACGCGTGCAAGCTATCGCCGATCGGCTGATCGCCCAGGCGCCACAGTTCCGCCCGGATGCGGCGCAGTGGAAATGGGAAGTCAACGTGATCAAGAGCGACGAGCTCAACGCCAACTGCGGGCCTGGTGGCAAGATCATCGTCTACACCGGCCTGATCGATCAGCTCAAATTGACCGATGACGAAATCGCCGCCGTGATGGGCCACGAAATCGCCCACGCCCTGCGTGAGCATGGCCGCGAAGCCATGTCCAAGGCGTATGGCGTACAGATGGCGCGCTCCGGTGCCGGTGCCCTGCTGGGGTTGGGCCAGGACAGCATGGCGCTGGCCGACACCGTGGTGAACTACGCCATGACCTTGCCCAACAGCCGCGCCAATGAGAACGAGGCTGACTTGATTGGTTTGGAGCTGTCGGCGCGTGCCGGCTACAACCCGAACGCTGCGATCACCCTGTGGAACAAGATGAGCAAGGCCTCCGAAGGGGCCCCGCCTGAGTTCATGAGCACTCACCCGGCGTCCAGCAGCCGGATCGCTTCGCTGCAAGCGGCCATCCCCAAGGTGATGCCGTTGTATCAAGCGGCCAAGAAGTAACTTGAAACGACCGGGGCTGCTGTGCGGCCCCAGTCATTTCATGATCCAGCCCCTTAGCCTATCCAGCCACTGGTCTTCATCGCCGAATACACCGCGACGATCGCCAGCACCACGAATGCCGCAGCCGCCAAGCGTCGAATCAGCGTCAGTGGCAGTTTGTCGGCAGCAAAATTACCCGCCAGTACCACCGGCACGTTGGCAATCAGCATGCCCAGTGTGGTGCCGATGATGACCATGATCAGGTGCGGATACTGCGCAGCGAGCATCACCGTGGCGACCTGCGTCTTGTCGCCGATCTCTGCCAGGAAGAATGCGATCAGCGTCGTCAGGAAAGGCCCGAACCGGCGCGCAGCGCTGCTTTCGTCATCGTCCATCTTGTCCGGAACCAACGTCCACAACGCGGTGGCGGTGAAGCTGGCAGCCAGGATCCAGTGCAACACGCTCTCGCTGAAGAAACCACTGACCCACGCACCGACCGCGCCCGCAGCGGCATGGTTGGCCAGGGTGGCGGCGACGATACCGGCGATGATTGGCCAGGGCTTGCGAAAGCGAGCGGCGAGAATGAGCGCGAGCAATTGCGTCTTGTCGCCGATTTCAGCGAGCGCAACGATTGCGGTGGGGACTAGCAGGGATTCCAGCATCAGGGTTCCTACGGGGGCGGGTCGACACGGCTATGACACGTACAGCCTTCCCGCCCCGGGTAAGGTGTGCGTGTCATAGGTCTTGTCAAACCCTGGATCCGTCTGCGCGGACCGTGGGTCGTACGCGCCATGGTCTGTGGACCAAGTGTGTTGACGCGTACCGGGCAAGCGAGGGTGCTTGCGGGAGACTACTCCCCTAGGACGGAGCGGATTCTGCCTACGCCAATGCGTTTGGGCAAGCGCTATTTTTCAACCGCGCTTGGCCTGGTAGATGCGAAAGCCGCCTGCTTCGGTCAGTGTCCGGCAGTTGCCCAAGGCCTCCTGGATGAACGGTTGGTAGCGCAGGAAGGTGTTGGCCACTAGGCGAAGTTCGCCACCGGATCGCAGATGTTCTGCTGATTTTTTCAGCAGGTTTTCCGAGGCCTGGTAGTTGGTATGTACCCCGGTATGAAACGGAGGATTGCTCAAAATGACCTGCAGATCGCGCGGCGCCGCATCGATGCCATCACCGCTGATGACCTCGCCCTGCAGACCATTGGCGGCCAAGGTCAGCCGGCTGCTGGCAACGGCAAAAGCATCCACATCGAGCAAGGTGACCTGGCTGTCCGGGTAGCGTCGCTTGATGATCGAGCCGATCACCCCGGCGCCGCAGCCAAAGTCCAGCACATGGCCGACCGGCAAGCCGTCCAAGTGCTCGAGCAATAGCGCAGTGCCGCGATCGAGGCGACCATGGCTGAACACCCCGGGCAGGCTGACGATCTTCAATGGGCCGTCGGCCAGCTCCAGCTCAAAGCGCTCAGCCAGGCTTTCCAGGGGTTTTGCTTGCGGGGCGTTTTCCACCGTCACCTGCCACAGCTGGCAATGCCGGGCGCTGTCGAGCTTGCGCGGTTTGCCGAAGGCCTGCAGCTGCTTGGCCGCGCCTTCGATACCACCGCGTTTCTCGCCAACCAGATACAACTCGCGGCCGGCCAGGCGCGAGGCCAGGGCGTTGAGCAGGTAGGCGGCAAGTTCGCGTGACTTGGGCAGAAACAGCACGGCGGCGTCGAACGCTACGTCCGGCACATCGACGCCATGCTGGTTGCGCCCGGCGAAGCGTGCCTCGAGCATCGCTTGATCGCCAGCGTGCCAGGTCCAGCCATGGGCCTGCGGCAACTGGCCGAGCAGGTCGTCGGCGGGCAGGCCGGCGAGCAGCACCGAGCCTTGGAACAACTCCGCCTGACGGAGCAACACTTCACTGCGCGGGTCCATGGACGACGCCTCCTGAAAAAAGTCGCGCAGTGTAGCAGAGGCCGCCTTGGCTCAGCTGACCACGCGGCGCGGCTGACCAGCAAAGAACGCATGGGCGTTCTCACCCAGCTGCCCGACGATACGCTGGCGCGATTCCACCGCACCCCAGGCGCTGTGCGGGGTGATGATCAGCCGTGGAATGTCGCTGGCCAGCAGTGGATTGCCATTGATCGGCGGCTCGACACTGAGCACGTCGGTGGCCGCACCGCCCAGGTGGCCGCTGCGCAGGGCATCGGCCAGGGCCTGTTCGTCGATCAGGCCGCCGCGGGCAGTGTTGACCACCAACGCGCCAGGCTTGAGCAACGCCAGTTGTGCGCTGCTGATCATGTGCCGGGTGTGGTCATTGAGCGGGCAATGCAGGGTGAGGGCATCGACTTGCGGCAGCAGCTCATCCAGAGGCAAGCGTTCGGGGCGCTCCGGGCGCCCCGGGATCTGCCCGCTCAGCACGCGCATGCCGAACGCTTCGGCCAGACGCGCCACGGCGCCGCCCAGCTCGCCATGGCCGAGCAGGCCGAGGGTTTTGCCTTCCAGCTCGACAATCGGGAAGTCCAGCAGACAGAACTGGCTGGCCTTGGCCCATTGCCCGTCGCGCACCGCCTGGTTGTAGTCGCACAGGCGCGTGGCCAGGGCTAGCAGCAGGGCGATGGTGTGCTGGGCGACCGAGGGGGTGCCGTAGCCTTGGCAGTTGCACACGGTGATGCCTTGGGCGCGGGCCGCTTGCAGGTCAACGTTGTTGGTGCCGGTGGCCGCTACCAGGATCAGCTTGAGCTGCGGGTTGGCGGCCAGGGTCGCGGCATCGAGCTGGACCTTGTTGCTGATTACCGCGGTTGCGCCCTGCAAGCGCTCGGCGACCTGCTCGGCACTGGTCGACGGGTACAGCTGCAGGTGGTCGAATTGGCTAGCCAGAGGTGACAGGTCGAGGTCACCCAGGTCCAGTGACTGGTGATCAAGAAAGACGGCGCGGCGCGGGCTGGGCATGAAAGGCTCCGGTGGCTGGGGCGTGATCGGGGGCTGCGCAACAGCCCCAGGCGTGCCCCAGTGTCAAGGTCGTGCAGGTATCGCGTCAACGCCACTCATACCTGCCACATGCAAATCATTCCTTCGGCTGATTTGGCTGTCACATCGCCGATCTAGAGTAACGACAGCGTAAATACCCAGACCGCCCGTATTCGACAAAAGGGATACCCATGTTGCAGACCCGCATCATCAAGCCCGCCGAAGGTGCCTACCAGTACCCACTGTTGATCAAACGCCTGCTGATGTCTGGCAGCCGTTATGAGAAAACCCGCGAAATCGTCTATCGCGACCAGCTGCGGCTGACTTATCCCCAGTTGGTCGAGCGCATCGCGCGGCTGGCCAATGTGCTGACCCAGGCTGGGGTCAAGGCGGGCGACACCGTGGCGGTGATGGACTGGGACAGCCACCGTTACCTGGAATGCATGTTCGCCATCCCGATGATCGGGGCGGTGGTGCACACCATCAACGTGCGCCTGTCGCCTGAGCAGATTCTCTACACCATGAACCACGCTGAAGATCGCCTGGTGCTGGTCAATAGCGACTTTGTGGCTCTCTACCAAGGCATTGCCGGGCAATTGACCACCGTCGACAAGACCTTGCTGTTGACTGACGGCCCGGACAAGAGCGCCGAGCTGCCGAACCTGGTCGGCGAATATGAGCAACTGCTGGCCGCTGCCAGCCCGCAGTACGACTTCCCCGACTTCGATGAGAACTCGGTGGCCACCACCTTCTACACCACCGGTACTACCGGTAACCCCAAGGGCGTCTACTTCACCCACCGCCAGTTGGTATTGCACACGCTGGCCGAGGCGTCGGTGACCGGCAGTATCGACAGCGTGCGCTTGCTGGGCAGCAATGACGTCTACATGCCCATCACGCCGATGTTCCATGTGCATGCCTGGGGCATTCCCTATGCGGCGACCATGCTGGGCATGAAGCAGGTCTACCCTGGGCGCTACGAGCCGGACATGCTGGTCAAGCTGTGGCGCGAGGAGAAGGTCACCTTCTCCCACTGTGTGCCGACCATTTTGCAGATGCTGATCAACTGCCCCTCCTCGCAAGGCCAGGACTTCGGCGGCTGGAAGATCATCATCGGCGGCAGCGCCTTGAACCGTGCGCTGTACGAGGCTGCGCTGGCTCGCGGCATCCAGCTGACTGCCGCCTACGGCATGTCGGAAACCTGCCCGCTGATCTCCGCAGCGCACCTCAATGACGAGCTGCAGGCCGGCAGCGAGGACGAGCGGGTGACCTATCGGATCAAGGCCGGAGTGCCGGTGCCACTGGTGGAGGCGGCAATCGTCGATGGCGCGGGTAACTTCCTCCCCGCCGATGGCGAGACCCAAGGCGAGCTGGTGTTGCGCGCACCTTGGCTGTCGATGGGGTATTTCAAGGAACCGGAAAAAAGCGCCGAGCTGTGGGCCGGCGGCTGGCTGCACACCGGCGATGTCGCCACCCTCGACGGCATGGGTTACATCGACATTCGCGACCGGATCAAGGATGTGATCAAGACGGGCGGCGAGTGGATTTCCTCGCTCGACCTTGAAGACTTGATCAGCCGTCACCCCGCTGTGCGTGAAGTGGCAGTGGTCGGGGTAGCCGACCCGCAGTGGGGCGAGCGGCCGTTCGCCTTGCTGGTGATCCGAGAAGGGCAGAGCATCGACGCCCGCACGCTCAAGGACCACCTCAAGCCTTTTGTCGAGCAGGGTCACATCAACAAGTGGGCGATTCCCAGCCAGATCGCCGTTGTTACTGAAATTCCCAAGACCAGCGTCGGCAAGCTCGACAAAAAGCGCATCCGTGTGGATATCGTCGAGTGGCAGGCGAGCAACAGCGCCTTCCTGTCGACCCTCTGATTGGCCATGCGGGTTACCCCTCAATGGGCGTGACCCGCATTGCAGAGAGCGCGGCGGCTTGTCAAATGAAGAAATTGCGCCATGCTTGAGCACTGTCAGCTCGCACACCGGACAGTCATGGAGCGAGCGGCAGGCACGGAACGCAAATCACACTTTAGAGGGATCAAGCGCCTGTGCCTGCTGGCTATAGTCGGGGCCAGGGGATTTTCAGGAATGGGGGAGGGCGATGCGTGCAACTCGCATCGTCGCAGGCAACAGCCTGCACACCGGTCGCTCGGACCGTTCTTGAAAGGACTCACTGCCATAACAAAAAAGTACATGGAGTAGCGTCGATGAAATCTGCAAACCAGTTCTGGCGCCGGGCAAAACTGCCCCTGGCCGTCAGCCTCGCTTCAACGCTCGCAAGTCCCGCGTTTGCCGTTAGTTTCAACATCGGGGAAATCGAAGGTCAGTTCGATTCGTCGCTCTCTGTCGGCGCCAGTTGGTCGACGGCCAGTCCCAACAAGAACCTCATTGGTTCCAACAACGGCGGCAAAGGCTTGTCGCAGACCTCCGACGACGGCCACCTGAACTTCAAGAAAGGCGAGACCTTCTCCAAGATCTTCAAGGGTATCCATGACCTTGAGCTGAAGTACGGCGACACTGGTGTATTCGTGCGTGGCAAGTACTGGTATGACTTCGAACTCAAGGACGAACACCGCCAGTTCAAAGACATCAGCGACTCCAACCGCAAGGAAGGCGCCCAGTCCTCTGGCGCTGAACTGCTCGACGCCTTCATCTACCACAACTACAACATTGCCGACCTGCCGGGCACCGTGCGTTTGGGCAAGCAGGTGGTCAGCTGGGGTGAAAGCACCTTCATCGGTGGTGGCATCAACAGCATCAACCCGATCGATGTCTCGGCATTTCGCCGTCCAGGTGCCGAAATCAAGGAAGGCCTGATTCCGGTCAACATGTTCTATCTGTCGCAGAGCGTCACCGACAACCTGTCGGTGGAAGGCTTCTACCAGATCGAATGGGACCAGACGGTCGTCGACAACTGCGGCACCTTCTTCTCGCAACCCGACGTGATCGCCGACGGCTGTGACAACAACCTGGCCGTACTGGCTACGCAGAACTCGCTGGCTAGCCGCCTCGGCCCGCTGGCCGGCCCCATCGGCGCTACCCTGGCCGCCCAGGGCGTGAGCTATGGCTCGCCTGACGAAGGTGTGATCGTACGTCGTGGCCCTGACCGCGATGCACGTGACAGCGGCCAGTTCGGCGTGGCCATGCGCTACATGTTCGAGCCGCTCAATACCGAGTTTGGTGGCTACTTCATGAACTACCACAGCCGTGCGCCGATCTTCAGTGGCCGCGGTGCCGATGCGCAGTTCTATGACCCGAACAGGCTGGCCGGAGCACTGATCGGTGCTGGTGTACCGCCTGGGCTGCTGCCGGGCCTGCTGCCGGGCCTGATGCCGCTGGTGGTCGCGGGTAACTCCAGCTACTACGTGGAGTATCCAGAGGACATCCGTCTGTACGGCCTGAGCTTCTCCACCACGTTGCCAACCGGCACCGCGTGGAGTGGTGAGATCAGCTACCGGCCGAACGCGCCCGTGCAGTTGAACACCACCGATATCCTGTTCTCGGGCCTGACCCCACTCAACCCGGATGTGTCCGTGCTCCCAGGCACCCCAGGTCAGGATCAGCCAGGCTATCGCCGTAAGGAAATCACCCAGCTGCAGACCACCTTCACCCACTTCTTCGACCAGGTCATGGGTGCAGAACGCTTGACCATGGTGGGTGAGGTCGGCTGGACTCACGTCGGCGGTCTGGAGAGCACCTCCAAGGCGCGTTATGGCCGAGACCCGGTCTACGGCCCAGGCCCGCTGCCAAATGGCCAGTGCCAGGCGCTGAACAGCAGCACCCTGGGTACTGCCGATGCCAACAACGTTTCGCGTTACTGCGAAAACGACGGCTACACCACCAGCGATTCGTGGGGCTATCGCATCCGCGCAATCTGGGACTACAACAACGTCTTCGCCGGGGTCAACCTGCGCCCAAGCGTGGCCTGGTCGCATGACGTCGACGGTTACTCGCCAGGCCCTGGCGGCAACTTCGAGGAAGGCCGCAAGGCGGTCAGTCTGGGCTTGGAAGCCGAGTACCAGAACACCTACACGGCGAACCTGTCGTACACCAACTTCTTCGACGGCAAGTACACCACTGTGGATGACCGCGACTTCATCGCGCTCAGCTTCGGTGTGAACTTCTAAGAACATTGATCCAGGACGACACGACAATGAACAAGACCAGAAGTCTGCTGAAAGCCGGTGTGCTGGGCATGTCCCTGCTGGCGACCAGCGTCATGGCTGCGGTTTCCGCCGACGAGGCGGCCAAGCTGGGCACCACCCTGACGCCGATGGGCGCAGAAAAGGCCGGCAATGCCGACGGCTCTATCACCGCTTGGCAACCGCTGTCGAAAACTGCCGGTAGCGTAGATAGCAAAGGTTTCCTGTCCGATCCATATGGCAGTGAGCAACCCAAGTTCACCATCACCGCGCAGAACGTCGATCAATACAAGGACAAGCTCTCGCCTGGCCAGGTGGCGATGTTCAAGCGCTATCCCGAGACCTACAAGATTCCGGTCTACCCGACCCATCGGGGTTCTACCGTGCCTGCTGAGGTGTTCGCCGCCATCAAGCAGAACGCCACCAAGACTACCCTGGTCGAAGGCGGCAACGGCCTGAACGATTTCCAGACTGCGGTACCCTTCCCGATTCCCAAGAGCGGTGTCGAGGTCATCTGGAACCACATCACCCGTTATCGTGGCGGTAGCGTGACACGCCTGGTGACCCAGGCAACCCCGCAGCAGAACGGTTCCTACAGCTTGGTGTACTTCCAGGATCAGTTTGTCTTCCGTGATCGGATGAAGGATTTCGACCCAGCCAACCCAGGCAACATCCTGTTCTACTTCAAGCAGAAGGTAACCGCGCCGGCGCGCCTGGCCGGTACTGTGCTGCTGGTCCACGAGACGCTTGACCAGGTCAAGGAGCCACGCAAGGCGTGGATCTACAACGCCGGTCAACGCCGGGTACGCCAGGCGCCGCAGGTCTCCTACGACGGTCCAGGTACCGCTGCCGATGGTCTGCGCACCTCCGATAACCTCGACATGTACAACGGCGCGCCAGACCGCTACGACTGGAAGCTGGAAGGCAAGAAGGAACTGTACATTGCCTCCAACAGCTACAAGCTCGATTCGCCGACGCTCAAGTACGCCGATATCCTCAAGGCCGGTCACATCAACCAGGACCTGACCCGGTACGAGCTGCGTCGTGTGTGGCATGTGGTGGCAACCCTCAAGCCGGGCCAGCGCCACATCTACGCCAAGCGTGATTTCTACATCGACGAAGACACCTGGCAAGCTGCGGTGATCGACCAGTACGACGGCCGTAATCAGCTGTGGCGCGTCTCCGAGGCGCACTCGCAGGACTACTACAACGTCGAAGTGCCGTGGTACACGCTGGAAGCGATCTATGACCTGCAGTCTGGTCGCTACCTGGCGCTGGGCATGAAGAACGAAGAGAAGAGGGCTTACGACTTCGGCTTCACTGCCAGCAAGAGCGACTTCCAGCCCGCAGCGCTACGCCAGGACGGTGTGCGCTAAGCTGAAAGCGAGCAACTCCGTGTGACTCCCAGAACGCCCCGGCTTGCCGGGGCGTTTTGATTTCCTGCGGTGTCTGTGCCGGTCGCATCGCGGGGCAAGCCCGCTCCCACGAGTCTTCTTGGGCTGCGTGGGAGCGGGCTTGCCCCGCGATGAGGCCGGCAGAACCAGCCCAAATACCCCAGGCACGTCATCCCAACCAATCCGTACTGTTTCTTTTTGTCGTAGTCTTTTTCACGACATCCGTCCCCATCATCTTCAAATACGCTGCGATACCCGCTAGTCTCGCAACAATCCGTACCGCCGAAGTCTTCCAATTAGAACGAGCCGGCCATGACAGATTTGTCCCGTATGCATGGATTCGCCAGTCAGGCCATAGGCCTGCTGGACGGGCGTTTCTTCCGGCCACCGTTGCCGGACGGCCACGTCCCGCGTGATCGCCTGTGTCAGCGCCTGCAAGCCGGGCTGGGCGGACGCCTGTTGCTGGTCAACGCCCCGGCAGGTTTTGGCAAAAGCTCGCTGGCCATCGAATTCTGCCAGGGCCTGCCCGAGCACTGGCGCAGTCTCTGGTTGGGGCTGAGCCAGCGTGATGCCGATCCTGGCCGCTTCCTCGAGCGCTTGCTCGAAGGCCTGCAGCAGTTCTGCCCGGCACTCGGTGGCCAGGCCATGGGGCTGTTGAAGATGCGTCAGCGCCATCAACCGTTCGCGTTCGAAGAGTGGCTCGATGGTTTGCTCGATGAGCTTGCACTCTACCTGCAAGCCGATAGCCCATTGCTGCTGGTACTGGACGACTATCACCTGGCCCAGGGTCCGGTTCTGGACCGCTGTCTGCAATTCCTCCTCAACCACCTGCCAGGTGGCCTGGTGCTGATGATCACCAGTCGCCAGCGCCCCGACTGGCACCTGGCGCGTTTGCGCCTGTCGCGCCAGCTGACCGAGCTGAACGAGCAGGACCTGCGCCTGACCCCCGAGGAAGCACTGGCGGTTATTGGTCGACAACCCACCGGCCTGCGTGGCCAGGCGCTGGACAACCTGATCCAGCGCAGCGATGGCTGGGTGGCAGGCTTGCGGTTCTGGCAACTGGCGGCCAGCGAGTCGGGGGACGAGCATGCCTTGCCCCAGGCCCTGCACGGGGGCGAAGGGCTGATTCGCGATTACCTGCTTGAAGAAGTCATCGATATCCTGCCAGCCGACGTGCAGGCGTTTCTCTACGAGACGGCCTGCCAGGAGCGCTTCTGCGCCGAACTGTGCGATGCCCTGCGCGAGCGCCAGGACAGCGCGGACATCCTGCGGTATCTGCAAGCCCATCAGGTGTTTCTGGTGCCACTGGACGAACACGGCCACTGGTATCGCTACCACCATCTGTTTTCCGACCTGCTGCGCAGCCGCGAGGCCCGCGAGCCCCTAGCGGATCTGCACCTGCGTGCCTGTCGCTGGTTCGAGCGCCAGGGCTTGCTCGATGAAGCGGTAGAGCAGGCTTTGCGTGCTGGCCATCTGAATGTGGCCGCCGACCTGGTACAGAGCCTGTCTGAGGAGCAGCTGCTGGCCGAGCAGAATGTCGGCATGTTGCTGCGCTGGAAAATGGACCTGCCCGACAGCCTGCTGATCAGCACGCCACGCTTGATCGTGCTCTACAGCTGGGCCTTGGGCCTGGCTTGTCAGCTGGACGCCGCCGAGGAGCTGGCCGCGCACTTGAGCCGCTTCCTGCCAGCGCCGTCGGCGACTGCGCAAAAGTCCATGCTGGCCCAGTGGCTGGCCTTGAGCGGGGTGATCGCTCGCGGTCGCGGCGATCGCGAGCGCACCCTGGCCTACTGCGGCGAAGCCCTGCACAGCCTGCCGAACAAGCGCTATGGACAACGCTTGGTGTGCCTTTCGACCTTGTCCAACCTGGCCATTGCCGACGCCGACTTCTGGCGTGCGCGCGGCTGGAATCGCGAGGCCCTGGAGTTGGCGCAACGGGTCGGCAACCCATTGTTCGAAGCCTTGGCCCATTACGACCGGGCGCGCGTGCTGCATGCCCGTGGCGAAGTAGAGCGAGCCCTGGACGAGGTGCGTCAAGGCTTGCAGCGCTTGCAAGGGCTGTCAGCGCAGCGGCTGTATGCCGTGCGTGCCCGGCTGACCCTGTACGAAGGCTACCTGCTGGCCACCCACCTACAGCCGGCCCAAGGTCGCGCCCGCCTGCGCGCAGGGCTTAGCGAAGCACGTGCCTGCCGCGACATCAGTGTGCTGATCGGCCACTGCGCGATCGCCTCGCTGGAAGGTCGCGAGGGCCACTTCGCCGAGGCCTTCGCGGAACTGGCTGAGGCCGAGCGCTTGATGCACATCTGGGATGTGCCACCGATTTTCTACCTGGCCATGATCACCCTGGTGAAGTGTGAGCTGTGGTTGGCCCAGGGCCGTACCGACCTTGCCGAATCCTGGTTGCTGCGCCTGGGCCAGACCTACGGCGGCGAGCAGCCAGCGGCTGCGCCAGAGTTTCATCCGCTATTGCCGCTGCACATCGAATTGCAGCAGGCCCTGCTTGAACGGGTGCTTGGGCGCCCCGAAGACGCCGCCGCGCGCCTGCGCGGCTTGGTTGAGCGGGGGCAGGCCAGCGGCGGGCACATGTTGCTGGTCAGTGCCTTGTGCCAGTGGATCGCGTTACTGCTGACGCAAGGGCGCGACCAGCAGGCCGTCAGCCTGCTGCCCAAAGCCCTGGAGGCGGCTCAAGGGGGCGCGTTGCAGCCTTTCCAGAAGCTGATCGAAGCGCACCCCCACTGGTTACGCGAACACCTGTCGGTGCGCGCCGCCTGCGCCACTCAAGTCGCCTTGCTGGCGCGCTTGCCGCAGCTGCCAGTCAGCAATTCCAGCAATGAAGCGCTAAGCGGGCGTGAGCTGGCGGTGCTGGAGCTGATCGCCCAAGGCTGCTCCAATCAGCAGATCAGCGAGCGCTTGTTCATTTCGCTGCACACGGTCAAGACCCACGCCAGCCATATCAACAGCAAGCTCGGCGTCGAGCGGCGCACCCAGGCGGTGGCCAAGGCCAAGTCGCTAGGCCTGCTGGCGTAGTGGCTGCTGGGGGGGATTGCTGGCTACAATAGTGGCTCAAAGCCATTATTGCTGGCGCCGCTGTTTCCGGGCTCATCTTTCTTGCCCTGCTGCCGATAACCGAATCGGCGGCATGCATCGCCGCACGCCATTTTCCAACTACTCCCAAGACAGGTCGTGTTGATGCTGCAGTACGGGCAAAAAAGCTTTCTGATCGTCGACGACTTCACCGACTTTCGCACCTCTACCCGCTCCATGCTCCGTGAGCTGGGCGTGCGTGACGTGGACACCGCCGACAGCGGCGAGCAGGCGCTGCGCATGTGTGCGCAGAAGCGCTACGACTTCGTGCTTCAGGATTTCCATCTGGGGGATGGCAAGAAGAACGGCCAGCAGGTGCTCGAGGACCTGATCCTCGACAAGCTGATCAGCCATGAATGCGTGTTCATCATGGTCACCGCCGAGAGTAGCCAGGCCATCGTCCTCAGTGCCCTCGAGCATGAGCCCGATGCCTACCTGACCAAGCCATTCAACCGCGTCGGCCTGGCCCAGCGCTTGGAAAAGCTGGTGCAGCGCAAGACCTTGCTCAAGCCCATCCTGCAGGCGCTCGACCGCGCCCGACCGGCCGAGGTATTGGCGGCTTGCGCCGCGCTGTGCAAGCAAGATCCACGCTTTGCACCGCTGTGCTTGCGCTACCGGGCCGATGCCCTGCGCGATCTGGGGCGTTTTGACGAACTGGAAAAATTCCTCAAGTCGATCCTCGCCAGCCGACCTCAGCCATGGGTCTATTCGATGCTCGGCAGCGTGCTGCACAAGCGCGGCCAGCATGCCCAGGCGCAAGGGGTGTACGAGCAGGCGCTCAAGGCCTTCCCGATCATGCCCAGCCTCTACGATGGCATGGCCGAGGTGCTGGTGGCCCAGGGCGAAACCAAGCGCGCCCAGCACATGCTCGAAGAGGCCGTGCGCCTCTCGCCACTGGCCGTGCGCCGACAGGCCGCATTGGGCAAGCTGGCGCTGGATAACGAAGATTTCGAAAGTGCCTCCAAGGCCTACCGGCATGCGGTCAACCAGGGGCAGAGCTCGCGCTACAAAGACGCCGAAACCAATCTTGGCCTGGCCCAGGCCTTGATGAGCAAGAACGCAGGCTTTGGCCTGGATGCGCGCACCCGGGTCGAGATCAACACGGTGCTGAGCGAAGTGGCCAAGGAAAATGGCGACGACCAAGGGCTGCAAGTACGGGCCCGGCTGATGAAGGCGGCCAGTCTGCAACAGGCCGGTGATGCCGAAACTGCGGCGAAACTTACCGAGCAGGCCATGCAACGCCTGGACAAGATGGATCAGTTCTTCTCGGTGGAAGCGGCGCTAACGGTGGCCAAACAACTGCAACAGCTTGGCCAGGAGTCGGCGGGCAGCGGCATTCTCAAGGGCTGCGTGGAAACCTACGGCGACGACCCCAAGGTCATGCAGAGCGTTGCCAAGCTCACCGACGACCCCACGGTGCTCGGCGCGGTCACCGAGGCGGTCGACCTCAACCGCCAGGGCGTGCGCAGCTACCAGGGCGGCCAGCTCAACGAGGCGCTGGAGATGTTCCGCCGGGCCCTGTCGCTGCAGCCGAAGAACATCAGCATTGCCCTCAACACCGCCCAGGCGTTGTTGCGTATTGCCGGTGAAAGCCCTTCGCCAACGCTGATGCAGGAATGTCGCGACTGCCTGCAGCGGGTGGCTGGCATTCCCGCCAGTGATAGCCGTTATGATCGTTACCGCAAATTGCATATCCGGGTCTTTGGCGCATGAACCAGGACAATCAGGGGCTGGATTTTTCCACGGTGATCGCCTCCACCGTGCATGACATGAAGAACTCGCTGTCGGCCCTGATCCAGGCCCACTCGCAATGGCTGGCGCGTCTGCCCGAGGCGCAGCGCGAGGGCAGTGAGCAGGGGGTGATAGAACATGAGTTACGTCACCTCAACGGCATGCTGGTGCAAATGCTTGGGCTGTACAAACTGGGCGTCAACCAGTTGCCGATCTGCCCGGACTACCACGAGCTGGAAGACTTCATCGAAGCCCAGCTCGCCGCTCAGCAAGAGGTGCTCAAGCAGCGCGACATCCTCGCCACCTGGCGCATCGAAACGGACAACCCGCTGGGTTTCTTCGACCGCGAGCTGGTCGCCTCGGTGGTGGGCAATGTGCTGACCAACGCCATCCGCTATGCTGGCCACGCCTTGCTGATCAGCATCGAGGAAGAGGGCGAGCAGTTGATCATCAGTGTCAACGATGACGGGCCGGGTTATCCCGAGCGCATGCTCGAGCGCCAACAGGACTACGTACAAGGGATTGATTCGAGCACGGGCAGCACCGGCTTGGGCTTGTACTTCGCTGCGCGGATCGCGGCGTTGCATGAGCGCGATGGGCTCAGTGGGCGGATCGAGATTGCCAATGGCGGGGCGTTGGGCGGCGGGTTGTTCCGCTTGTACCTGCCTTGAATCTGACAGCGCTTCTCAGCGTTTTGTAGGATCGGTCTGGTTCAAGCTTTTTGGGCTTCAAAGAAAGCCTTGCGAATGACAATGTAGATACGGTGTTTCTACAAACAGCTTGCAATCATTCGGAGGGTTTCTACTATGTATCTACCTTTGGAGATACTTATGGAAGTCAAGATACTACAGTGGGGTAACAGTGCAGCCATCCGCTTGCCAGCGGCTGTGCTAAAGCAGATGCGCTTGGGTATCGGCTCCAAGATGAGCCTCGATACCGCGGGCGAGTCGATGGTACTCAAACCTGTCAGGTCCAAACCCAGGTACAAGCTTGAAGAGTTGATGGCCCAATGTGACCTTGAGGCACCCGAGACCGAGGAGTTGGCAGCATGGAATGCCATGCGGCCAGTGGGGAAAGAAGTGTGAGGCGAGGTAAGTTCGCCAGAGGCGATATCGTGCGGATCAACCTCGACCCTACCGTTGGCCGTGAGCAGCAGGGCGCGGCCCGGCCGGCCCTGATCCTGACGCCTGGGGCGTTCAATACTTCAGGCCTGGCGGTGATTGTTCCGATCACTCAAGGCGGCCAATACGCACGACACGCTGGATTTGCCGTCACGCTCAGTGGCGCAGGAACACAGACACAGGGTGTGGTCCTATGTAACCAGCTGCGTGTCGTGGACCTTGAAGCCAGAAGTGCAAAGCGGATAGAAACCGTGCCCGAGGCGATAATCGAAGAGGCCTTGGCGCGAGTGCAAACGCTGTTCGATTACTCTTGAATGAAGGCAATTTGGTAGACCTAGATGAATGACGCCCCCACCGCCCTCATCCGCGAAACCTTCCCCGTCGGTCCCTTGCAATGTAACTGCACCCTGATCGGCGACCCAGTTAGCAAGAAGGCCATCGTCGTCGACCCGGGCGGTGACCCGGATAAAATTCTCGCCCGCCTGCAAGCCCACGGCCTGACCTTGGTGAGCATCATCCACACCCATGCCCACTTCGATCACTTCCTGGCGTCCGGTAAGCTCAAGGAGCTGACCGGCGCGACCCTGCACCTGCACAAGGACGACCAGCCACTGTGGGACAACCTGCCCATGCAGTGCCAGATGTTCGGCGTGCCCTATACCCCGGTGCCGCCGCCCGATCACTGGTTGGCCGATGACCAAGAGCTGGCCTGCGGCTGCGGCGTCGCCCTGCACACCCCAGGGCACACGCCTGGTTCGATGAGTTTCTGGTTTGCCGATGCCAAGCTGCTGATCGCCGGCGACACCCTGTTCCGTCGGGGTATCGGTCGCACCGATTTGTGGGGCGGCGATCAGCGGGCTATCGTTCGTTCGATCAAGGATCGCTTGTACCGCCTGGATGAAGAGGCTGTGGTGGTGACCGGGCATGGCCCTGACACCCGCCTCGGCGATGAGATGCGCGAGAACCCGTTCGTGCGCGCTTGAAATTTCATGGAATTTTTCCGCTTCGCTGTAATCCAAGGCTGGCATAGATCCATTCAAGATCACTGCACACTTGAATTTCAGTAGGAGCTTTCCATGTTCACCATGCGTCGTCTGATTATCGTCGCTACCGCCGCTGCCCTGATGTCGGGCTGCGTAAGCCAGAACCCTTACGACAACCAGGGTCAGGCGCAGGGCTCCTCGGGCATGAGCAAGACCGCCAAGTACGGCGGCCTGGGCGCACTGGCCGGCGCCGTGGCTGGCGCCGCCATCGACCACAACAACCGTGGCAAGGGCGCACTGATCGGCGCTGCTGCGGTTGGCGCTGCCGCAGCGGGCTACGGCTACTACGCCGACAAGCAGGAAGCCGCGCTGCGCGCGAGCATGGCCAATACCGGCGTCGAAGTGCAGCGTCAGGGTGACCAGATCAAACTGATCATGCCAGGCAACATCACCTTCGCCACCGACTCGGCGAACATCTCGCCAAGCTTCTACTCGCCGCTGAACAACCTGGCCGGCTCGTTCAAGCAGTTCAACCAGAACACGATTGAAGTTGTCGGCTTCACCGACAGCACCGGCAGCCGCCAGCACAACATGGACCTGTCCCAGCGTCGCGCCCAGGCGGTCAGCACCTACCTGACGTCCCAAGGTGTCGATCCATCGCGGGTTTCGGTGCGTGGACTGGGTCCAGACCAGCCAATCGCCAGCAACGCCGATGCCAATGGCCGTGCGCAGAATCGCCGGGTTGAAGTCAACCTCAAGCCGATTCCTGGCCAGCAATACGAGCAGCAAGGCCAGGTACAACAGTACCCGTAAGCTGTACGCGGTGAAGAGAAGGGCAAGCCAGTCGGCTTGCCCTTTTTCTTTTCAGGGCGTTCTGCTCGCCTGAATGGCGGTGAGCGCGATGGTGTGTACGATATCGTCGACCTGCGCCCCGCGCGGCAAGTCATTGACCGGCTTGCGCAGGCCTTGCAGCATCGGTCCAAGGCTGACCCCGTCAGTACTGCGCTGCACCGCTTTGTGGGTGGTGTTGCCGGTGTTTAAGTCCGGGAACACGAACACCGTGGCACGCCCGGCCACTGGGCTATGTGGCGCTAGTTGGCGGGCGATCTCGGGGTTGGCGGCGGCGTCGTACTGCAACGGGCCGTCGATCAGCAGGTCATGCTCTGCCTGCTGCGCCAGGCGAGTGGCCTCGCGCACTTTCTCTACTTCCTCGTCACTGGCCGAATCGCTGGAATAGCTGATCATCGCCACCCGTGGCGCAATGCCAAAGGCCTCGGCCGACTCGGCGCTCTGCCGGGCGATCTCGGCCAGCTCCGCAGCACTGGGGTGCGGATTCATCACGCAATCGCCGTACACCAGCACCTGCTCGGGGAACAGCATGAAGAACACCGACGACACCAGGCTGCTGCCTGGCGCGGTCTTGATCAGCTGCAAGGCTGGGCGAATGGTATTGGCCGTGGAGTGGACCAGGCCCGACACCAGGCCATCGACCTCATCCAGGGCCAGCATCATGGTGCCGATCACCACCGGGTCTTCGAGCTGCTGCTCGGCCATCGGCGCGTTAAGGTTCTTGCTCTTGCGCAGGTCGACCATCGGTTCGACATAACGCCCACGAATCAGGTCGGGGTCGAGCACTTCCAGGTCTGGCGGCAGAGTGATGCCCTGGGCGCGGGCCACTGCTTCGACGTCTTCAGGCTTGGCCAGCAGCACGCAGCGGGCAATGCCTCGCGCTTGGCAGATGGCCGCGGCCTGTACCAGCAGCGGTTCGGCACCCTCGGGCAGGACGATGCGTTTGTTGGCTTGCTGGGCCCGCTCGATCAACTGATAGCGGAATACTGCCGGAGACAGGCGCAGTTCGCGCGGCGTGCCGCAACGCTGATGCAGCCAGGCCGCATCCAACTGGCTGGCAACGAAGTCTGTGATGAATTCGGCGCGTTCGCGGTCATCTACCGGGATTTCGCGGTTCAGCGAGTTGAGCTGGTTGGCAGTGTCATAGGAGCCGGTGCTCACCGACAAGATCGGCAAGCCTGCCTGCAACGCCCCGCGACACAAGCCGAGGATCCGTGGGTCTGGCTTGCTGTCGCTGGTCAGCAACAGGCCAGCCAGGGGCACGCCATTGATCGCTGCCAGGCTCACGGCAAGGATGATGTCGTCGCGATCGCCAGGCGTCACCACCAAAGTGCCGGGTTTGAGCAGCGGCACAGTGTTGGCCACGGTGCGGGCGCAGATGATGATGGTGTTCATCCGCCGTTGTTCGTAATCGCCGGCATTGAGTACTTGTGCGCCGAGCAGCTCGGCCAGATCACGGGTGCGTGGGGCATTGAGCTCAGGCTGGTAGGGGATACAGCCCAGCAGGCGGAAGTCGTTACCGCGCAACAGCGGCGAGTGCTCGCGCAGGCGGCTGGCGAACTCGGCCATGCTTTCCTCGGTGCGCACCTTGTTGAGGATCACCCCCAGCACTTTCGGGTCGCGGGGGCCGCCGAACAGCTGGGCTTGCAATTCCACCCGGCCAGACAATTCGCTGAGCACCTCGTTTTCTGGCGCCGAGACCAGAATGACCTCGGCGTCCAGGCTCTTGGCCAGGTGCAAGTTGACCCGCGCCGCGTAGCTGGCGTGGCGAGTCGGCACCATGCCTTCCACCACCACCACATCGTTACCGACGCAGGCCTGTTGATAGAGGCGGATGATTTCTTCGAGCAGCTCGTCCAGCTGGCCGTCGCCGAGCATGCGCTCGACATGCGCCAGGCTCAGCGGCGTCGGCGGCCTCAGGCCATGGGTGCGGGCGATCAGTTCGGTGGAGCGTTCCGGGCCGGTATCACCGGGATGGGGCTGGGCGATCGGCTTGAAAAAACCAACCTTCAGCCCGCCGCGTTCCAGGGCGCGAACCAGGCCTAGGCTGATGGAGGTCAGGCCGACGCCAAAGTCGGTCGGCGCAATGAAAAATGTTTGCATGCGTGCTTCTCGAGATAAGCGGTGCAAGGGATCAATCGCCAAGGGTATCGCTATCGGCCCCTTGAGCGCACCAGCCACAATCGAATAGCTGGCCGATGCGCTGTTCGCGCAGCGCTGCATCGAGCACCCAGGGCCGGGCCTGCCACGGCGGTTGGTGGCGCAGATGCTGGGTGTGGCCGCAGGACAGATCGACTACCCAATGGCCTTCTTCGTCCTGATGAAAGCCTGTGACCCGACTGACGGGTCGCCCATCGTGGGCGGTGCGTTCGCAATCGGGCGATGCCTTGGTTACACTTGTCCGCTCTACATTCTTTTGCAAAAGGTCTCGCCCCCATGCCGATCGCCGCCAACAAGGCTGTCTCCATCGACTATACCCTGACCAACGACGCCGGGGAGGTCATTGACAGCTCCGCCGGCGGCGCGCCGCTGGTTTACCTGCACGGTGCTGGCAACATCATCCCAGGCCTGGAAAAAGCCCTGGAAGGCAAGAACGTCGGTGACGAACTGGAAGTTGCCGTCGAGCCAGAAGAGGCTTACGGCGAATACCTGGCCGAACTGGTCAGCACCCTGAACCGCAGCATGTTCGAAGGCGTCGACGAGCTGGAAGTGGGCATGCAGTTCCACGCTTCCGCTCCGGACGGCCAGATGCAGATCGTCACCATCCGCGACCTGGACGGCGATGACGTCACTGTCGACGGCAACCACCCGCTGGCTGGCCAGCGCCTGAACTTCAAGGTCAAGGTTGTCGATGTGCGTGATGCCAGCGAAGAAGAAATCGCTCATCGCCACATCCACGGCGAAGGTGGCCATCACCACTGATTTTCTGCGCTAAGCTCAGAGAGTCGCCAGGCGCTCGGGCAAGCCGTACTTGCCCTCCATGGGAGGGTTGACGGTTTGCCCGCGCGCCTTTTTAGTGGGCGCAATTCGCCCCCAGCGACAACCGGGAACCGAGAGGGGATTACATCATGAGTGCATTTCACGACCTGACGTTGAAGGCGTTGGACGGCAAGGACCTGCCCCTTGCACCGTTCAAGGGCCAGGTGGTGCTGGTGGTCAATGTCGCCTCCAAGTGTGGTCTGACGCCGCAGTACGCTTCGCTGGAGACGTTGCACCAGCAGTTCAAGGGCAAGGGCTTCAGTGTCTTGGGCCTGCCCTGTAACCAGTTCGCCGGCCAGGAGCCTGGCAGCGAGAAAGAGATTCAGGACTTCTGCAGCCTCAACTACGGCGTGAGCTTTCCTCTGAGTGGCAAGCTTGAGGTCAATGGCCCGCAGCGCCATTCGTTGTACCGCCTGCTGGCGGGCGAGGGTGCTGAGTACCCGGGGGATATCACCTGGAATTTCGAGAAATTCCTGGTGGGCAAGGACGGCCGCGTGCTGGCCCGATTCGCCCCGCGCACTGCACCGGATGATCCGACGGTGGTGCAGGCGATCGAAAAAGCCTTGGGCTAATTGCCCTGGGGCGCCATTAGAGTGACTAGTGGCTACAACAGCCATCACAGACACTTCGATAGCCCCCGATCACTCCAATCAATAGTGCTGTGCCGGCCATCTGGCGCCCCCTAAGCTCAGGTGAATTTCTCACCTATGGGAGCGCCCGATGTCCACCAACCCGCTGTTCCAACCCTTTACCCTGGGCGCCCTCGAGCTGCCGAGCCGGGTGGTCATGGCTCCTATGACCCGCACCTTCAGCCCCGGTGGTGTGCCGCATGACGGCGTGGTCGAGTACTACCGCCGCCGCGCCGCAGCTGGGGTTGGCCTGATCATCACCGAAGGCACCACGGTCGATCACAAGGCGGCCAACGGATACCCCAACGTGCCGCGCTTTCATGGTGAGGATGCCCTGGCCGGCTGGAAGCGGGTGGTCGACGCCGTCCACGCTGAAGGCGGGCGCATCGTGCCGCAGCTATGGCATGTGGGCAGCGTGCGCCGCCTGGGCACTGAGCCAGATGCGGCGGTGCCAGGCTATGGGCCCAGCGGCAAGCGCAAGGACGACAAGGTCGTGGTGCATGAGATGAGTCACGCCGATATCCAGGAGGTGATCGCTGCGTTCGCCCAGGCTGCGCGGGATGCCCAGGCCATCGGCATGGATGGGGTCGAGATCCATGGCGCCCATGGCTACCTGATCGACCAGTTCTTCTGGCAGGCCAGCAATCAGCGTGATGATGAATATGGCGGTGATCTGGCCGCGCGTTCGCGCTTTGCCATTGAACTGATCCAGGCCGTGCGCGCGGCGGTAGGGCCGCACTTCCCGATCATCCTGCGTTTCTCGCAGTGGAAACAGCAGGACTACTCCGCCCGCCTGGTAGAAACGCCTGAGGCCCTGGCCGCCTTCCTCAAGCCCCTGGCCGACGCCGGCGTGGATATCTTCCATTGCTCGACCCGCCGCTTCTGGGAACCAGAGTTCCCAGGCTCGGAGCTGAACCTGGCCGGCTGGACCCGTAAGCTCACCGGTAAGCCCACCATCACCGTTGGCAGTGTTGGCCTGGATGGCGAGTTCCTGCAGTTCATGGTCGACACCGACAAGGTGGCCAAGCCCGCCAGCCTGGAAGGGCTGCTGCGCCGCTTGGATGATCAGGAGTTCGACCTGGTCGCGGTTGGGCGAGCGCTGTTGGTCGATCCGCAGTGGGCGCAGAAAGTCCGCGAGGGGCGTGAGCAGGAGGTGCTGCCGTTCAGCCGCGAGGCGCTGTCGAGCCTGGTTTGATGGCCATGGCAGAGGCAGTGCCGGTGTTGGCAGGGTGAGCGGGCTGACGAGAGGCGCTACTCAGGTACCCCTCGAACTGCTCGACAATCGCCGGCCAGCCCTGGCGGCTAGCGTGCTGGCGGGCATTGAGGCGGACCCGGCGCAGGGTCTCGCCTTCTTCCAGCAGCCAGCAGGCGGCATCGATGAACGCTGCCTGGTCACCCGGCATGGCCAGCGCACCGCTATGGCCGTGGCGGATGTGCTGGGCGGCAGCGGCTTCGTCGTAGGCGACCACGGCCAAGCCTGAGGCGAGCGCTTCGAGGACCACATTGCCGAAGGTTTCAGTGAGGCTCGGGAACAGAAACAAGTCGCCGCTGGCATAGTGCTCGGCCAGCACCTCACCCCGTTGAGCTCCGCAAAACACCGCATCGGGCAACTGCTGCTCCAGGCTGGCGCGTTGTGGGCCGTCGCCAACCATGATCAAGCGCAGGCGCCTTTGTGGATAAGTGCGCTGTAGCGCCTCCATGCACGGGCGCAACAGGGAAAGGTTTTTCTCTGCCGCCAGCCGCCCGACATGCAGCACGGCGAGGTCGTCCGGCGCCAAGCCCCACTGCTCGCGCAGCGCCTGACTGCGCCGGGCTGGATTGAACAGGCAGGCATCGACGCCGCGCGCCATTAGCGCCAGGCCCACGAACCCCCGCCGCTCCAGTTCCAGGCGCTGGCTGATGCTCGGTACCAGCGTGGTTGCCGTGCGCCGGTGGAACCAGCGCAGGTAGTGGGTCAGCAGCCGCGCCAGCAGACCCAACCCGTATTGCCCGGCATATTGCGCAAAGTTGGTGTGAAAGCCGCTGACTACAGCGATCCCCAGGCGCCGCGCGGCACGCAGGGCACTCAGCCCGAGCGGCCCTTCGGTGGCGATGTACAGCACGTCCGGCCGCTGTCGGCGCCAACGCCGCCACAGCTTGTGCACCGAGACGCCGCCCCACTGCAAGCCCGGATAACCCGGCAGCGGCCAGCCCTTGCACAGCAGCAGGTTGTCGTCGTCCTGTGCAGCGGAGTCATCGGCCTGGCGCGGGCGGATGATCTCCACCTGATGCCCGCGTTGGCGCAAGCCGTCGCTCAGCCGGCCAAGGGTGTTGGCCACGCCGTTGATCTCGGGTGGAAAGGTTTCGCTGACCAGGGTGATGCGCAGGCTCGGTGTATTCATGACAAAAAGTTTCCGCGCCCGCTGTTGCGGTTAAGTGACGGCGTTGTGACGGGCAGATGACGGCTGATTTCCGGCTGTTTCGCTTGTATGAATATTTCCTTGCAGCGCACTCAAGAAGGTTGCCGATCCAGCCGATGCAGATGCATTCGAATGGCCGTTTGCGCTCCAGGAGTGCGGTAATGTTCAACAACAAACTCAAGCAAGAAATCCAGCAGTTGCGTGAAGAGCTGCTGTCGATGGAGCAGGTCAAAAGCAGCCTCGACAGCGAGATGCTGGTGCTTCAGCTCGACCCCCAGGGGCGCATCGAAACGGTCAATAGCAACTTTGAGCAGGAAATGCTCTATCGCGCCGAGCAACTGATCGGACGCAACATCGAAGAGATCGTGCCGGCGCATGTGAAGAAGCTCGATTTCTATCAGCGCATGAACAGCGCCATCACCCGAGGCGAGCACCTCAATGGCGCCTTCCGTCTGCTGCGCGGCAATGGCGAGGAGGCCTGGTTGCGCTCGATTCTGCAGCCGGTCAAAGGTAGCGACGGGCGGATCAAGTATTTCAGCCTGCATTCCAGCGACCTGACCCGCACCATCGAAACCTCCCGCGAACACGAAAGCCTGATCAAGGCGTTGATGCGCTCCACAGCGGTGATCGAGTTCAACCTCGACGGCCAGGTGCTGACCGCCAACGACCGCTTTCTCCAGACCATGGGTTATCGCCTGGAGCAGGTGCGCGGCAAGCACCACCGGCTGTTCTGCGAGCCGGAAGAAGCCAACTCGGCCGGTTACCAGGCGTTCTGGGACAAGCTGCGCCGTGGCGAATTCGTGGCTGACCGGTTCAAGCGTATCGATGCCCATGGCCGGGTGGTTTGGCTCGAAGCGTCCTATAACCCGATCATCGATGCCCACGATGTGCTGTACAAGGTGGTCAAGTTCGCCACGGTCATCACCGATCAGGTCAATCAGGAATTGGCGGTAGCGCAGGCCGCAGACATTGCCTACACCACCTCCGTGGGCACCGACGCCAGTGCGCGTAAGGCGACCGATGTGGTCACGCAGACGGTCAGCGTGATGCGCGGGCTGGAAGCCTCGATGCAAGAGGCCGCCGAGGGCATCCAGGCGCTGGACACCCAGTCACGGGTGATCGGCTCGATCATCAAGACCATCAGCGACATCGCTGGGCAGACCAACCTGTTGGCGCTTAACGCCGCCATCGAGGCTGCGCGTGCCGGCGAGCAGGGCAGGGGGTTTGCGGTGGTTGCCGACGAAGTACGGCAACTGGCCTCGCGTACCAGCACCGCTACCGAGGAGATCGCCCGGGTGGTGCAGCAGAACGAGCAGTTGGCCCAGGCCGCGGTGGATATCATCGACACCAGCAAGCGCCAGGCCGAGCAAGGCCTGAGCTTGGCCGGTGAGACCGGGGATGTGATCGTCGAGATTCAGGATGGGGCGAAGAAGGTGGTGGAAGTGGTCGGCCAGTTCTCCAGCCAACTGAGCCACTGATCCGGGTGCCGAGGGGCTGCGCAAGGCAGCCCCACGCTTTTCAGCTACGCTCGCGCACCCAGAACAGGGTGGCCCCGGCCACCGCCGCGGGCATCATCACGATGTTGACGAAAGGAATCAGCAACGCCAGGTAGGTAATCCCACCAAAGCCCATGCTCTGCCAGCGCTTTTGGCGCAGCCAGGCGAGCATGTCCTGCCAGCTCATCTTGTTGTTGTCGGCCGGGTAGTCGATGTACTGGATGGCCATCATCCATACGCCGAAGATCAGCCACAGCGGCGCGGCGATCACGTTCACCACCGGGATGAACGAGAGGATGAACAAACCGAGCGCACGGGGCAGGAAATAACCCAGTTTGCGCATTTCCCGACCGAAGGTACGCGGCACCATGGCCATCAGCTCACCCCAGCTGAAGGCCGGGAAAGTGTCCTCACCGCGCACCACCACCTCGACCTTCTCAGCGAGAAAACCGTTGAACGGTGCGGCGATGATGTTGGCCACCAAGGTGAAGGTGAAGAAAATCATCAACACCAGCAAGGCGACGAACAGCGGCCAGAGGATGTAGGTGAGAAAGCTCAGCCAGTCCGGCAAGGTCGGCATCAGCGTATCGACCCACAGGCTGAATTGGTGTCCGGCGAAGTACACCAAGGCGCCGAACAGCAACAGGTTGATTGCCAGCGGCAGCAGCACGAACAGCCGCAGGTTAGGGCTCAGGACCAGTTTCAGGCCTTCGCGCAGGTACTGGGGGCCGGAAAGGACGGGGGCTTGCATCGAGACGCTCCGCAAAAGAGAAAAACGCGCTGACCTTACCGAGTTTGCCGCGCCGACGAAAGGCGGGCAGACGCCGAGAAACGGGCTGTAACAAAAGCAGGTGGATAATTTCTATCGGTTTTTTGCTTGGATAGAGCCTCTCTATAAGGTGGATTGTCGGAGGATATTTCCTTAATCTCTGCGACCTCGCTACAGTGCGCTCAACTTTCGGTTTTCGGACCTGCGCGTTGTAGCCTTCCCCAAGTGCTGCGTGGGTCCTTTTTATTCCAGCTGCCGCCGCCGGTACATAGATGCCGACCCCGTGCGGCCCGCTCGACAGGAGTTCGACATGTCTGAAGTACGTCATTCGCGCGTGATCATCCTCGGTTCCGGCCCTGCCGGTTACAGCGCCGCGGTGTATGCCGCACGCGCCAACCTCAAGCCGCTGCTGATCACTGGCATGCAGGCTGGCGGTCAGCTGACCACCACCACTGAAGTCGACAACTGGCCGGGCGACCCCCATGGCCTGACGGGCCCAGCCCTGATGCAGCGCATGCAGGAGCACGCCGAGCGTTTCGAGACCGAGATCGTCTTCGATCACATCAACGCCGTAGACCTCGCCAACAAGCCGTTCACCCTGCAAGGCGACAGCGGCACCTACACCTGTGACGCACTGATCGTCGCCACCGGTGCCAGCGCTCGCTACCTGGGCCTGCCGTCGGAAGAAACCTTCATGGGCAAGGGCGTTTCTGCCTGCGCTACTTGCGATGGCTTCTTCTATCGCAACAAGCCGGTCGCTGTGGTGGGTGGTGGTAACACCGCTGTCGAAGAAGCCCTGTACCTGGCCAACATCGCCAGCAAGGTCACCCTGGTGCACCGCCGCGAAACCTTCCGCGCCGAGAAGATCCTGGTCGACAAGCTCAACGCCCGTGTGGCCGAAGGCAAGATCGAGCTCAAGCTCAACGCCACCCTGGACGAAGTACTCGGCGACAACATGGGCGTTACCGGTGCGCGTCTGAAGAACAACGACGGCAGCAGCGACGAGATCAAGGTTGACGGCGTGTTCATCGCCATCGGCCACACCCCGAACACCTCGCTGTTCGAAGGCCAGCTGACCCTCAAGGACGGCTACCTGGTGGTCAATGGCGGCCGTGAAGGCAACGCTACCGCGACCAACGTTGAAGGTGTGTTCGCCGCGGGCGACGTGGCAGACCACGTTTATCGCCAGGCAATTACCTCGGCCGGCGCTGGCTGCATGGCGGCACTGGATGTCGAGCGTTACCTGGACGGGCTGGCTAACGCTTCGTTCTAAGGCATCTGATGCACAACGCTGGGCTGGTCAGCCAAAGCCATTGGCGGCCGGCCTGGCGCTATCGCGGGGCAAGCCCGCTCCCACGTGGTCATGTATACGCGTGGGAGCGGGCTTGCCCCGCGATGCATTTCACAGGCTGAGGCGCATCGACGGGTCTATGAGTTTGGCTTGCCCATAACCCTAGAATCTCCCACGTGGTCATGTATACGCGTGGGAGCGGGCTTGCCCCGCGATGCATTTCACAGGCTAAGTCGCATCGACAGGTCCACCGCCTTTACATCTTTGGTCATAGCGCCAATCGAGATGTAGTCCACACCCGTCTCGGCAATCACCCGCAGGGTGCTCTCGTTGACCCCGCCGCTGGCCTCGAGCTTGGCCTTGCCGGCATTGATGCGCACGGCTTCTCGCATTTCATCCAGGCTCAGCTCATCGAGCATGACGATGTCGGCACCGGCCGCCAGCGCCTGACGCAGCTCATCCAGGCTTTCCACCTCGATCTCTACCGGCTTGCCTGGGGCGATGCGCTGCGCCGCCGCCACGGCCTCGGCCACCCCACCACTGGCGGCGATATGGTTTTCCTTGATCAGGAAGGCGTCGTACAAGCCGATGCGGTGGTTATCGCAGCCGCCGCAGGTCACTGCGTACTTCTGTGCCAGACGCAGGCCAGGCAGGGTCTTGCGGGTATCGAGCAGGCGCACCTGGGTACCCTCGACCAAGCCCGCCAAAAACCGCGCTCGTGTCGCGACACCCGAAAGCATCTGCAAAAAATTCAACGCCGACCGTTCGCCGCTGAGCAGCGAGCGCGCCGGGCCTTCGAGATGGAACAAGGGCTGATTGGCCTTGGCCTGCTCGCCATCGGCTACCTGCCAATGCACCGCCACCCGCGGATCGAGCTGACGAAATACCGCATCGACCCATGCGGTGCCGGCGATCGTGCAGTCCTCGCGGGTGATGATGGTCGCCTTGGCCAGGCGCTCCGCCGGGATCAGCTGGGCGGTAATGTCGCCGCTGCCAATGTCTTCGAGCAGTGCGCGACGCACGTTGGCTTCGATTTCGGCAGTCAGGTCGGCAAGGCGTAGGTTCGGCATGGTCGGCTCCACAAGCTAGATGCCGGCGATTATAGGGCAGGGGGCTGGTGTGTACAGCCGTCCGCAGCCTGACCTTTGGTCAGGGCGGATGAGCAATCTGGGCAAATTGCGGTCATTTACCGGGCTGGGGGTAGAGCGCGCTGGTAGCTGTAAGATTTTTTGTCGATAATAGCGCCCAGTATTTGGCGTCATGACTTTGACGATTTTCCTGCAAGGAGTATGGGATGCATAAAGAAGGCAAGGTGGTGCCCCTGGCGGCGGCCATCGACAAAGGCGTGCGTGCGCCCTTGCCCTGTCTTCCCATCCTGTTACTCCAGGTGCGCGACAAGGCCGCGCTGCACCTGCGCCAGGGTCTGCAGGCGTTGTTCGACAATGCTGACGATACGCTGTTCGAAATGGCCGACAAGGCCGTCGAACGTTGCGATCAGAACCTTTATTTCGAAGCCATGCGCGATCTACGCCTCAAGCGCAAGAGCATCGAACGCGCATTCCTCGACAGTTTTTATCAGGCATTTGCCCAGATGGGCCAAGCCGACCCTTTGCCCTATCTTGGCGTTAGCGAGTTCTTGCGCAACACGCTGCAGCTTGAGCGCGCTGCGGCTATTCAAACCATGCTCGACCGGGTGTTGTCGCGCGAGGGCTTTGCCCTCGGCCAGCTGGGCCTGCGCTTTCAGGCGTTACTTGATCAGGCACTGGATGAGCCGCGTAATCCGTTGGGGCCTGAAGCCTTGTGTGGGTACTTTCTCGACGCCGGGCGCAGCCTGGGAGTAGGCCCCAAGGTCAAACTGATCTTGCTCAAACTGTTCGAGCGCTACGTGCTGCGCGACCTTGACCTGTTGTACGGCGAGGCCAATCAGCTGCTCGCCGCTGGCGGTGTCTTGCCGGAGCTCAAGGCTGCGCCGCGTCGCCGCGCAGAAGACCGACGCCTGGCTGACCGATGTGTCCCAGATTGTCTGGCAGCTGGCGCCGAAACTGATGCCGATAGCGCAGGCCAAGCCTACTTCGCCTCGCTGCAAGCGCTCCTGGCGCCAGTGCGAGGCCGCGTCGCACCGCGGTTGCAAAGCCTGGCTGCCGCCCAGCCCATCAGCACGGCCGATCTGTTGCGCCTGCTGTCGCACCTGCAAAATTATGTGCCGGCCACCGGTGAGCCGGATGACTTCCATCTGGGCCAGCAGCTTGAGCAGTTGCTGCTGCGGGTCAGCGTACGCAGCGGCAGCCGTCGGCGCATCTCCAGCGCCGATGAAGACCTGATCAATCTGGTCGGTCTGCTGTTCGATTTCATCCAGGCCGATGCCAATTTGCCGGTCAATTTACGCGCCCTGATTGGCCGCCTGCACATACCGCTGCTCAAGGTGGCGCTGCTCGACAAAGGCCTGTTCAGCCGCGCCAATCATCCGGCCCGACGCCTGCTCAATGAAATCGCCGCCGCTGCGATTGGTTGGGAAGCTGACCCACAGGGTCCACGAGACAGCCTGCAGTTGCGGGTCGAACGGATCGTCCAGCGCTTGCTCAATGACTTCAACGAGGATCCACGGCTGTTTGCCGAGCTGCTCGAGGATTTCCTCGCGTTCAATCAGGATGAGCGGCGTCGCAACGAGCTGCTCGAGCAACGCACCCGCGATGCTGAAGAAGGCCGTGCCCGTACCTTGCAGGCCCGTCAGCAGGTGCAGCAGGCACTGAATGTGCGCCTGCACGGCCGCGTGCTGCCGCAGGTGGTGGTGCAGATGCTGGTGCAGTCCTGGAGCCAGGTTTTGCTGTTGGCCTGGCTCAAGCAGGGCGAAGCGGGTAGCGCTTGGCTTGACGGGCTGCAGACCATGGATGATTTGCTCGCCAGCATCGCCCCGCACCAGGGCGAGCAGGCCTGTCAGCGATTGCTTCAGCAGGTGCCGGGGCTGCTCAAGGCGCTGCGCGAAGGCTTGGCCAGTGTGGCCCTGGACTCAGCGGCGGCGCGGGAGTTTTTCCTGCAACTGGAACAATTGCACCTGCACGCCTGTACCGAATCGCAGGAGGCTCGAACACCGGCAGCCGACCACGTACTGGTGGCGGATGAAATTGTCTTGGCGATTGCCGACGAGTCGGCCTGTGCTGGGGTGTTGCAGCCTGAGCAGCAAGAGGCAGAGAAGCAACTGGTTGAGCGTCTTCGCGTCGGCAACTGGGTTGAAGTGCTCGATGACGATGAGCCACTGCGCTGCAAGCTGGTTGCCCGGATCGACAGCAGCGATCGCCTGGTGTTTGCCAATCGTACCGGCATGAAAGTGCGCGAATGGAACAGCAGCAGCCTGGCCCAGGCGCTGCGCCGAGGCGAAGTGCGCCTGATCGATGATGGCCTGCTGTTCGAGCGCGCGTTGGACGCGGTGCTCAGCCATCTGCGCAGCCAGCAGGCGCGCTGAAGGCGTGGCCGCAGCACAATCATTTACATGCAAGCGCGATTGTCAGGGGGCATACTGGGTGCCCTATACCTGGTGATCTACAGGATCTGCTCAATGCAATTGGACCGTGCGACAGGCTGGTTTTCCGGCGTTACCCACTGCCCCTCGCCCAACTTCAATAGCCGCCCTGAGGGCGAGGCGATCTCCCTGCTGGTTATCCACAACATCAGCCTGCCGCCTGCCTGTTTCGGCACCGGCAAGGTCCAGCAATTTTTCCAGAACCAGCTAGACCCTGCCGAGCACCCCTACTTTCAAGACATCTGCCAGCTCACGGTATCGGCGCACCTGTTCGTCGAGCGCGATGGCGCGGTGACTCAGTTCGTGTCGCTGCTCGACCGTGCCTGGCATGCCGGGGTATCGCGCTTCGAGGGCCGTGAAGGGTGTAACGATTTCTCGATTGGCATCGAACTGGAGGGGACCGACGAGTTGCCTTACACCGATGCCCAGTACGCCACCCTGGTACAGCTCACCCAAGAGATTCGCGGGGCCTGGCCGGTCATCGGGCCAGCCCGTATTCGTGGTCACGACGAGATCGCCCCGGGGCGCAAAACCGACCCCGGCCCAGCTTTTGACTGGCATCGCTATCGCGTCGATTTGCAGGACAACGAGGTAAATCCATGAGTTTTCTGGTGTTGGTGCTGGTGCTGTGGGTCGAGAAGTTCTCTGCCCTGCGTCAGCGGTTGCAGCGTGATGGTTTCTTCCTCACTGAGCTGGCGCGCCTGGAGCGCAGCGGCAAAGTGCACCCGTGGTGGAGCCTGGCGATCCTGGTGTTGGCGCCGGTAGCGCTGCTGGTGTTGCTGCTGTACGTGCTGGAGCCGGTGGCCTATGGCCTGCTGGCGCTGCCGGTACACCTGTTGGTACTGATCTATAGCCTCGGCCGCGGCGATGCCAAGGCCGCGCTCGGGCCGTTTCGCGACGCCTGGCGACGTGGCGATGACCAGGCCGCGCTGCATGTAGCCGAACGCGACCTGGGGCTGGCGGCGGATGATCCGCAAAGCCTGCTGATCCGGGTTCAAGGCTATCTGCTGTGGCAGGCTTACCAGAGCTTCTTTGCCGTGATCTTCTGGTACTTCCTGCTCGGCCCAGGCGCGGCGCTGGCTTATCGGTTAGTGGTGCTGTGCGCCGAATATAGCGGTCAACCACCGCTCAAGGCCAAGGCCGAACAGCTGCGCCATGTCATGGACTGGTTGCCAGTGCGGGTCTTGGCCCTAAGCTTCGCCCTGGTGGGTAACTTCGTGGCGGTAATGCGCGTGATGCTGCACGAACTGCTCAACTGGCGGATCAGCGCCGGCCACCTGATCGCTCGGGTTGGCCGGGTGGCGGATGACATTCCAGAGCAAGAAGACAGTCAGCGCGGGCTGGCGCGTCTGGATAGCCTGTGGGAGCTGCTGCTGCGCTCGGCGGTGCTGTGGTATGCGGGTTTTGCGCTGTGGACGGTCTTGGTCTGATCAGGCCCGGTGATGCTCGCTAGCGTGGCAGCGGGCTTGCCTCACGATAGCGAAGGTGAGGCCAACAGCTAAGCTGGCGCTTAACCATAAGTTACAAACCTTGGATTGGATCTGCGCTATTAATGGCCACGTGCCACACCGCAGAACAACAATAATCCAAGGAGGTGACCTGTGCAGCGCTTGCTCTATCCGGCCATCGCACTCATGAATCGGCTGAGCTTCGGCCTGAAGTTCAGCCTGATCAGCATCTTGTTCTTCCTGCCCATGCTGGTCACCAGTTTCTATCTGGTGCGCGACGCCTACCGCCAATACCACGCCACCCACGTAGAACTGCAAGGCCTTGGCCCACTGGCCGGTAGCCTGGTGCTGCGAGCCGATCTGGAAACCCTTGGCAACCTTCTGCAAATTAACGCTGTGCTTGGCCAGTCGGGGCAGGCCGGCGATGTCGAGCAACGCATTAAGGCACTGGAGGACAAGCTTGCGGCCCAGTTGCAGGCCTTGCAGTCCAGTGATCCGCTGTTGGAAGACAAGCGTGCGGAGCTGAGTGAGGCGTTTACCCGTGCGCGCGATGAATCTTCGTTGCAGAACAAGGTGGCGTTGTTCGACAAGCTGTTGGGCCAAGCCCAGGTCCTGGCCAAGTTGGTGGCTGCCCAGGCGGGCCTGAGCCAGGACAGCCAGGCCTCGGTGCGCCAGTTGACCGAAGTGCTTGGCACCGCGACGGCCCAGGTCACGCAAACCCTGGGTGAGGGGCGAGCGATGGGCGCCGTTGCGTTAGGCCGAGGGTTCATCGACTCGGCAGGCAGTGCGCGGTTTGAAGACTTGCTGCAACGCCTGGAGCGGCTGGGCGCTGACTATGCCATCCGCCTGGACGATGCCCTGGCCAGTGATTCCCAGGCCAAGGCCATGCTCAGTGCTGCTGCCCTGGCGAGTCAGGCGACCGTCAAGCAGGCGGCGACACTGTTCGAAGACCAGGTGGTGGTGGCCGAAACCCTGGATGCGCCGTGGCCGGCGTTCTATCAAGAGGTCAGCGAGCTGATGGGCCAAACCTATCGCCTCAATGATGCGGTGTTGGCCCAGCTACAGGTGCAATTGCAAGAGCGCCTGGCCGAACACCGCCAGCGCATGATCGCCCTGATCGCCGCCCTGGCCACGGTGTTCGCACTGATCATCTACCTCTACAGCGGCTTTTACGTATCTACCCGTCAGACCCTGCGCGGGTTGGGCGCGGCCATGGATAAAGTCGCCGCCGGCGACATGACCGTGAGCTACCAGGCGCGCAGCCGCGATGAGCTGGGTGAGCTGGGCAGTGCCTTCAATGAGACCGTGCGCAGGATTCGCGAGCTGATTGGCCAGGTCGGCCATACCGTCACTACAGTCGAGGCGCAGGCCGGGCAGGTACTGGCGGTGTCGGTGCGCAGCAACCAGGCGGTGAGTGGCCAGCGCGAGCAGATCGAGCAGGTCGCCACGGCCATGAATCAAATGAGCGCCACCGCCCTGGAAGTCGCCCGCAGCGCGGCGTTGGCTGCCGAGGGAGCACAACAGGTCAACCGTGAAAGCGCCACCGGCCGTGGCCTGGTCGAGCACCAACAAGACAGCATCGCCCGCCTGGCCGGGGAGATCGACCAAAGCGTGGTGACGGTCAATCAGCTGGCCGGCGACAGCCAGGCGATTGGCGGCGTGCTGGCTGTGATTCGCAGCATTGCCGAGCAGACCAACCTGCTGGCGCTCAACGCTGCCATCGAGGCGGCGCGAGCGGGCGAGCAGGGCAGGGGCTTTGCGGTGGTGGCCGATGAAGTGCGCACCTTGGCCAAGCGCACCCAAGACTCAACCGAAGAAATCGCCCAGATGATCCAGCGCTTGCAGGAGGGTGTCGGTGCGGCGGTCAAGGCCATGGGCAGCAGCCATCAGATGGCCGCGGGCACGGTCGACGAAGCCCGCCAAGTGCAGCAGGCACTGGGCAATATCCTCGCCGCGGTGGGCGGGATCGTCGAGCAGAACCAGCAAATTGCGGCGGCGGTCGAGCAGCAGACTGCGGTGGCGCATGACATCGACCAGAACATCGTGGCGATCAATCGCGCAGCCCAGGACACCACGCAAGGGGCTTGTCAGACCGAGGATGCCAGCCGGGCGTTGTCCGGGCAGGTGACCGAGCTCAAGCGCTTGATCGGCGCCTTCAGGGTTTGATCGGCAGGCCTCATCGCGGATGCAACGTGGGAGCGGGATTGCCCCGCGATGAGGCCAGTATTACCAACCAAACAACTCACAGGCATTGCGGCTACTGACCTCAGCCAAGCGCTCAACCTCAACCCCCATCAGCCCCGCCAGCACTTGGGCAATCTGGGGCAAATGCTCTGGGCTGTTGCGCTGCCCGGCAAACATCGCGGGCGCCATATCCGGCGAATCGGTTTCCAGTACCACGCTCTCCAGCGGCAAGCGCGCCACTGTTTTACGCAGGCGCAATGCCTGCGGCCAGGTTGCGGCGCCGCCAAGCCCCAGCTTGAAGCCAAGCTTGATGTACTCGCGCGCCTCTTCATAGCTACCCGCAAACGCATGGATGATCCCGGCCCGCGCTGGCTTGTAACGTTTGAGGGTAGCGATCACCTGCGCGTGGCTGCGGCGCACATGCAGCAGCGAGGGCAGTGCGAAGTCGCAGGCCATTTGCAGCTGGGCCTCGAACAGCGCTTGCTGGCGCGCTTGGTCCAGTTCAGGCAGGTAGTAATCCAGGCCGAACTCGCCAACAGCGCACAACCGCGGATCACCGCGCAGGCGTTCGAGCCAGTCGCGCAGTTGCTGCAGGTGCTCTGGCCGATGCTGCTCCAGGTACACCGGATGCAGGCCGAGCGCGGCAACCACGCGGGGATCGGCACAGGCCAGATCCCAAACGCGTTGCAGATTGTCCTGATACACCCCCAGCACCACCATGCGCTCGACCCCTCGGGCCTGGGCATTGTCCAGCAGTTGCTGGCGGTCGTCGTCGAAGTCGGCGAAGTCCAGGTGGGTGTGGGTGTCGATCAGGCGCATGTTCAGGCCGGCTGGATACGTTGCTTGAAGGTACGCGCCACCGCGTGTACGCCGGGTTCGTAGCGTTTTTCTTCGATCGCGGCCAGGGCCAGTTCCAGGGCCGTGGCGGCGATCAGGCCATGTTGCTGGGCCATGGCGTTGACCGGCAGCGGCAGGAAGTCCAGCAACTGGTTGTCGCCAAAGGTGCCCAACTGCAGTTGACGCGAGTCGGCCGGGCGCGTTTGCAAGGTGTCGAACACCCCTTGCAGCAGCACGTACGAGGTGGTCACCAGGGCATCCGGCAGGCCGCCCAGGTCACTGATCAGCTGCTGCATCAGGCGCTGGCCACAGTCACGGCTGAACGCCTCGCCCTGGTAGCGCCGCACGTCGCCATTGAACTGCTCCAGCGCCTGGTCGAAGCCGCCTGCGCGCGCCTGGCTGACCGACAATTCCGGGCGTGCACCGATCAGGGCGATGCTGCGTGGGCGGGTGGCGAGCAGGCTGTGCGCCAACTGCTGGCTGGCATCACGGTCGTCGCTGATCACCGAGCAGAAATGCGCTGGGTCCAGGCGCCGGTCGATGGCGATCACGGGCAGGCCTTTGTCTTGCAGTTCGCGATAGCTGTCATCTTCCGGCGGCAGGCAGCTGGCGACGAACAGCGCATCGCAACGCCGGGCGCGGAACAGCTGCTGCAACTGCCGCTCGCTGTCGGGTTGGTCGTCGCTGCTGGCAATCAGCAGTTGATAGCCACGGGCGCGCGCGCCTTGTTCGAGCTGTTTGGCGATGCGGGCGTAGCTGGGGTTCTCCAGATCCGGGAGAATGAAGCCCAGGGTGCGTGTGTGCCGGCTGCGCAGGCCAGCGGCCTGGGGGTTGGGCGTGAAGCCATGGGCCTCGACCACCGCACGCACACGCTCGACCGTGCTGTTGCTGATGCGCTGCTGTTCGGCCTTGCCATTGATGACGTAGCTGGCGGTGGTCACTGACACACCGGCCAGACGGGCGATATCGCTGAGTTTCACCGAATTTTCCTTGTTATTACCGGGACTGGCTGTAGAGCTTGACCGGATAGTTTCCCCCATGGCCAGGCTCGCGCGCAGACGACCATTGTCGCAATTGTCCGACAGGATGGGGCTTTTTAGTCGGCAGATTATCGAGTAACGTGGCCACATGGTCAGATTAATCGTTTCAGCAGGCAATTTGACTGCCGTGGTTGCCGCCTGCGCCTGACCCGTGAACCGGTTGATAGAGTGAATTTCACAACAATACCTCAGTACCCATTTCGGGGCTGCAAAAGGAGAAGGTCATGCTCGAGCTCGCCAAAGAGCAGATAGCCATGGGCCAGTCGGCTGCCGACAAGGGCGAGGCGCTGCGCCTGCTGGCCCGTTGTCTGGTCGAGGATGGCCTGGTCGCCGAGGGATACCTTGAGGGCTTGCAGGCGCGCGAGGCGCAAGGCTCGACCTTCCTCGGCCAGGGCATCGCCATCCCCCATGGCACGCCGCAGACCCGCGACCAGGTGTTCGCCACCGGTGTGCGCCTGATGCAGTTTCCCGAGGGCGTCGACTGGGGCGATGGGCAGGTGGTCTACCTGGCGATTGCCATCGCCGCCCGTTCCGATGAGCACCTGCGCCTGCTTCAGTTGCTGACCCGCGCGCTGGGCGAAACCGACCTCGCCGAGGCGCTGCGCCGGGCCAGCTCCGCCGACGCCCTGCTCAAGTTGTTGCAGGGTGCGCCGCAGGAGCTGGCGCTGGATGCGCAATTGGTTGGGCTGAACCTGCCCGCCGAAGATTTCGATGAGCTGGCCTGGCGCGGCGCACGCCTGTTGCAACGCGCCGGCTGCGTCGATAGCGGCTTTGCCGCCGTGCTGCAGCAGGCCGAGCCGCTGCCGTTGGGCGAGGGTTTGTGGTGGCTGCATAGCGAGCGTCAGGTGCGTCAGCCCGGCCTGGCCTTCATTACCCCGCAGCAGCCACTGCGCTATCGCGAGCAACCGCTCAATGGCCTGTTCTGCCTGGCCAGCCTGGGCGCGGCCCATCAGGCATTGCTTGAGCGGTTGTGCGAGGTGTTGATCGAAGGCCGCGGGCAAACGCTGTACCAGGCCACCAGCAGCAGAGCGGTGCTTGAAGTGCTCGGCGGCGAGGCGCCAGTCGACTGGCCCAGCGCCCGCATCGTGCTGGCCAACCCGCATGGTTTGCACGCGCGCCCGGCCAAGGTGCTGGCGCAGTTGGCTAAAGGTTTTGCCGGTGAAGTACGCATCCGCCTGCTCGACAGCGCCCAGCCCGCGGTGTCGGTCAAGAGCCTGAGCAAGCTGCTCGGCCTCGGTGCGCGGCGCGGGCAGACGCTGGAACTGATCGCTGAGCCGAGCATTGCCGCTGATGCCTTGCCGGCACTGCTGGCGGCCATCGAGCAGGGCTTGGGCGAAGAGGTTGAGCCGTTGCCGGAAATTGCCCAGCCAGCCGCTGCGGTAAACGAACGAGCCCTTGTCGCGCCGCAGCCGGGCAGCCTGGTTCAAGGTGTGGCAGCGGCACCTGGGATCGCCTGCGGCCCGGCCCATGTCTGCGTCGAGCGTGAAATCGACTACCCATTACGCGGTGAGTCGCCGGCGCAGGAACGCAGCAAACTGCGCCAGGCGCTGGAGGCGGTCAACGCGGATTTGCACACCCTGGTGCAGCGAAGCGACAAGGCCATCGGCGAGATCTTCGTCACCCATCAGGAAATGCTCGCTGACCCCGCCTTGAGCGATGACGTCGATCAGCGGTTGGCCAAGGGCGAAAGCGCGGCAGCAGCCTGGATGGCGGTGATCGAGGCCGCTGCACGGCAGCAGGAGGCCTTGCACGATGCCTTGCTCGCCGAGCGCGCGGCCGATCTGCGCGACGTTGGCCGACGGGTGCTGGCGCAATTGTGCGGCGTGCAACAAACCGCAGAACCCGAGCAACCCTACGTATTGGTCATGGCCGAGGTCGGCCCGTCCGACGTGGCCCGCCTGGACCCGGCCCGGGTCGCAGGGATCGTCACCGCCCACGGTGGCGCCACCGCCCACAGCGCCATCGTTGCGCGGGCGTTGGGTATCCCGGCGGTGGTTGGTGCTGGTGCGGCGATCCTCTTGCTCGAAGCCGGTACGCCACTGCTGCTCGATGGCCTGCGTGGCCGGGTCACTGTCGCGCCGCCCGCCGATGAGCTGCACCGCGCCTTGGCCGAACGCGATCTGCGCGAGCAACGTCTGCAGGCTGCCTGGGCCAATCGTCATGAACCGGCGATCACCCGTGATGGCCATGCCATCGAAGTGTTTGCCAACATCGGTGAAAGCAGCGGCATCGACAAGGTGGTCGAACAGGGCGCCGAAGGCATCGGCCTGTTGCGCACCGAATTGATCTTCATGGCGCACTCCCAGGCACCCGACGTCGCGACCCAGGAAGCTGAGTACCGACGCGTGCTTGATGGCCTGGGTGGGCGCCCTTTGGTAGTGCGTACCCTGGATGTGGGCGGCGACAAACCCCTGCCGTACTGGCCGATCGCGGCCGAAGAAAACCCCTTCCTCGGCGTGCGCGGGGTGCGGCTCACCCTGCAGCGGCCGCAGGTGATGGAGGACCAGCTGCGCGCGCTGCTGCGCTCGGCCGAGGGGCGGCCGCTGCGAATCATGTTCCCGATGGTTGGGCAGATCCATGAATGGCGCGAGGCCAGGGCGATGGTCGAGCGCTTGCTGGAGGAGATCCCGGTCAGCGACCTGCAACTGGGGATCATGGTCGAGGTGCCGTCGGCGGCGTTGTTGGCGCCCCAGCTGGCGCGCGAGGTGGACTTCTTCAGCATCGGCACCAACGACCTGACCCAATACACCTTGGCCATCGACCGCGGTCATCCAAGCCTCTCGGCCCAGGCCGATGGCCTGCACCCGGCGGTGCTGCGCTTGATCGACATGACCGTGCGCGCTGCCCATGCCGAGGGCAAGTGGGTGGGCGTGTGTGGCGAGTTGGCCGCTGACCCGCAGGCGGTGGCGCTGTTGCTCGGCCTTGAGGTCGATGAGCTGAGCGTGGCCAGTCGCAGCGTCGCCGAAGTCAAGGCACTGGTGCGCCAGGCCGATTACCAGACGGCCCGCGCCTTGGCGTGCGAGGCCCTGCAACAAGACAGCGCCGCCGCCGTGCGGGCGCTGGTGGAGCGTTACTGATGGCCAAGATCCTCACCCTGACCCTCAACCCCGCGCTGGACATCACCGTCAGCCTCGACAGCTTGCGCCCAGGGCATGTCAATCGCAGCCAGACCCAGCACAGCCACGCCGCCGGCAAGGGCCTGAACGTGGCCCAGGTACTGGCTGACCTGGGCCACAGGGTTACCGTCGGTGGCTTTCTAGGACGGGACAACCTGCAGCCGTTCGAAGCGCTGATCGACTGGCGCGGTTTTGCCGACTGCTTCGTGCGGGTCGCGGGCGAGACGCGCAGCAACATCAAACTGGTCGAGGCCGATGGACGTGTGACCGATATCAATGGTCAGGGGCCGCAGGTCGACGAAGCGTCGCGCACCGCCCTGTTGCGGCGTCTGGAACAGGTCGCGGCCGGCCATGATGCAGTGGTGGTAGCCGGCAGCCTGCCGCGCGGGATCGACCCGCAGTGGCTGCACGAGTTGCTGGTACTGCTTAAAGCGCAAGGTTTGAAAGTGGCCCTGGACACCAGCGGCGAAGCCCTGCGGGTTGGCCTTCAAGCCGGCCCTTGGCTGGTCAAGCCCAACACCGAAGAGTTGGGCGAAGTGCTCGACGTTGCCGTGCACACCCAAGCCGAACAGCGAGCGGCTGCCGAGCGGCTGTTGGCCAGTGGTGTCGAGCATGTGGTGGTGTCCCAGGGCGAGCAGGGCGTGAGTTGGTTCACCCATGGCCTGGCCCTGCACGCCCAGCCGCCTAAGGTGCGCGTGGCCAGTACGGTTGGCGCGGGTGACTCGCTGGTGGCTGGCATGGTGCATGGTTTGCTGCAGGCAGAGGCCCCCGCCCTGACCTTGCGCCGCGCCACCGCCATCGCCGCCCAAGCGGTAACCCAGGTCGGCTTCGGTATTGCTGATCGCGAGCAGCTGGCGCGCCTTGAAGCCGCCGTGCAACTGACAGAACAACAAGAGGGTTGCCGATGAACATCGCCATTGTCACCGCCTGCCCAAACGGCCAGGTGTCCAGCGTGCTCAGCGCACGCCTGCTGGCGGCTGCTGCCCAGCGTCGGGGTTGGAGCACCAGCGTCGAGGTAGAGGATGCCGAGCACCCTGAACGGCGCTTGAGCGCAGCGCAGATCGCTGAAGCCGACTGGGTGCTGGTGATCAGCACGGGTCCGGTCGACTTGTCGCGTTTTGCCGGCAAGCGTCTGTACCAAAGCACACCCGCCCAGGCCCTGGCTGACCGAGAAAGTTTTCTTGATGAGGCTGCGGCCCAGGCTCAAGTACAGGCGCAGACATCGCCCGTGCCAGTCGCGGCGTCAGCGTCCATTGGTGTGCCGCGTATCGTCGCGGTGACCGCCTGTCCGACCGGGGTCGCCCATACCTTCATGGCTGCCGAGGCGTTGCAAAAGGCCGCGCAGCAACTGGGCTACCAGATCACTGTGGAAACCCAGGGCTCGGTCGGTGCGCGCAATCCACTGCCAGTAGCGGCGATTGCCGAGGCAGACGTAGTGTTGCTGGCCGCAGATATCGAAGTGCCGACGGCCCGCTTTGCTGGCAAACGGATCTATCGCTGCGGCACTGGGATTGCCCTCAAGCAGGCGCAAGCGACGCTCGACAAGGCCTTGCTCGAAGGCAAGGTCGAGAGCACCGCCGATGCTGCCAGCGAGGCGTCGAAAAAAGCCGAGAAGGCCGGCGTCTACAAGCACCTGCTGACCGGTGTGTCATTCATGTTGCCGATGGTGGTGGCAGGCGGTTTGTTGATCGCACTGTCCTACGTGTGGGGGATCAACGCCCACGAAGTGCCCGGCACCTTGCCCGCGGCATTGATGCAGATCGGTGGCGAAGCGGCCTTCAAGTTGATGGTGCCGCTGCTGGCCGGCTATATCGCCTGGTCCATCGCTGACCGCCCAGGCCTGGCCCCCGGGATGATCGGCGGCATGCTTGCGACCCTGCTCGGCGCAGGCTTCATCGGCGGCATCGTCGCCGGTTTCCTGGCCGGCTACAGCGCCAAGGCGATCAGCCGTTGGGTACGCCTGCCCAGCAGCCTGGATGCGCTCAAGCCGATCCTGATCATCCCGCTGTTGGCCAGCTTGTTCACGGGCCTGGTGATGATCTACGTGGTCGGCCAGCCGGTGGCAGCCATGCTCGCTGCCCTGACCCAGTTCCTCGACACCATGGGTACGACCAACGCGATTCTGCTCGGGCTACTGCTCGGCGGGATGATGTGCGTGGACTTGGGCGGGCCGATCAACAAGGCCGCGTATGCCTTCTCGGTCGGCTTGCTATCGACCCACAGCTACGCGCCGATGGCGGCGACCATGGCCGCGGGCATGGTGCCGCCGATTGGCTTGGGCCTGGCCAGCTTGATCGCCCGCAGCAAGTTCGCCCAGAGTGAGCGCGAGGCGGGCAAGGCGGCGTTGGCGCTGGGGCTGTGCTTCATTTCCGAAGGGGCGATTCCGTTTGCCGCCAAAGACCCGCTGCGGGTGATTCCGGCAAGTATTGCCGGTGGTGCGCTGACCGGGGCGTTGTCGATGTATTTCGGCTGCAAGCTGATGGCGCCGCATGGTGGGCTGTTTGTGTTGTTGATCCCCAATGCGATCAACCATGCGCTGTTGTACCTGCTGGCGATCGTCGCTGGCAGCGTGTTGACGGCGGTGGTGTATGCGCTGATCAAGCGCAGTGAGCAGGTTGAATTGGCTGTGGCGCCGGTCAAGGGCTGAATGTGTTGGCGCCATCGCGGGGCAAGCCCGCTCCCACAGATACCGCGCTGCTCTTGCGGCTGGCGGTGACTCGTGGGAGCGGGCTTGCCCCGCGATGGCGTCAGTACAGGCGCAGGTTAGCGTCCTTGCTTGCGCCGCAACGGCACCAGCAACTCACCCAGGCCGTTATGATCGATCTCATGCATCAGCGCCAATAGCGAGCCCAATTCCCCTGGCGGAAAACCCTTGCGCGCAAACCAGCCCAGGTAGTCGCCGGGCAGGTCGGCAATCAGTCGGCCCTGATACTTGCCAAAGGGCATGGTCCGGGTGACCAGCAGTTGCAGCGATTCAGGTTTCATCGTCACGCCTGTCGATAGCAAAGCGCCGACCATACTGCAATCTGCACGAGCGCCCAAGCGCAGATCATGCAGAAAGCCGATTGCATGCCTTCCTATCAACTTCATAACTAACTGATTTTATTGTCTTTATTGAAAACTAAAGGCTTGGCACGAAGGCTGCTCTGTATCTAGGGACTTCCATCTGCCAAGGAGTTTGAGTCATGAGCAATCCAAACAAAGACGTGATCGACGTTCTCAACGACCTGATCGAATACAGCAAGGATGGCGAGAAGGGCTTCAAAACGTCCGCCGAAGACGTGAAGAACCCCGAGCTGAAGTCATTCTTCGTCCAGCGCGCCAGTGAGTGCTCCAGCGCTGCCGCCGAACTGCAGAGCGAAGTGCGTCGCCTGGGTGGCGATCCGGAAACCTCGACCAGCATCAGCGGTGATCTGCACCGGGGCTGGGTCAACCTCAAGTCGCTGGTGACCGGTAAGGATGAGGAAGCGGTGCTCAATGAGGTGGAGCGCGGCGAAGACCATGCGCTCAAAGCCTACAAGGAAGCCCGTGAGAAGCTGGTCAAGCTTGGCCGCAGCGTCAGCGATCCGACCTATAGCCTGGTGGAGAAACAGCTGCAGGGTGTGCAGCGTAACCACGACCAGGTCAAAGCACTGCGTAACGCCGCGCGCGCTCGCTCTTAATCGAGCGGCCCTGCTACCCGGTTACGGCCAGCAGCCTTGGCCCGGTACAGGGCTTCGTCCGCCGCACCCAGCAGCCTTGACAAGTCTTGCTGGGTGCCGGGGATGTACAGGCCGATGCCGATACTGACGGTTATTGGCAGGCTGTCCTCGCCAAATAGCGGCAGCGCTTGGACGTCGGCACGAATCCGTTCAGCCAGCATCAGTGCGCCAGCCAGTTCGGTCTCCGGCAGCACCACCTGAAATTCCTCTCCCCCATAGCGCGCTGCCAGGTCTGCCGGGCGGCGGATAGCGCGTTCGATGGTCTTGGCCACTTCGCGCAAGGCATGATCGCCACCGGCATGGCCGTGGCGCTGGTTGAATGCCTTGAAGTGATCGATATCGACCATCAGGATCGCCAGTGGCCGGCGGTTGCGCTGCGCCCGTGCCCATTCCAGACGCAACACCTGATCCAGACGGCGGCGGTTGGCCAAGCCGGTGAGGCTGTCAGTCGCGGCCAGGGTGGCCAGGCTTTGCTCGGCATCATGCCGGCGACGTAGCTCGCGGCCCAGCAGCAGGGTCAGCCAGAGAATGCCTATGCACAGCACGCCGGTGGCCACGCTGACCACGATTGCCGTGCGCCGCCACGATTCGAAGACTTCATCGGAGGCGTGCGCGACCAGCACGATCAGTGGCAGGTCGGCAACCCTGGCGAAGGTGTACATGCGTTGCTTGTCAGACAAGGCTGACCTGGCGCTGAAGCTACCGCTGCGCTCATTGAGAATACGTTGGAAGTTGGCCCGCTTGCTGTAATCGGCACCGATCATAGGATCTTGCGGCCGGGATGGCTGGCGAGCCAATAACTGCCCCTGGGTGTTGAACAGGTTGATGCTGCTGTCCTTGCCAATGTCCAAGCGTTGGAACAGCTCGTTGAAGTAGGACAGGCGCAAGGCGCCTGCGGCCAGTCCGAGAAACTCACCCTGCGGGCCACTGATCCGTCGACTGAAGCTGATACACCAGTCCAGGTCGCCCAGCTTCGCCTTGAAAGGCGGGCCGACCAGCAGGCCCAAATTGGCGTTGTTCAAATGCGCCTGAAACACCCCGGTATCGGCGAAATTAGCCTTGCGCGGCAGCATGCTGGTGGAGTCACCGACCACATTGCCTTGGGCGTCGAGCCACAGTACATCGCCGCGGCGACGATCGACGAAGGCTTCATTGAACAGCAGGCGTTGGCGCAATTGGTCGGGGACTTGTGGCAGCTCCTTGCGCCCGACCGCCCAGATCAGCCCTTGGAGCGACTGATCGTAGAGCTCGACATTGCGCAGGATATCGCTCTCGATCAGCTGGACGATGTTGCTCGATGAGCGAATCGCCGATTGCTCGACGCTGTCTCGCTCGCGCGCCAGCAGATAGCTGACGATGGCCACAATGGCGAGCACGGCGAGGCAACTGCCCAGATTGAGGATCAGTTCGGGGTGGGTCTTGTACAGGGCGGCGCGCGGTGATCGGGTGGGCAACGTCATACTCGCAACTGCATAAGCCCCTCATGTCCTTGAGGGTAGGGCCATTAAGCGGCGGCGGTAGTTTAGGCAAGTGGATATTGTCGGACAAGATTTTATCTGGCTGTCCGACGGAATGAGGGGCAACTTCTCTTCGTCGCGGGCAAGCCCGCGCCCACGCTGCCCCTAGAATGGCTAGCGTGGGAGCGGGCTTGCCCCGCGATTACAGGATCAGAATACGTTCAACGGATAATCGACGATCAGCCGAATCTCGTCATTGTCCTGCTCGGACGCATACGCCTGATTGGCCCGATGGCTGGCATAGCGCAGCAGCACCGACAGATCCTTCAGGTTGCCTTCCTGGAACACATACTTCACGTCCAGGTCACGTTCCCAGTGGGTGGCGTGCTTGCCGGCCGGGTTGTAGTAGTCGTAGTAGGTGCGGTTCTGGTCAGCCTTGGTCAGGTCGGCCTCACCGCGCGAATACGACAGCGACGAGCTCAGGCCAGGAATGCCCAAACCTGCGAAGTCATAGTCGTACTGCAGCTTCCACGAACGCTCGTTCGGCGCGTTGAAGTCGGAGTACATCCGCGAGTTGTCCAGGTACACGCTGTCGCCCAGGTTGATGTAGTCGAACGGGGTGTCGCCATTGACCCGCTGATAGGCGGCGGTGATGCTGTGGTAACCGGCATTGACCGTGAAGTGCAGGCTGAAGGTGTTGTTGTCGATGTCGCCCAGCAGCGCCTGGCCGGTGTCCTGGGTGTGATAGAAGTGCACACCAGGGTTGAGACTGACCAGGTCATTGACCACGTAGGTGTAGTCGAAGTCGACGTAGTACTGGTTCCAGATGTCCTTCAGCTCGGCGGCATACAGGTTGGTGGTGATGTTCTCGGTGCCGCTCCACGATGCACCCGCCCAGCTCAGGTGATCGCTGTCGCGGTTGTCCTGCAGAGCACCGTAGTAGGTGTCGATACGCCGATGGCCGCTCTGGTTGTACGGTTTGGTGAAGCTCACCTGGCCGCCTTCGAGCAGCAGGCCGTCGACACTGGTGTTGGTCAGGCTGACGCCGCGGAAGGTCTGCGGCAGCATGCGCGTCTCACCGCCGGCAATCACCGGGTTGGTGAGGAACAGGTCACCGGCCTTGAGCTCGGTGTCGAATGCCTTGAGCTTGACCGCCGCCCCAGCGGTGGAGAAAGAGTGCGGCGCGGCGCCCAGTTCGTCTTCGTTCTTGAAGTGCGAGGGCAGGATGCTGGTGCCAGCATGGCCGCCACCGCCATCGAGTTTCAAACCCAGCATGGCGTGGGCATCGAGGCCGAAGCCTACAGTGCCGGGGGTGTAACCGGACTCGAAGCGGGCGACGAAGCCCTGGCCCCATTCGCGGTTGTCACGCACGCCGGTGTTGAGGTTGTTGCGATTGAAGTAGGCGTTGCGAAAATGCAGGTTCAGCGACGAGCCTTCGATAAAGCCTTCAGCCTTGGCTTGTTCGTCGGCCTGTGCCATGAGTGGCATCGTTGCGGTGAATGCAATGAACAGCGGGGTAAAACGGAACGCGGAAGTCACCGGTAAGAGCTCCTTTGGTCTGACGGTGGGCAGTTTTTATTGTCGCAATTGCAAGTCTTCTTATTGATATACGTAACAGTCAGGCTGAATTATTCGACACATAAAAAAAGCCGCTGATTGGCAGCGGCTTTAAGAGGCTAACATATTGGCGCGCTGGGCGGCCATGCACTAGCCAAGGGAAAAAGGAGCGTTGGAACAGGATTGATCAGCTATCGGCGTTGTCGTCGGTGACGACTTTGGAAGCGGTCTGCTGAGCGTCTTTGGCAGCGTCTTCCTGTTGCGCGGCATAGCTCTGGCGAGCTTCTTGATGAACCGCGGCAAGTTCTGCGTTTCGGGCGACGAAGGCCGGCGATTCTTCAGCCATGGCCAGGGGCGACAACAACAGGGAAGACAGAACGAATACGCTGGCAACACCCATACTGTTGGACATTTGGAACAACCTTCTTGCGGGGCAAGTGATAATTAAGACAGGGGCTAAGTTAGTACCAATCACGCCGTGGAAACAGCGCAAAGATGGATAAGCACTATTGCGCAAAAGGTAAGGATATGTCGCGAACTCCTCAGTTCTGCGGCGCAAACCCGCGGACTTGAGCGCTCGGCAGACGAATACCGAAGGTGTTGGCGCCGGCTTCGCTGCGCACGAAGACACTGCCGCCGTGCATCAAGGCGATGGCTTTGACGATTGCCAGGCCCAAACCATGGTTGCCACTGCCGGTATTGGTGCGCGCAGCATCGACCCGGTAGAAGCGTTCGAACAACAGCGCCAGGTGCTCGTCGGCAATGGCGGGGCCAGGGTTGCTCACAGCGATGCTGACATGCTCTGGCCCCGCCTCGATGTGCACCGCGATGATTTGCTGGGGCGCGGTGTGCTGCACGGCATTGTTGAGCAGGTTGATCAGTGCCCGGCGCAGTTGGGCTTTCTCGATCGGCGCCAGCGCATCGCCGCTGACACTGACCTTCACCTGGGCGTCTTCGAGGATGTAGTCCAGGTAGTCGAGGGTGGTGGCGACTTCTTCGGCCAGTGACGCCTGGGTCAGCGCGGTGGCCTTGCTGCCCTGGTCGGCGCTGGCCAGAAACAGCATGTCGTTGATGATGCTGCGCAGTCGTTCAAGCTCTTCAAGGTTCGATTGCAGGACCTCGAAGTAGTGTTCGGCGCTGCGTCCACGGGTCAGTGCCACCTGGGTCTGGCCGATCAGGTTGGTCAGCGGCGAGCGCAGTTCGTGGGCGACATCGGCGTTGAACGCCTCCAGGCGCGAGTAGGCCAGGCTGACCCGGTCCAGCGCTGCGTTGAAGGCGCCAGCGAATTGCGCCAGCTCAGGTGCCAGGTCGTGGGTTTGCAGGCGTCCGTCCAGGCGCGGTGGGGCCAAGGCTTGCGCTTCATTGGACAGCGCCAGTAACGGTCGCAGGCCGATCCGCGCCACCCAGTAGCCGAGCACCGCGGCCAGCAGCACGCCGAGTACGGCCAGGCCCACGATGGCCACCAGCAGGCTGTGCTGGGCCTGCCAGAAGGTTTCGGTATCGATGCCGATCATGAAGCGCAGGGCTGGCCGCTCACCCAGGGCCGGCAGATCGCTGACCAGCACTTTGTACGGATAGGGGCTGTCGGCCAGGCGCAGATCGCGCATGCCCTGCGCACCCTCGGCGAAGGCGCGGACCTGCTCGGTCGGCTTGCCATACTCGTAGGCCGGATCGCTGCTCACCACCCAGAAGCGAATGCGCCGGTCTTCTTCGCTCAGCAGGTTGAGCTTGTTGTGAATCTTCACCCAGTGCTCGCGGGTGCCGAAGCGATTGAGGGTCGACTCCAGCACGCTGAAGCGCGCATCCAGCTCGGCCGCCGGGAGCATGTCCAGGCTGTGGTCGACCTGGCGGTACAGGGCAGTGCCGATCAGCAGGAACACGCCCATCGCCACCAGCAAAAACAGCGCCGCCAGGCGCAGGGCGATGGAGTTAGCCGGCACGGTTTTCCAGGACATAGCCCATGCCTCGAATGGTATGCAGCAGCTTGTTGTCGAACGGCCCGTCGAGTTTGGCCCGTAGGCGTTTGATGGCCACTTCGACGACATTGGCGTCGCTGTCGAAATTGATGTCCCAGACCAGCTCGGCGATGGCGGTCTTGGAGAGGATTTCACCCTGGCGGCGGGCCAGCACGCTGAGCAGCGAGAACTCCTTGGCGGTCAGCTCCAGCCGCTGCCCGGCGCGGCTGGCCTTGCGACTGATCAGGTCGATCCACAAGTCGCCAACTTGCACCTGCAAGGGCTCATGGTTGCTGCTGCGGCGCGTCAGTGCTTGCAGGCGCGCGACCAGCTCAAGGAACGAAAACGGCTTGCCCAGGTAGTCGTCGGCGCCTTCGCGCAGGCCGTGGATGCGGTCTTCGACGCGCTCGCGGGCGGTCAGCATGATCACCGGCGTCTGCTTGCGGGCACGCAATGCGCGCAGCACGCCGTAACCATCCAGGCCGGGCAGCATGACGTCGAGGACGATCACCGCGTAGTCGCCTTCCAGGGCCAGGTGCAGGCCGTCGATGCCGTCACGGGCCAGGTCGACGGTAAAGCCCTGTTCGCTCAAGCCGCGATGCAGGTAGTCGGCGGTTTTCTCTTCGTCTTCGATGATCAGTACACGCATGCTCTTGTCTCAACTGGCGTTCGGCGCGGCCGCGGTGGCGGCCTGGCGGCGATGGAACAGACGCTCCAGGGCCAAGTATATGACCGGGGTGGTGAACAGCGTCAGCGCCTGGCTCACCACCAGCCCACCGACCACCGCAATGCCCAGCGGCTGGCGCAGTTCAGCGCCAGTGCCAAAGCCGAACATCAGCGGGACTGCGCCGAGCAAGGCGGCCAGGGTGGTCATGATGATCGGCCGAAAACGCGTCAAGCACGCTTGATGGATCGCCTGCTCCGGGGTCAGGCCTTGCTTGCGCTGCGCCTCCAGGGCGAAGTCGATCAACAGGATGCCGTTCTTCTTGACGATGCCTATCAGCAGCACCACGCCGATCAGGCCCATGATGCTGAAGTCCTGGCCCATCGCCCACAGCAGGATCAACGCCCCCAGGCCGGCCGAGGGCAGGGTGGAGATGATGGTCAGCGGGTGGACGAAGCTCTCGTAGAGCACGCCGAGAATGATGTACACCGCCACCAGCGCAGCGAGGATCAGCCACGGCTGGCTCGACAGCGAACTCTGGAAGGCCTGGGCGGCGCCCTGGAAGTTGCCGGCGATCGAGTCGGGCATGCCCAGTTCGCGTTGGGTTTGGTCGAGGATGCGCACCGCATCGCCCAGGGCTACCCCGGGCGCCAGGTTGAACGACAGGTTGGCGGCCGGGAACAGGCCGTCATGGGCGATCGACAGTGGCCCGGTGCTCGGCGCGGCGACATGCGCGAGCGCCGACAGTGGCACCATTTGGTTGGTCAGCGGTGAGCGCAGGTAGAAGTAATTGAGGCTCTCGGCCTTGCCCCGCTGGCGGGCATCCAGTTCGAGAATCACCTTGTACTGGTTGGTCTCGGTCTGGAATTCACTGATCTGCCGCTGGCCGAAGGCGTCATACAGCGCCTGGTCGACATCGGTGGTGGTCAGGCCGAAGCGCGCTGCGGCCTGGCGGTCGATCTCGATGCGGGTGACGCTGGCGTCCAACTGCAGGTCGTTGGACAGGTCACGAAACGCCGGGATCTCGCGTAGGCGCTCGGTCAAGCGCTGGGTCCAGAGGTTCAGGGCGACGCCGTCATTGCTCTTGAGCACGTACTGGTACTGGGTACGCGATGGCCCGGAGCTGAGGTTGATATCCTGGCCGGCACGCATGTACAGCACCACCCCAGGCACTTTCGCCAGTTGCGGGCGCAGCCGGTCGATCAGCTCGCTGGCCGACACATCGCGCTCGCCACGGGGCTTGAGGGCGATCCAAAAGCGGCCGTTGGCGATGGTCTGGTTGTTGCCGGTGACCCCCACCGCGTGGGAGAAGGCGCGCACCGCAGGGTCAGCCTCGATGATCTTGGCCAGCGCCTGATGCTTTTCGATCATCGCCGGATAAGAGACGTCGGCCGCTGCCTCGCTGGTGCCGAGGATGAAACCGGTGTCTTGCAGCGGGAAGAAGCCTTTGGGAATGGCCACGTAGCCGACCACCGCCAGCGCCAGGGTCAGGCCGAACACGCCGAGGGTCAGGCGTTGATGGGCGAGGGCGCGGTTCAGGCCTTTTTCGTACCAGCGCACCAGGCGCTCGCCAAAGCCATCGTGATGCTCCTTGGGTGGCCGGCGCATGAACAGCGCGCACAGGGTCGGCGCCAGGGTCAGCGACACCACCACCGAAATCAGGATGGTCGAGGTCGCGGTGAGGGCGAACTCCTTGAACAGCCGCCCAACCACACCGCCCATGAACAACAGCGGGATAAATGCGGCGATCAGCGAGAAGCTGATCGATATCACGGTAAAGCCGATCTCGCCGGCGCCTTTTATTGCGGCGGTGCGGCTGTCGTCGCCAGCCTCCAGGTGGCGGTGGATGTTCTCCACCACCACGATCGCATCGTCGACCACGAAGCCCACCGAGATGACGATGGCCACCAGGGTCAGGTTGTTCAAGCTGAAACCAAAGATATACATCAGCGCGCAGCTGGCGATCAGCGACACGCCCAGCACACTCGACACCACCAAGGTCGCCGACCACTGGCGCAGGAACAACGCCATCACGCCGATCACCAGGATCACCGCGATCATCAAGGTCAGCTCCACCTCATGCAGCGAGGCGCGGATGGTCTGGGTGCGGTCTTGCAGCACCGATACCTCGACCGAGGCCGGGAGCATTTCCTGCAAGCGCGGTAGCGCCTCCAGCACCCGGTCGACGGTATCGACGATGTTCGCCCCAGGCTGGCGGAACACCACCAGGTTCAGCCCAGGCTGATCGCCAGACCAGGATTTGACGTAGGCGTTTTCCGCGCCCTGGATCACCTTGGCCACATCCGACAGGTGTACCGGCGCGCCGTCGCGGTAGGAGACGATCAGCTTGGCGTAGTCCTCGGGATGAAACAGCTGGTCGTTGGCGGCCAGGGTCGACACGCTGTGCTCGCCGTACAGCGCGCCCTTGGCCAGGTTCAGGCTGGTTTGCTGGATAGCCAGGCGCAGGTCGGCCAGGGTCAGGCCGATGGCGGCGAGTTTCTCCGGCTGGGCCTGGACGCGGATCGCCGGGCGCAGTTGGCCGGTGATGTTGATCAAGCCGACCCCGTCGATCTGGCTCAACTGTCGCGCCAGCAAGGTCTCGGTGTAGTCGCTCAGCTCGTTGCCGGGCATCTGCGCGGAGCTGACGGTGAGCACCAGCACCGGGCTGTCGGCCGGGTTGACCTTGCGCCAGGTTGGCGGGTTGGGCAGGTCCTGGGGCAGGCGCGCGGTGGCGGTGTTGATCGCCGCCTGGACTTCCTGGGCGGCGGTGTCGATGTTCTTGTCGAGGGTGAATTGCAGGATCAGGTTGGTCGAGCCCAGCGCGCTGCTGCTGGTCATCTGGGTCATGCCGGGGATGGCGCTGAACTGTACTTCCAACGGCGTGGCCACCGACGAGGCCATGGTTTCCGGGCTGGCGCCGGGCAGTTGCGCGGTAACCTGGATGGTCGGGAAATCTGCCTCTGGCAAGGGCGCCACGGGCAAGCGTGGGAAAGCGATGGCGCCAAGCAGGACCAGGGCGAAGGTCAGCAGCAGGGTGGCGACTGGGTGGTCGATGCACCAGGCGGAAAGACCGTTGCGGGTAGTCATGGTTGCGCCCTGCGATCGGCCATCTCAGTACTGTTGGGCGCGTCGCTCAGCACTTCGACGTGAGCCCCCGGCTTGAGCCGCGACTGACCATCGAGCACCAGCCGATCACCGGCTTTGACCCCGGCAATGATGTTCAGCGTGCTGTCCTGGAACAGCACCTTGACCGGCACACTGGTGACCTTGTCGCCGTCCAGGCGGTAGACGAAATGGCCGTCGACGCCGCGCTGGACCACGGGTGGCGGTACCACCAGCGCGCTTTCGTCGACCGCGGTGCGCAGCTTTATCGTCACCAGTTGGCCGGGCCAGAGCAGCCCATCCTTGTTGTCGAATTCGGCCTTGACCCGCAGCGTGCCGGTGGTGGCCGAGATCTGGTTGTCGATCAGGGCCAGATGCCCCTCGGCGAGCAGTTTGCTTTCGCCGTTGGCATCCAGGTAGGCCTGGACCACAGCTGCGGTTGGCGCCTTGAGCAGGCTTTGCAGGGTCGGCAGCATCTGCTGGGGCAGGGCGAACTCGATGCCGATCGGGTCGATCTGGGTCACGCTGAACAGGCTTTGGGTATCGCTGGTGCGCACCAGGTTGCCGGGGTCGACATTGCGTATGCCGACTCGCCCGGTTACCGGGGAGCGGATCTGTGTATAAGAAAGCTGCACCTGGGCATTGGCGATGGCCGCCAGGTTGCCCTTACCGGTGGCTTGCAACTGATTGACCAGCGCCTGTTGCTGGTCGAGGGTCTGCTTGGAGACGCCATCGTCGCTGCTCAGTAGCTTGTAGCGCTTAAGATCGACCTCGGCCACTTGCAGCTGCGCCTGGCTCTGGCCGAGCTGGGCACGCGCCTGGTCGAGGCTGGCGCGGATAGCCCGATCGTCGAGGGTGGCGAGCAGGTCCCCCTGCTTGACCCACTGGCCTTCCTTGACCAGCACTTGGGTCAGCACGCCTTCGACCTGTGGCCGAATCTCGACACTGTGCAATGACAGCACCGAGCCAATGGCGCTGGCATAGCGCGGCACATCTTGCTGGGCGACGCTGACCACCCGCACTGGAATCGCCGTTTGCGCACGGACGGCCGGCGCCGATTGGCGTTGGCTCAGCCAGCCGCCTGCGCCAATCAGGGCAATGAGCGCCAAGGCGGCAAGAAACACAGAGCGGGACGGACGTCGCATCGGGTCGGGCACCGTAGCCGGGGGTGAGAAAACGGATGTCTGTACTCAAGCTTATAGCGCCGGGATCGGGTCGCCAGCGTGACGCCTAGCTGACAGCGCTGACAGTTTCGGCAGGTTAGTGGCGAATTGCCAATATGCTGCCCCAGATCAATGTTTCTCTGCTAGTTGGCCATAGAGTCGAACGCCCTGCCGATCTTCCCGACAAGAACGAGAGCCGCCGATGAAGTGCAATGTGCCTGTTACCGGTCGCCAAGTGGAGTACCCCGGCGATGCCAACATCCTGTCCACTACCGACCTGGACAGCCTGATCACCTATGCCAATGACGATTTCGTGCGCATCAGTGGCTTTGCCCGCGACGAATTGCTCGGCCAAGCGCATCACCTGGTGCGCCACCCCGACATGCCGCCGCAGGCGTTCGAGCAGATGTGGCGAGCGTTGAAGGCCGGCAGTTCATGGATGGGTTTGGTCAAGAATCGCTGCAAGAATGGCGATCACTATTGGGTCAGCGCCTTCGTTTCGCCGATCAGTAGCGGCGGCAATACCGTCGAGTATCAGTCGGTGCGCACCCGGCCAACTGAAGCGCAGGTCGCCGCCGCCGAGCGTTGTTATGCACGCTTGCGCGCGGGGCGGAGAGGTTGGCGCGAGCGCTTGCCGGTGGTTGGCCTGGGCCTGCGCGCATGCGTGGCGGTGGCGGCTGCCTTGGTGGTGGCACTCGGCGCTGGGCATTGGTGGCTGGGCACGCCTTGGCAGGCTGCACTGCTGGAGTTGCTGTTGGCCGCAGGCCTGAGCAGTCTGGCGATTGTGCTGGCGTTGCGCCCGTTCGAGCGCTTGCGCCGCCAGGCGCTGAGCATTGCCGACAATCCGCTGAGCCAGCAGCTGTATACCGGACGGCGCGACGGCATCGGCCAGATCGAGTTCGCCATGCGTATGCTCAAGGCGCAGCTGGGCGCGGTGGTTGGGCGTATCGGCGATACCTCGGCGCGTCTGGCTGGCCATTCCGGGGCCTTGGTCAATGCCCTGCAGGCCAGTCACGCCAACAGCCTGGATCAGCAGAACGAAGCCGACCAAGTCGCCACCGCGATCCACCAGATGAGCGCCAGCGTCGCTCAGGTTGCCAGCAGCGCCCAGTTGGCCTCGATGGCCGCTGAGCAGGCTGAGGACGAGACCCAGGCCGGCCACCAGTTGGTCGACCGCAATCGCTGCGCGATCCAGGATCTGGCAGGCTCGTTGGTAGAGGCCAGTGAAGTGGTGCAGCAGTTGGAGGGCCACAGCAGCGAGATTTCCGGAGTGCTGGATGTCATTCGCGCGATTGCCGAGCAGACCAACCTGCTGGCCTTGAACGCTGCGATCGAAGCGGCGCGCGCCGGCGATCAGGGGCGCGGCTTTGCCGTGGTTGCCGACGAGGTTCGTGGCTTGGCCCAGCGCACGGCGCAGTCGACCCATGAAATCCAACGCATGATTGGCGCCCTGCAGGAAGGCGCGCGTGCTGCCGTGCAGGTGATGCAGCAGAGCAGCGCCCACGCAGGACACAGCGTGAGCCAGGCGCAGTTGGCCAGCGGCGCGCTGGATAGCCTCAGCGTGCGGGTCAACCAGATCAACGAGATGAGCTTGCAGATTGCGGCGGCGGTAGAGCAGCAGAGTCAGGTCAGCGAGAGCATCAACCGCAACATCGTCAGCATTCGCCAGGCCAGTGAGGCGACCGTCGATGTGGGCCAGCGCAGTCATACCCGGGCCAGTGATGTGGCGGATTTGGCGCAGGATCTGCGGCGCTTGGCCGATGAGTTCTGGCGGCGCTGTCAGTGATCCTGGCTGTGCCCGTGCCGGCCTCATCGCGGGGCAAGCCCGCTCCCACGCATGTTGTTGAATCCAGGAGCAACTGCGTGGGAGCGGGCTTGCCCCGCGATGAGGGCGGCACGGCCTCAGAAACCTATGAAGGCGTAATAGACAGGCGGCTCGGCGGTGGTTTGCAGGCCGTGACTCACAAGGGTACTGGCGAGCTCTGAGTCCGCTACATGCACAGTCCAAGGCGCACGATCATCGCTGATGACCTGCTCCAGCGCATTAGCGAAAGCCGCCATTTCCGGCAAATAGGCGGTAAAGCCATTGCCCTTCAGCGCGCTGGTGGTCATACCCAACGCCTGACAAATCGCCACCTTGGCCGCGATATCGTCCCTATCCGCCTGGCGCGACGCGGCAATCAGCGCGACCAGCTGCGGATCCGCCAGTACCTGGCCATGGATCAATTCCGGCCCCTGGTCCCAGGCTTCGGGTGGGCAGTCCTTGTTTTCCGGGCGCAGCGGCAGGTGCGGGTTGATCTCTGCCGGGTAGATGCGACAGACCAGAGGCCGCGTCTCATAAATAGTGCACAGGTCCTGCGCATCGAGGTTGCGACAGCGCCCGGGATTGAATGCAGCAAAGGTCACTGACACGCGCAATTGCCCAGTGCCGCAGCTGACCGGGTGCGAACGCCCCAGCACATGCTCGCGCTGCTCGACCGGCATGCCCGGGCCATCGGTGACGAAAGCCTCGAGCAATACCACTACCTGGCCGCCAGCCGCCGCCCATTGGCGCGACTCGGCCAAGGTCAACGGAACATGATGGCCGGTGCAGCACTTGCCACAACCGGTGCAGGAAAAACGAATGCTGTCGTTCACTTGGCGCCTGGCTTCCACTCGCTGACGAACGCCTTCTTGTGTTGACGATCGTACAGGCACAGCTCAGTGCCGGTGCGTTGCTGCATGTGCTTTTGCGGATAGACGCCTTCGATCAGCAGGGCGCTGAAACCGACCTGGTCGTCGAACTCGGCTGGCTTGCCGCGGGCGTGGGCGTCCTTGAGTTGGCTGGCAGACAGGCAGTCCTTGAGCATCTGTTGGCGATACTCGTTCCAGGCCTGGCTGCTGGAGGCCTGGGCGACACCTGTGGACAGGGCGCAGGCGATCAGGAGAAAGCTGAAATACTTCATACGCGATACCGGCATAAAACATCCGAGGGGCGCGAATTATGCCCCAGTCTCCCCAGGCATCAAGCCTGGGAGTTTGTCGCTGAATATATCAGGGTGGCCCAGCTTGCCTACTGGCATAACTGTCAGTGCTCAGCGAACACCACGGTGCGCGCAGCGGTCACCAGGCAGTCGGTCAGGTCCGGCGAGGAGAACTTGGTGAGGATCGCATTGGCGCCGGCGGTCTTGGCCTTTTCGCTGCTCATGGCGCTGTCCAGCGAGGTGTGCAGCAATATATAGAGGTGCTGGAAGTCAGGCGTCTCGCGCAGGGTGCGGGTAAAGGCGTAGCCGTCCATCTCCGACATCTCGATGTCGGAAACGATGATGTTGATCTCGCGGTCGGTGCCTTGCAGCTCCAACAGCACATTGATCGCGTCCTTGGCACTGCGCGCGGTGTGGCACTCGATCCCCAGGTTGCGCAGGGTGTGTACCGATTGCTGCAGGGCTACCTGGCTGTCGTCGACGACCAGGATATTGGCGGCGGCCAACAGGCTGGCGTCTTCCTCGCTCAGCTCGCCGGGATGCGGCTCGGGCTGAGGGGGGGCGATGGCATGGATGACCTTTTCAATGTCCAGCACCTGCACCAGGGTGTTGTCGACCCGGGTCACGCCGGTGATGAACGAGCGATTGCCCGAGCCGTAGGGCGGCGGTTTGATGTCGGTGCTCAGGCAATGCACGATGCGGCTCACCGCCTGCACGTGCAGGCCCTGGCGCGAGCGGCTGATCTCGGTGACGATCAGGCAGCCGCCGTCCGGGTCGGCCAGCGGCCGCTCGCCGATGGCGCGCGACAGGTCGATCACCGACAACGAATTGCCGCGCAGGGTCGCCACGCCTTTTACGTGAGGGTGGGACTCCGGCAGCTTGGTCAGTGGCGGGCAGGTGATGATTTCGCTGACCTTGAGCAGGTTGATAGCCATCAGCTTGCCGCTGCGCAGGGTGAACAGCAGCAGGGACAACGAGTCCGCGCGGGCATTTTGCGTGGCCATGGGCAACCTTTGGGTGTGTCAGGAAAAGAGAGGATGCCGGGTTATCGGCCTGTGCTGGCTTGGCTTTAGGGGTTTTTCGGTCTGCTGCGATGGGCTGCAAAGCAGCCCCACCCCCATTCAGCGCAGCCCCAAGCGCTTGGCCACCCGACTCAAATTGGCCCGATCCAGCCCCAACTCACGCGCCGCTGCCGCCCAGTTATCCTCGTGGCGCGCCAGGCACGCCTCGATCACTTGCCGCTGATAATCATCCAGCGCTTCACGCAGCCCACCCTCGGGCAGGCTGGCCAAGACTTGCGCGCTTTCAACCGGCGCGGCAGTGGTCGGCAGCACACTACGCAGATCCAGGTCCGCTGCCTCCAAGGTAAGAATCCGTGGCCGCTGCGGGTGCTGCCCGAGGGCCTTGAGGGCCGAGCGGCCGATCAGGTGCTCCAATTCACGCACATTGCCCGGCCAGTCATAAGCCAGCAGCGCCGCCTGGGCCTCATGACTCAGACGCAAACTATTCAGGCCCAGGCGCGAACGGTTCTGCTCCAGGAAGTAGCCCGCAATCAGCAGCACATCACGGCCGCGCTCGCGCAGCGGTGGAACCTGCAACGGATACACGCTGAGGCGGTGATAGAAATCGGCGCGATAGCGGCCGTTGCGCACCTCATCGGCCAGGTCGCGGTTGGTCGCGGCGATCAGCCGTACATCGACCTGGTGCTCACGATCCGACCCCAAGCGCTGTAGCTGGCCGCTTTGCAACACGCGTAGCAGCTTGGCCTGTACCGTCAGCGACAACTCGCCCACCTCATCGAGAAACAACGTACCGCCATTGGCCAGTTCGAACTTGCCACGTCGTTCGCCATGGGCACCGGTGAACGCCCCGCGGACATGGCCAAACAGCTCGCTTTCGACCAGGGTGTCGGGCAGGGCCGCGCAGTTTAGGCTGATCAGTGGCTTGTCGGCGCGGCTGCTGGCCTGATGCAGGGCTTGGGCCACCAGCTCCTTGCCGACGCCCGTCTCTCCGGTAATCAACACGGTCAGGTCACTGCCGCCTACCAGGCGGATTTCTTCTACCAAGCGTTTGTGCGCCTTGCTCTGGCCGATCAACTCCTTGTCCTGCCCGCTGGCCTGGCGGTAGACCTCGGCGCGTTGCTGTTCGTCTTCCACGCGCAGAGCCAGGTGCTCGATGCGCTCGGCCACGGTGACCGTGGCCGCTGCCAGGCTGGCGAACGCTTGCAGGGCATCCAGCTCCAGGCTCTGGAACTGACCGGGGGTCAAGGCATCCAGGGTCAGCAGGCCCCAGGGCTGTTCATCGACCATCAGCGGGCAGCCCATGCAATCGTGTACTTCCAGGTCGGCGTCGGGTGCATTGACCAAGCCGTCATAGGGATCAGGCAGTTGGCTGTCGCTGGCAAAGCGCGTCGGCTCGCTGCGGCTGAGCAGGATCTTGAAGCGCGGGTGCTCACTGACCCGAAAGCGCCTGCCCAAGGTGTCAGGGGCGAGGCCGTCGACCGCCAGCGGCACCAACCACTCGCCATCCAGGCGCAGCAAGGCAGCGGCGTCGCACGGCAGCAAATCGCGCATGGCCTGCAATAGGCGGCGATAGCGCTCTTGGTCGGGCAGGTCGCGCGACAGGTCGCTGACTAGGGGGAGGAGGGCAGTGAGCAACGGTTTTGCGGTCATAAAGACTCCTTCTGGTCGTTATGACTATACGCCTGCCATTGTCATTTTGACACTGTGCCCCGCGAAGCCCCGAATACGCTGGGTTTTAGAGTTGGCACGATTGCTGTAATAGCCAAGGCATCCATTCGAAGCCACAGGCTCAGGAGTTGTCGCAATGCTCAATGCCGAACAACGTGCAATCATCAAAGCCACTGTCCCTCTGCTGGAAAGCGGTGGTGAGGCGCTGACCACCCACTTCTATAAGATGATGCTCAGCGAGTACCCCGAGGTACGCCCGCTGTTCAACCAGGCCCACCAGGCCAGCGGCGACCAGCCGCGCGCCCTGGCCAACGGTGTATTGATGTACGCCCGCCACATCGATCAGCTCGAGCAGCTCGGCGGGCTGGTTGGGCAGATCATCAACAAGCACGTGGCGCTGCAGATTCTGCCCGAACACTACCCGATCGTGGGGCGCTGCCTGCTGCGCGCCATCGAAGAAGTGCTTGGCAAGGACATCGCTACCCCTGAGGTGATCGATGCCTGGGCCGCGGCCTATGGTCAGTTGGCCGATATCCTGATCGGCGCCGAGGAAAACCTCTACAAACAGAAAGAAGAAGCCGCAGGCGGCTGGCGCGGCACGCGCGAGTTCCGCCTGGTGCGCCGCGAGCAAGAGAGCAGTGAGATCGTCTCCTTCTATTTCGCCCCGGTCGATGGCAAGCCGGTGCTCAAGGCCGAACCGGGTCAGTACATTGGCCTGCAACTGTTTATCGACGGTGCCGAGCAGCGTCGCAACTATTCCCTCTCGGCTTTGTGCGATGGCGAGCAATACCGCATCAGCGTCAAGCGTGAGGCCGGTGGCAAGGTGTCCAACTACCTGCATGACGGGTTCATGGTAGGCGATACCATCGCCTTGTTCCCGCCTGCAGGCGACTTCACCCTGGCGCAGAGCGACAAGCCGTTGGTGTTGATCAGTGGTGGGGTGGGCATCACTCCGACCTTGGCGATGCTGCAAGCGGCGCTTGCTACCGAGCGTCCGGTGCACTTCATCCACTGTGCGCGTAATGGCGCGGTGCATGCATTCCGTGACTGGATCGACGGCCTGGCTGCGCGCCATCCGCAGCTCAAGCGTTTCTATTGCCATGCCGAGGAGGGCGGTGATGCCGATGCGGTGGGCTTGTTGAACGAGGAACTGTTGGCGCAGTGGCTGCCGCAGGAACGCGACGTCGATGCCTACTTCCTGGGGCCTAAGGCCTTCATGGCGGCGATCAAGCGTCAGCTCAAAGGGCTAGGTGTGCCAGAGGCGCAGAGCCGCTACGAGTTCTTTGGGCCGGCGGCTGCATTGGAGTAATCCTCCAGGCAGGTGCGGCATCATCGCGGGGCAAGCCCGCTCCCACGCGATAGCGTAGGAGCGGGCTTGCCCCGCGATGGCTGCTGCAGATGTTTCATCCTTAATCGCGCTTTAATCACTGTATCCTTCACTCGCGGGTGTCGAGGGGCTTGCGCCTGTCCGGCATTCGCGTCGCCATTTGTGCATGGCCGACGTTGAACTGACGTCGATCCGTCTGGTCCTAGAGCTCTGCGGATAGTGCCGTCACGCCACTCCTTCGACATTCAAGGTCATGTTCAGCGTGTAGACTGGCGCCCAGGTCGGCCTCAGCGCTGCCACTCTCCATCGAAGGAATCGGCAATGAACGAACAAACATCGCGCCTCAATCGTGAACGGCGCTTCCTGGTGCTGCTGGGGGTGATCTGTCTCGCCCTGATCGGAGGCGCGCTCTACATGCAGATCGTGCTCGGCGAGGCGCCATGCCCGTTGTGCATCCTGCAGCGCTACGCCTTGCTGCTGATCGCGGTGTTCGCGTTCATCGCAGCGGCCATGCCGGGCAAGCGCAGCCTGACGCTGTTCGAAGGCTTGGTCATGCTCAGCGCCATCGGCGGAATCGTTGCGGCTGGCCGCCATGTGTATATACTCGCCAACCCTGCGGTCAGTTGCGGCATCGATACCCTGCAACCGATCGTCGACGACTTGCCCCTGGCCAAGGTCTGGCCACTGGCGTTCCAGGTCGAGGGTTTCTGCAGCACCCCGTATCCGCCGATCCTGGGTCTGTCGCTGGCGCAATGGGCGCTGGTGGCGTTCATCCTGACCGCCATCCTGGTGCCGCTAGGCATCTATCGCAACCGCCGCGGGGCTTAGACCAAAGTCCCGAATTCGCGCAAGTCTGTTGCACCGCGAGAGAATCACCTGATCTCGCCTCCCAGTTGATCCAGATCAAACATAAAGCCTTGCAGAATGCGGGTTTCAGGCCTACTGGGAGGGGTGCGACAAACTGTCGCGAAGTTGATTTTTTGAGCAGGATTGTTACGCATTCTGTAAAAGACTGTTGCTCAATAAGTCATAGTAAAGGGGGGGCGACCTATCTACAATCGCCCCCAATTTCCGTTCGGCACTGCTTGCAAGTCGCAGGATTGAAGGAAGCCACGGCTCCTTTTTGCTGACTTCGTCAAGTTTCGCCCAACGGCGATACCGGGCGGACACCCCTCCGCGTTTTCCCGCACCAAATGGACTTGGTCTGAAGTACAGGCCGTTTGCCTACGAAACCAAAAGCACCGTAAAGCCCGCTCAACGCCAGGTCCTGCAGTCGGACCCCAGGCAGGAGCGAATTCGAGCCCAAATTGCTAACGCTTGGCAGGACGAAGTGTTGGCGAACAAAACACTATTGCATTGAAGCAAGCTGATCTAGAGGTCGTGAGATGAGTAAAAAGCGTTACCCCAGACTGTTTGGCATATTGCCCTTTTTAGGCATGCTTTTACTCAGTGGGTGCAACTGGACCCTGCTCGACCCGAAGGGCCAGGTCGGCATTGAGCAAAAGAACCTTATCCTGATCGCTACCGGCTTGATGCTGCTGGTGGTCGTGCCGGTCATCATCATGACCCTGGCGTTCGCCTGGAAGTACCGTGCTTCCAACAAGGCAGCCACCTACACCCCCGACTGGTCGCACTCGACCAAGATCGAGCTGGCGATCTGGATCATCCCGGTGATCATCATCTGCGCCCTGGGCTACTTCACCTACCTGTCCACCCACAAGCTGGACCCGTACCGTCCACTGGATTCCGATGTGAAGCCGGTGCAGATCGACGTGGTCGCGCTGGACTGGAAATGGCTGTTCATCTACCCGGAGCAGGGCATTGCCACGGTCAACAAGATCGTCTTCCCAGCTAACACCCCGGTCAACTTCCGCGTCACCTCCGACGCTGTGATGAACTCCTTCTTCATCCCAGGCCTGGGCGGTCAGATCTACGCCATGGCCGGTATGACCACCAAACTGCACCTGATCGCTAACGAGAACGGTGAGTTCGACGGTATCAGCGCCAACTACAGCGGCGCCGGTTTCACCGGTATGAAGTTCAAGGCCACTGCAACCTCCCAAGCTGACTTCGAGAAGTGGGTCGCTGAAGTCAAGCAGTCGCCGAAGAAGCTGGACAAGGCCGAATACGAAGCCTTGGCCAAACCAAGCGAATACAACCCAGTCGCGCTGTACAGCGAGGCTTCGGCTGACCAGTTCCAGATCATCGTCGACAAGTACGAAGGTATGAACCGCGGTCGTCCGAGCCACGAAGAAGAAGGCAGCAAGGATCTGGCCACAACCCAGGGTGTGGAGTCGAGTAAGCAACCAGCTGCCGGGGCAGAGGAGTAAGAGATGTTCGGTAAATTAAGTCTGGAGGCGATCCCGTATCACGAGCCGATAGTCATGGTGACACTTGCCATGATCGCGCTCGGTGGTATCGCTGTAGTAGGTCTGATCACCTACTTCCGCAAGTGGACCTACTTGTGGACCGAGTGGCTGACCACGGTCGACCACAAGAAAATCGGCGTGATGTACATCATCGTCGCCATGATCATGCTGCTGCGTGGCTTTGCCGACGCCATCATGATGCGGACCCAGCTGGCTGCCGCCACCGGTGGCTCCGAAGGCTACCTGCCGCCTGAACACTATGACCAGATCTTCACCGCTCACGGTGTGATCATGATCATCTTCATGGCGATGCCGTTCTTCACTGGTCTGATGAACCTTGCGGTTCCTCTGCAGATCGGTGCACGTGACGTGGCCTTCCCGTTCCTCAACTCCCTGAGCTTCTACCTGCTGCTGGCAGGCGTGCTGCTGGTCAACATCTCCCTGGGTGTTGGTGAGTTCGCCAAGACCGGCTGGGTTGCCTATCCGCCGCTTGCGGGTATTCAGTACAGTCCTGGGGTAGGTGTCGACTACTACATCTGGGCGCTACAGCTATCGGGTCTGGGGACAACGCTGACCGGCGTTAACTTCCTGGTCACCGTGATGAAAATGCGCGCTCCAGGCATGAAGCTGATGGACATGCCGATCTTCACCTGGACCTGCACCTGGGCCAACGTGCTGATCGTAGCTTCGTTCCCGATCCTGACCGCTGCACTCGCTCTGCTGACTGTTGACCGTTATCTGGACTTCCACATTTTCACCAACGAGCTTGGTGGGAACCCGATGATGTACGTCAACCTGTTCTGGGCGTGGGGTCACCCTGAGGTTTACATTCTGATTCTGCCGGCCTTCGGCGTGTTCTCGGAAGTTACCTCGACCTTCGCTGGCAAGCGTCTGTTTGGCCACCACTCGATGATCTATGCATCGGGCGCGATCGCCATCCTCGGCTTTGCCGTTTGGCTGCACCACTTCTTCACCATGGGTGCCGGCGCGAGCGTCAACACCTTCTTCGGCCTGGCGACGATGCTGATCTCCATCCCGACCGGTGTGAAGTTGTTCAACTGGCTGTTCACGATCTACCAGGGCCGTCTGCGCTTCACCGCGCCGATCATGTGGACCCTGGGCTTCATGGTTACCTTCTCGATCGGTGGCATGACTGGCGTTCTGCTGGCTGTTCCAGGTGCTGACTTCGTTCTGCACAACAGCCTGTTCGTAATTGCCCACTTCCACAACGTGATCATCGGTGGTGCGGTCTTCGGCTACATCGCTGGCTTCTCCTTCTGGTTCCCGAAAGCCTTCGGCTTCACCCTGAACGAGAAGTGGGGCAAGGCTGCCTTCTGGTTCTGGATCTCTGGCTTCTACGTTGCGTTCATGCCGCTGTACGCCCTGGGCTTCATGGGCATGACCCGTCGTCTGAACCACTCCGACAACCCGCTGTGGGAACCCTACCTGTACGTTGCCGTCGTCGGCGCCGTGCTGATCCTGTTCGGTATCGCTTGCCAGCTGATCCAGATCTACGTATCGGTTCGCGATCGCAAGCAGAACATGGACGTCACTGGCGACCCATGGGGCGGCCGTACCCTGGAATGGTCGACTTCTTCGCCACCTCCGTTCTACAACTTCGCTCACATGCCTGAGAAAGTTGGTCTGGACGCCTGGCACGAAGCCAAGGAAGCCGGTGTGGCCTACAAGCCTGCGGCCAAGTACGAAGCGATCCACATGCCGAGCAACACCTCTACCGGTTTGTTCATGGGCCTGCTGCTGACCGTCTTCGGCTTCGCCTTCATCTGGCACATCTGGTGGCTGGTAGGCGCGAGCCTGGTAGCAACCATCGCAGTCTTCGTTCGCCACGCTGCACGTGACGACCAGGGCTACATGGTTCCGGCTGAAGAAGTGGCGCGCATCGAAGGCGAGCGCATGAAAGCGCTGGCCCAAGCAGGTGCTCTGCCTGCCGGCGCACGTGTCGAATCGTTTGAACGGGTGTAATCAATGTCCAGTCAAGTAATCCACGGTGACGCTCATGGTCATGACCATGGGCACGACGATCACCACCACGACTCGGGCCAGATGACCGTACTTGGTTTCTGGCTGTACCTGATGACCGACTGCATCCTGTTTGCGTCGCTCTTCGCCACCTACGCGGTGCTGTCCGGCGGTTTCGCCGGCGGCCCGTCGGGTCACGACATCTTCCAGCTCGACTTCGTGCTGGTTGAAACCGCGTTCCTGCTGCTGTCCTCGATCACCTTCGGCTTCGCCATGCTGAAGATGTTCGATGGCAAGAAAGCCGGTGTACTGGGCTGGTTGGCTATCACCTTCCTGTTCGGTGCTGCGTTTATCGCGATGGAAATCTATGAGTTCCATCACCTGATCGCTGAAGGCTACGGCCCGCAGCGCAGTGGCTTCCTGTCGGCGTTCTTCGCGCTGGTCGGTACCCACGGTCTGCACGTGACTGCCGGTCTGATCTGGATGGCGATCATGATGTATCAGATCAACAAGCACGGCATCACGCCGACCGCCAAGACCCGCATGAGCTGCCTGAGCCTGTTCTGGCACTTCCTGGACGTGGTCTGGATCTGCGTGTTCACCGTCGTCTACCTGCTGGGGGTTCTGTAATGGCTAATGCACATGACACTCATCATGAAGGCAACCACGGCAGCGTGAAGTCGTACATGATCGGCTTCGTACTGTCGATCATCCTGACCGCGATTCCGTTCGGCCTGGTGATGTATCCGACCCTGCCGAAGAACCTGACTGTCCTGATCGTGGTGGCCATGGCCGTCATTCAGGTAGTGGTGCACCTGGTTTACTTCCTGCACATGGACCGCTCGAAAGAGCAGCGTTCCAATGTCTCGACGTTCCTGTTCACCGTTCTGGTAATTGCACTGCTGGTCGGCCTGTCGCTGTGGATCATGTTCAGCATCCACTTCGAAATGATGGCCAAGTGAGGTAAGACTGCATGTCCGTGAAGCACTTTATCCAAATCACCAAACCGGGGATCATTTTCGGTAACGTGCTTTCCGTGGCAGGCGGTTTCTTCCTTGCCGCTAAGGGGCATGTGGACTTCGCCCTGTTCCTGGCGGTGGTTGTTGGTACTTCGTTGGTGGTAGCGTCCGGTTGCGTGTTCAACAACTGCATCGACCGCGACATCGACGTGAAGATGGAACGTACCAAGAACCGCGTCATGGTTCAGGGCGCCATGTCGCTGCCCCTCGCGCTGATCTACGCCACCCTCCTGGGGGTGGCCGGCTTCAGCTTGCTGTATGTCCAGGCTAATCCGCTGTCGGCGTTCTGCGCAGCTGTAGGCTTCATCGTCTACGTCGGTTTCTACAGCCTCTGGCTGAAGCGCAAATCGGTGCACGGCACCTTGGTTGGCAGCCTGTCGGGTGCCATGCCTCCGGTGATCGGCTACTGCGCCGTGAGCAACAGCTTCGACCTGGCTGCAGTGACCCTGCTGGTGATGTTCAGCCTGTGGCAGATGCCGCATAGCTTTGCCATCGCGATCTTCCGCTTCAACGATTACGCGGCAGCCAAGATTCCGGTTCTGCCGGTGGCGCGCGGAGTCCTGGCGGCGAAGAAGCAGATCGTGCTGTATGTCCTGGCCTTTGTCCTGGCGACCCTGATGCTCACCCTCGGCGGTTACGCCGGTCTGGGTTATCTGGCCGTAGCGGCTGCCATGGGTCTGTACTGGTTGTACATGGCCTGGGGTGGTTACAAGGCTGAAGACGACAGCAAATGGGCGCGCAAGGTATTTGGTTTCTCCATCCTCACCGTCACCGCCTTGAGCGTGATGATGTCGGTGGATAGCCAGACCGCAGCTGACGTGCTGATGACTTACGCACGCTGATAGTCGCCTGCTACACGAAAAAACCCCGGCCATGTGCCGGGGTTTTTTTTGCCTGTTTTTCCTGTACCGGCCTCTTCGCGGGCAAGCCCGCTCCCACAGGTACAGTGCAAGCTTCAAAGGCTGTGGGAATTCTGTGGGAGCGGGCTTGCCCGCGAAGAGGCCGATACTGCAAATATGGATCTAAAGTTTTCAAAAAATATGCCTGAAAAATATATAAAAAACAGGAAATTATCTTTTGCATTAATAGTGTTTCGGCATTATCTTCCGAATCAGGCCGCCGCAGCGGCCAGCGTCGCTCGGACGGTTCCGGGCGCTAACGTCTCTCGAGGAAATCATGGCCGACCAAGGTTCGCCGCGCCGCTTCGCGCGCATCGATCGTCTCCCCCCGTACGTGTTCAACATCACTGCCGAACTGAAGATGGCTGCTCGCCGGCGTGGCGAGGACATCATCGACCTGAGCATGGGTAACCCCGATGGCGCCACGCCGCCGCACATCGTCGAGAAGCTGGTGCAAGTCGCCCAGCGCGAAGACACCCACGGCTATTCCACCTCCCGTGGCATCCCGCGCCTGCGTCGGGCGATTTCGCGTTGGTATCAGGAGCGCTACGAGGTCGAGATCGACCCGGAAAGCGAAGCCATCGTCACCATCGGCTCCAAAGAGGGCCTGGCGCACCTGATGCTCGCCACCCTCGATCATGGCGACACGGTACTGGTGCCCAACCCCAGCTACCCGATTCATATCTACGGCGCAGTGATCGCCGGGGCCCAGGTCCGCTCGGTGCCGCTGGTGCCTGGGGTGGATTTCTTCAACGAGCTGGAGCGGGCGATCCGCGAGTCGATCCCCAAGCCAAAGATGATGATCCTGGGCTTCCCGTCCAACCCGACCGCCCAGTGCGTCGAGTTGGATTTCTTCGAGCGCGTGGTCGCTTTGGCCAAACAGTACGATGTGCTGGTTGTGCACGACCTGGCCTACGCCGACATCGTCTATGACGGCTGGAAAGCGCCTTCGATCATGCAGGTGCCGGGGGCCAAGGACATTGCCGTGGAGTTCTTCACCCTGTCCAAAAGCTACAACATGGCAGGCTGGCGCATTGGCTTCATGGTCGGCAACCCTGAGCTGGTCAGTGCCTTGGGGCGGATCAAGAGCTACCACGACTACGGCACCTTCACCCCGCTGCAAGTCGCAGCCATCGCCGCACTGGAAGGCGACCAGCAATGCGTGCGCGACATCGCCGAGCAGTATCGGCAGCGGCGCAACTTGCTGGTCAAGGGGCTGCACGAGCTGGGCTGGATGGTCGAGAACCCCAAGGCCTCGATGTACATCTGGGCGAAGATTCCCGAGGCTTATGCGCACCTGGGCTCGCTCGAGTTCGCCAAGAAGCTGCTGGCTGAAGCCAAGGTCTGCGTGTCGCCGGGCATCGGCTTTGGTGACTACGGCGATGACCATGTGCGCTTCGCCCTGATCGAGAACCAGGACCGTATTCGCCAGGCCATTCGGGGTATCCGCCAGATGTTCCGGGCGGATGGCTTGACCCACAAGTAAGGCTTTACGTCTATCGCGGGGCAAGCCCGCTTCAACGCCAGCTTGAGCCCTGAACTGGTCTGGGATTCAACGCTGATCTGCGTGGGAGCGGGCTTGCCCCGCGATGCATTGGATGCCCCGATCAGCGGCAATGTTTTTTTACTCATCCCCTCTTCTCAGCCGCCTTTGCTTGGATTACAAATGGCGCCGCGGGCCCAGCCCCGATAACAACAATCCTTCCCTCCTGGTCATCATGTCCGAATACAACCCTTGCCTTGACTGCGGCGCTTGCTGCGGGTACTTCCGTGTGTCCTTCTTCTGGGGCGAATGCCAGTCTGCTGGCGGAGTCGTGCCCGATGACCTGGTGGTGCAGATCAACCCGACCCGGGTCGCGATGATTGGCACCGACGCCAAACCCTGCCGCTGCATCGGTCTCGAGGGTGAGATTGGCAAGCAGGTCGGCTGCACCCTCTACGCTAATCGCTCGACCCCATGCCGAGAGTTCGAAGCGTCCTGGGTCGACGGTGTGCACAACCCTAGTTGCGATGCCGCACGCGCTGCTTATGGCCTGCCACCGCTGGAAGCCAACGAGCCGCATTGGCCTGACGAGGGGGCTGAAGTCGCCTGACGGCTGGAACGTTAAAGCACACAATCGACGAACGCAGTAGAGCCACCGTTCGTCGGTTGGATCCAACGGCCTCTGGCCTGTACCCCGCGAAACACGTGCTTGAGGCACAAAGTATTAACACCATTTTATCCGCGTGATTTCCGATTGCCGCGCCGGCAGCGACTACACATTCCCTCAAAGGAAATCAGTAGTCGCCAAGGTCAGGCTATTCGACTCGTCGCGTGTTTTGGTTCCCCCGGCAGCGCAACTTGCCACACGCATTCAAGGACTGAATGGCCTGATCCACGAAGGAGCTATCCGTGGACAGAAGAGTTGCCAAGCGTTCGCCTGCACGTATTTCACAGCTGTCATTGGCTATCAGCCTGGCAGTGGGGGGCATGGCCTTTGGTTTGAGCAGTGAACAGGCGCTGGCCGCCTGCAGCGCGGCGGGGTCGATAATCACCTGCAACGGCGCGGCCAACCCACTGGCACCGAGCTATACCAACGGCGGCAGTGGCCTTACGGTCAATGTCAACGCCGGTGCCACTTTGGGCACCTTGCTCGGCATAGGCGGGACGTCCCTGTCGCTGGCCGGCAACAACAACACCTTGAACAACTCCGGAACCATCGACCCGACGTTGCTGGGGCTGCTGAGCATCCAGTCCTCCGCCGTGCAGATCGGCAACACCGGCACCTCCAGCACCCTCACCATCAATAACAACGCCAGCGGCGTGATCAAGGGCACCGGCGCCCTGCTGGGCGCGAGCCTGCTGAACCTCACCGGCATGGCGCTGGACGCGCGTAACGGTCCTACGGGCACCACCACCATCACCAACGCCGGCAGTATCGGCTCCACGCCGCTGGCCAGCCTGACGATACTGAGCGAGGACACTCCGGTCATCGCCGTGACCGGCGGCAGCACGGTGAATTTCACCAACACCGGCACCATACTGGGCCGGGCAGCCTTCGAGGCCTCGGCGACGGGCAACACCTTCACCAACGCCGGGACCCTCACCGGCAGCCTGTCGATGGGGGCCAACAGCAGCAACCGCTTCAACGCCATCACTGGTTCGAGTGTCGGCGCGGGGCTGGGTGTCAGCCTTGCCTTGCTGGTCACCAGCAACCCCAACCTCGCATTCGCGGCGGCGGGCAAGATCGATGGCGGTGCCGGCGGCACCAACACCCTGGCACTGCAGAACGCCATCGGTGGCGGCAGCGGCACCGGCGGTAGCGGTACGATCAATGCCTCCAACTACATCAACTTCAACCGCCTGATCGTCGACAGCGGTACTTGGAGCCTGGTCGGCCAGGTACTCAATGGCACTACTCAAACCACGCTCAATGGCGGCATCCTAAGTTTCGATAACGCTGCCGCGCTGGGCAGTGGCGGCATCACCAGCAATGGCGGGACGCTGCAGGGCAGTATTGCCGGGTTGACCCTGGCCAACGCCGTGACCCTCAACGCAGGAGGCCTGACCGTCAGTGGTAGCAACGACCTGGGCTTGAGCGGCGTGCTGTCGGGCGCTGGCGCACTGACCAAGTCCGGCAGCGGCCTGCTCACCCTGGCGGGCAGCAACACCTACAACGGCGGCACCGTGCTTAGCGCTGGCGGCCTCAACCTGACCAGCGCAGCTGGCCTTGGCAGCGGTTCATTGACGGTCAATGGCGCCGCTAGTCTGCAAGGCAGCGTGCCACTGGTGCTGAGCAATGCCGTGCAGCTCAATGCGGCACTTAGCCTGCCTTCAAGCAACGCCCTGACCTTGGGAGGCATTCTCAGCGGCACAGGCTCGCTGGTCAAAAGCGGTAGTGGCAGCCTGACCCTCAACGGGGTCAATACCTATTCTGGCGGCACGACTCTGAGTAGCGGCACGCTCACCTTGGGCAATGCCAGTGCGCTGGGCAGCGGGGCACTCACCCTGGGCGGCAATGCCAGCCTCGATACCAGCACCGCGCTGACCCTGGGCAACGCCATTGGCCTGGCCGGCAATACCCTGACGCTACCCGGTAGCAACGCTCTGACCCTTGGCGGGGTGATCAGCGGCAGCGGCGCACTGGTCAAGAATGGCGCCAGCGGTCTGACCCTCAATGGTGCCAATACCTACAGCGGTGGCACCACCATCAACGGCGGAGCCCTGACCGTAGGCAGCAACACGGCCTTGGGTACCGGTGCACTGACCCTCGGCGCCAGCACCAGCCTGGGCGCCAGCACGGCGGTCAGCTTGGCCAATGCGGTCAACCTCGGTGTCAATACCCTAAGCCTGGTGGGGACCAACGCCACTACTTTGAGTGGCGTGATCAGCGGCACCGGCGCACTGGTCAAAAGCGGCGCAGCCGACCTGACCCTCAATGGCGCCAACACCTTCAGCGGCGGTCTGACCCTAAACACTGGCAAGCTGACCGTGGGCAATAACAATGCCCTGGGCGGTGGCGCGCTGACCCTCGGCGGCAACGCCAGCCTCGATGCCAATACCGGCGTCAGCCTGGCCAACGCCGTCAACCTTGGGGCCAACACCCTGAGCCTGCTCGGCACCAGCGCGACCACCCTGGGTGGGGTGATCAGCGGTACCGGAGCACTGGTCAAGAGCGGCGCGGCCGACTTGACTCTCAACGGCGCCAATACCTTCAGTGGCGGCACCACGCTCAACACCGGCAAACTGATCGTGGGTAACAATACGGCCCTTGGCACGGGGGCGTTGGCCCTCGGCGGTAACGCCAGCCTGGACGCCAACGCCACGGTCAACCTTGGCAACGCCATCAACCTTGGCGCCAATGCCCTGAGCGTGCTGGGCTCCAGTGCCACCACGCTGAGCGGAGTGATCAGCGGCACGGGCGCCCTGATCAAGAACGGCAGCGACAACTTGACCTTGGCAGGCGCTAATACCTTCAGCGGCGGCCTGACGCTCAATGCCGGCACCCTGACCCTGAACAGTGCCGCGGCCCTAGGCACTGGCGCCTTGACTGTGGGCGGCGCGGCCACGCTGGCCAACAATGCCGCCATGACGCTCAACAACGCGGTCAATCTTGGCGCCAACCTCGCAGTCAATGGCACCAACGACCTGACCCTGGCGGGTAACCTCAGTGGTACTGGCGGCCTGGTCAAGAATGGCAGCGCCAGCCTGACCCTGAGCGGTAACAACAGCCAAACTGGCGCGACTGCGCTCAATGCCGGCACGTTGATTGTCGGCAGCGCAAGCGCGCTGGGCAGCGGCGCGCTGAATGCCGCGGCTAATACCACCCTGGATTCCACCGTCGCCAACTTGAGCGTGAGCAATGCGCTGAACCTGACGGGCACTCTCAACCTCACCGGTAGCAACAACCTAACCTTGGCCGGGGTGATCGCCGGCGCTGGCGGGCTGAGCAAAAATGGCAGCACCACCTTGACCCTCAATGGAGTCAATACCTATGCAGGCGGCACTACGCTCAATGGCGGGCAACTGACCGTCGGCAATAGCGCTGCATTGGGCACCGGCGCATTGACCCTCGGTGCCAACGCCAACCTTGATGCCAGCAGTGCGGTCAGCCTGGCCAACGCCATCAACCTTGGCGCCAACACCCTCAACTTGCTCGGTACCAGCGCTACCACCCTGGGCGGGGTGATCAGTGGCACCGGTGCGCTGGTCAAGAATGGCGCGGGCGACCTGAGCTTGAACGGCAACAACACCTTCAGCGGTGGCCTGACCCTCAACGCTGGCAAGTTGATCGTGGGCAACGACAATGCCCTGGGTGGCGGTGCCCTGACCCTGGGCGGCAATGCCAGCCTGGATGCCAGCACTGCCGTCAGCTTGGCCAACGCGATCAACCTGGGCGCCAATACCCTCAACCTGCTGGGCACTAGCGCCACTACCCTCGGCGGGGTGATCAGCGGCACAGGCGCACTGCTCAAAAGCGGTGCAGCTGGCCTGACCCTGAACGGCAACAACACTTTCAGTGGCGGGCTGACGCTCAATGCCGGCACACTCACCGTAGGTAACAACAATGCCTTGGGTATGGGGGCGTTGACCTTGGGCGGCAATGCCAGCCTGGATGCCAATACCGCAGTCAACCTCGGCAATGCGGTCAATCTGGGTGCCAACACCCTGAGCGTACTGGGCAGCAATGCCACCACTCTGGGCGGAGTCATCAGCGGCAGCGGCGCGCTGGTCAAAAACGGCGCAGCCAACCTGACCCTGTCCGGCGCCAACACGTTCACTGGCGGCCTCACGCTCAATGCCGGCACGCTGACCCTGGGCAATGCCGCCGCACTGGGCACCGGTGCGTTGACGGTCGGTGGCGCGTCGACCCTGGCCAGCACTGGCGCTTTGGTGCTCTCCAACGCCGTCGCTCTCGGGGATGATCTGACAGTGGCTGGCACCAGCAACCTGACCCTGAACGGCACCCTCAGCGGTACCGGCGGCTTGATCAAGAACGGCGCCGCCAGCCTGACCTTGACCGGCAACAACAGCTACTCCGGCGACACCACCCTGAACGCCGGCAGCTTGATCGTCGGCAGTGCCAGCGCGCTGGGCAGCGGCGCATTGAACGCCGCCGCCAACACCACCCTGGACAGCTCTGTGGCTGGCTTGACCCTGGCCAATGCGCTGAACCTGGCTGGCAACCTCAACCTCACTGGCAGCAATGATCTGACCTTGGCCGGCGTCATCGCGGGCGTGGGCGGCCTGACCAAGAACGGCGCCACCACCCTGACCCTGACCGGCGCCAACACCTATACCGGTGCCACCAACCTCGTCGCCGGGCGCATCGTAGTTGGCAGCGACAGCGCCCTGGGCACTGGTGTGCTGAATGCCGCTGGCGGAACCCGCCTGGATGCCAGCACTGCGGTCAATCTGGGTAACGCGGTCAATCTGAGCGGAGCCTTGACCATCGACGGCGGCGCGGACCTCGGCCTGGCTGGCCTGGTCAGTGGCAACGGCAGCCTGATCAAGAATGGCGCCGCCAGCCTGACCCTGGGCGGGCCGAACACCTATACCGGTGGTACCGTGCTCAACGCCGGTGAACTGGTGCTAGGTACCGGTACCTCGCTGGGCAGCGGCAAACTGACCGTCGGCGGCGCCGCCAGCCTCGACAGCAGCGCCGATATCAGCGTCGGCAATGCCATCACCCTGAACGACGCGCTGACGCTGGTTGGCAGCAACGACCTGATCCTCACCGGCGTGATCGACGGCAGTGGCCAACTGATCAAGAACGGCACCGGCTCGCTGACCCTCGATGGCCTGAACACCTATGCTGGCGGCACCTTGCTCAATGCCGGCGAACTGGTCCTGGGCAATGCCAGTGCCATCGGCACTGGTGATCTCACCGTCGGTGCTGCCGCCAGCCTGGACAACAGCGCCGCCATCAACCTGGGCAACGACATCAACCTCAATGCCGACTTGACCTTGGTGGGCAGCGACGAGCTGACCCTCGGCGGTATCGTCAGCGGGGCAGGGCAACTGATCAAGAACGGCAACACGACGTTAACGCTGGACGGCAACAACACCTACAGCGGCGGCACCACCCTCAATGCTGGCGGCGTGGTGATCGGCAATAACAATGCCTTGGGCACCGGCACCCTGACCGTGGCAGGCGCCGCCAGCCTGGACAACAGCTCAGTGGCCAACCTGGCCAATGACATCGATCTGAACGCCAACCTCAGCGTGGCGGGCAGCAATGACCTGACCCTCAGTGGCGACATCAGCGGGAATGGCGGGCTGATCAAGACCGGCTTGGCCGACCTGACCCTGAGCGGCGACAACAGCTTCAGCGGCGCTGTCGACCTGCTTGGCGGCAGCCTTACCACGATTGGTGGCGCGGCCTTGGGCAATGCCTCGTCAGTCAACGTGGGGGCTGGCGCCAGCCTCAATCTCGGCGCGAGCACCAGCGTCGGTGGCCTGACCGGCGACGGCGCAGTGAACATCGGTGCTGGCAGCGACCTGAGCGTTGGCGGCAACAACCTCGACAGTGTGTTCAATGGTGCCTTGGCGGGTAATGGCGACCTGATCAAGGAGGGCAGTGGCAGCCTCGAACTGGCTGGCGTCAACGTTATCGGCGGCAACACCACGGTCACTGGCGGCACCCTCGATGTCAGTGGCTCGCTCAGTACTGGCAGCGTTCAGGTCAATACCGGCGCCGCTCTGGGTGGCGGTGGCAGCGTCTCCGGCCCGGTCACCATCGGCAATGGCGGGCACCTGATCGCCAACAGCGGCGCTACGCTCAACACCGGCGCGCTGACTTTGAACAGCGGCTCGATCCTCGACTTTGGCCTGGCCTCACCCTCCACCGGCAACACTGCGCTGGTCAACGTCAATGGCAACCTGACCCTGGATGGCACCCTCAATGTCAGCGACATCGGCGGCTTTGGCCTGGGTGTCTACCGTCTGTTCGACTACAGCGGTGCATTGATCGACAACGTCTTGAACATCGGCACCGTGCCCGGCAGTGTCCAGCCTGGCGATCTGACCTTGCAGACCTCGATCGGCAGCCAGGTCAACCTGCTGGTGGGTGCGGCAGGTGATGTCCTGTTCTGGGACGGCGCCCAGAACATCCCCAACGGCACCATTGATGGCGGCACCGGCACCTGGAACGGCACTAACACCAACTGGACCGACGCCAACGGTGTAATCAATCAATCCTGGGCCAACACCTTCGCGGTGTTCCAGGGCAGCGCAGGCACTGTCAATGTGGTCGGTACGCGTGACATCACCGGCATGCAATTCGTCACCGATGGCTATCAGCTCAGTGGTACTGGCTCGCTCAATTTGACCAATGCCAGCAATGGTGCGACTACGATTCGCGTCGACCCCAATGTCACGGCCACAGTGAATACCTTGCTGACCGGTAGCGGCCTGCTGAGCAAGCTCGACACCGGCACTTTGGTGCTCAATGGCGCCAATACTTATACCGGTGGCACCCGTCTGGGTGGCGGCACCCTGGTGCTGGGCAGCAATAGCGCGCTCGGTACGGGCGCCCTCACAGCGGCTGCAGGCACCACGCTCGATAGCAATACGGCGCTAAATCTTGCCAATGCGGTGAGCCTGCTCGGCGCCGTGAGCATTGGCGGTAGCAACGCGTTGACACTCAATGGGGTTGTCAGTGGCGCAGGCAGCCTGGTCAAGAACGGTGCCGCCAACCTCACCCTCAATGGCGTCAATACCTACGCCGGCGGCACCACGTTGAACGCCGGCACGCTGACGCTGGGCAATAGCAATGCCATGGGCAGCGGCGCATTGACCGTTTCCGGCCCCGCGACCCTGACCGGCAGCAGCGCCCTGAACTTGGCCAATGCCATTGCCCTGAACGCCAACCTGACCACCCAGGCGAGCAACAACATCACCCTGGGCGGGGTGATTGGTGGTAGCGGTGGCCTGATCAAGACCGGCGCGGGCAGCCTGACGCTCAACGGTAACAACAGCTATCAGGGCAGCACTGCACTCAACGCCGGTACCCTGGTGGTCGGTAGCAACTCAGCCCTGGGTAGCGGGGCGCTCAACACTGGTAGCGGAACCACACTGAGCAGTACAGCGGCCGTGACCCTCGGCAACCAGATCAACCTTGCCGGCAGCCTGAATATCGCCGCCGCACAGGACCTGACGCTCAATGGCAACCTTGCCGGCGTTGGCGGTCTGACCAAGGCCGGCGCAGGTACCTTGGTGCTCAACGGCAGCAACATTTACCTGGGCAATACCAGCCTCACCGCCGGGAGCTTGGTGCTGGGCAGTGATACTGCGCTCGGCCTAGGCCAGCTCAATGCGGCCAATGGCACAACGCTCGATAGCAATACGGCGGTGAGCGTCGGCAACACCGTCAACGTGCTCGGCAACCTCAACGTTGCTGGCAGCAACGACCTGGCCTTGAACGGCCTGGTCAGCGGTGCTGGCAGCCTGACCAAGAACGGCGCTGGCGAACTAACCTTGGCGGGCGCCAACACCTTCAGTGGCGGCACCACCCTCAATGCCGGGACCCTGACCCTGGGCAACAATCAGGCCCTGGGCACGGGCAGCCTGACCCTCGGCGGCGACGCCAATCTTGATACGCTGGGCCCGCTGAGCGTCGCCAACCAGATCGCCCTCGGTGGTGATCTGAGCTTCATCAGCAGCAACGACCTGACCCTGTCCGGCGTGATCAGCGGTGCGGGCGGCTTGAACAAGACCGGTACTGGCAACCTGACCCTCAGTGGGAGCAACACCTACCAGGGCACCACCACCCTGGCCGCTGGCAGCCTGACCTTGGGCAACAATGCCGCGCTCGGCACAGGCAACCTTTCGGTCACTGGCAATAGCTCGCTGCTGGCAACCGGCCCGCTGCAACTGGCCAATGCAATCGGCCTCGGCGCGGCGACCACCCTCACTGTCAATAACAGCCAGGCGCTGACCTTGGATGGCGTCATCAGCGGTGCTGGCGCTCTGAACAAACAAGGTGCAGGGCAACTGGTGCTCAATGGCAACAACAACTACAGCGGCGGCACCACGCTGCGCAATGGCAGCCTGCTGCTAGGCAACAATAACGCATTGGGCAGTGGCGCGCTGACCGTGGATGGTGCCGCCACCCTGGACAGCACCCAGGCCCTGACCCTGGCCAACGCAGTCAACCTTACCGACGGCTTCCTCACCCTGGCGGGTAATCAGGCCCTGACCCTCAACGGCGTCATCGCTGGCAGCGATGGGCTGATCAAGAACGGTGCAGCGACGCTCACCCTCAATGGCAACAACACCTACAGTGGCGGCACCGCCCTGAATGCAGGCACCTTGGTGGTCGGCAGCAACAGCGCCCTGGGCACTGGCAGCCTGAACGCTGCAGCTAACACCAGCCTTGATTCCAGCGCCGCGGTCAGCCTGGCCAATGCGCTAAACCTGGCCGGCGCGCTGACTGTGCTGGGCAGTAACGACCTGACCCTCGACGGCGTGGTCAACGGCCCAGGCAGCCTGGTCAAGAGCGGTGCTTCGACGCTGACCCTCAATGGCGCCAATAACTATCTGGGCGGCACCACGCTGAACGCTGGTGCGCTGGTGGTCGGCAATAATTCAGCACTCGGCCTGGGCGGTTTGACAGTGGCTGGCGCTTCGACCCTGAGCAGTAATGCTCCGGTCAGTCTGGGCAATAACGTTACCCTCAATGCCGGCCTGACCGTCGATGGCAGCAACGACCTGAGCCTGAACGGGGTAGTCAACGGCACCGGTGGCCTGATCAAGCAAGGCAGTGGCAACCTGACCCTGAACGGCAACAACGGTTACCAAGGTGGTACCCAACTGGCAGCCGGTACCCTGACCCTGGGCACTTCCGGCTCCCTGGGCACGGGCGATCTGAGCGTCACCGGCGATTCGACCCTCAGCAACAGCGCGACCATGGTCTTGGGCAACGACATAACTCTGGGCAATGGCGCCGAGCTGACCCTGGAGACTGGCAGTGCGTTGACCCTCAGCGGCGATATCGCCGGCACCGGCAACCTGGTCAAGACCGGGGTTGACGATGTCACCCTGGTCGGTACCAAGACCTTTACCGGTGACCTGGACATCCAGGCCGGATCGGTGACTACCCTGGGCAGTGGCGTGCTGGCCAATGTCGACAATCTCAACATCGGCGCGACCGGCCAACTGAACCTCAATGGCGATGCCAGCCTCGGCAGCCTGACCGGCTCGGGCGTGGCCGACATCGGTATCGGCAGTACCCTGAGCCTGGGCAGCAACAACACCAGCAGCACCTTCGCCGGCGCCCTGAGTGGCGCGGGCAACCTGGACAAACTCGGTACTGGCACCCTGACCCTGACCGGTACCAGCAACCTGGGCGGCAGCACTCAGGTCAGCGCAGGTACCTTGCAAGTCGATGGCAGCCTCAACAGTTCAGCGCTCACCGTCGCCAATGGGGCCAGCCTGAGCGGCTCAGGCACTGTCGCAGGTCCTGTGACTATCGCCAACGGCGGCCATCTGGTCGGCCAGAGTGGCAGCACCCTGGGCCTGGGTTCACTGGTGCTCAACGGCAGCTCGATCATCGACATTGGCCTGGCTTCGCCGCTCACCGGTGGCACTGCATTGTTCGATGTCGGCGGCAACCTGACGCTCGACGGTACCCTCAATGTCAGCAACATCGGAGGCATGGGCAATGGTATCTACCGGATCTTCGACTACGCCGGTGGCCTCACTGACAACGGCCTGGTCTACGGCAGCTTGCCCAGTGGGGTGACCAGCGCCGATCTGACCCTGCAAACCGCCCTGGCCAACCAGGTCAACCTGCTGGTCAGTTCACCGAACCTGGTCATCCAGTTCTGGGACGGCAGCCAGAGCATTGCCAACGGCCTGGTCGATGGTGGCAGCGGCGTGTGGAACAGCGCCGGAACCAACTGGACCGATATCAACGGCCTCGTCAACAGCGCCTGGGGTGGCACCTTCGCGGTGTTCCAGGCACCCGCTGGCGATGTCACCGTGCAAGGCAGCCAGACCGTCAACGGCATGCAATTCGTCGACAATGGCTATCGCCTGCTGGCCGGCACTGGCGGCGCACTCAACCTGATCAACGGCAGCAGCGGCGACACCTCAGTGCGGGTCGATCCTGGCGTCACCGCGACCCTCGACCTGCCACTCAATGGCAGCGGCACGCTGAACAAGCTCGACAGCGGCATCCTGGTGCTCAACGGCAACAACAGCTACAGCGGCGGCACCACCTTGAGTGGCGGCACTATTGTGGTTGGTAGCAACACAGCCCTGGGCAGTGGAGCACTGGCTGCAAACGCCGGCACCACCCTGGACAACAACAAGATCGTGACCCTGGCCAACGACATCAGCGTGGCCGGCCCGCTGAACCTCAGCGCCAGCAACAACCTTGCCCTGGATGGCGACATCAGCGGCAACGGAGGCTTGGTCAAGTTCGGCACCAGCACCCTGCGTCTGGGCGGCAACAACAGCTACCTGGGCGACACGGCGCTCAATGCCGGGCAACTGCTGCTGGGGTCCAACACTGCCCTGGGCAGTGGCGCACTGAACGCCGCAGGTGGTACGCAACTGGACAGCAGCCAGACCGTCATCCTCGGCAACAACGTCAACCTCGCCGGTGAGCTGCAGGTGCTCGGCAGCAATGACCTGACCCTCACTGGCATCGTCGCCGGTAGCGGCAGCCTGCTCAAGTCGGGCACCGCCCGCCTGACGCTGCTCGGCGCCAACACCTACAGCGGCGGTACCGAGCTGCAGGATGGCACCTTGGTCCTGGGCAACAACAGTGCCCTGGGTAGCGGCAGCCTCAACGTCACCGGCAGCGCCGCGTTGGATACCAATAGCCCGGTCACCATTGCCAACGCGCTGAACGTTACGGGGACAGTCGACGTGCTGGGCAGCAGCGACCTGCACCTTGCTGGGGTGCTCGGCGGCAATGGCGTGCTCAATAAAAACGGCCTAGCCGACCTGACCCTGAGCGGCAACAACACCTTCAGCGGTATTCTCAACATCCTCTCGGGCAGCCTCAGCACCCTCGGCACCACCGCCCTCGGTACCCAGAGCGAGCTCAACGTCAGCAGTGGCGCGACCCTTAACCTGGATGGCAACACCACCCTGGGCGATATCGGCGGCAACGGTGTGATCGACATCGCCGCTGGCAACAGCCTGAGCGTGACTGGCGGGGTCTTCGACGGGGCTATCAGCGGTGCCGGTACCCTCGCCAAGATCAGCGCCGGCACCCTGGCGCTCAACGGCGTCAGCAGCCTGACTGGCGTCACCAACGTCAACGGCGGCACCCTGACTGTCGATGGCAGCCTGGCCAGCGCCAACGTGGCGGTCAACAACGGCGCCACCCTGGGCGGCAGCGGTACTCTGAGCGGCGCAGTGGCCCTGGCGGATGGCGCCAGCCTGGCGGTCAACAGCGGCTCGACCTTGAGCGTCGGCGCGTTGAACATGGGGGCCAACTCGATCCTCGATGCAGGCCTCGGCGCGCCACTGGGCGGCGCGGCGCTGATCGACGTCGCTGGCAACCTGACCCTCGACGGCACCCTCGATATCACTGACCTGGGCGGCTTCGGCTCTGGTGTCTACAGCCTCATCGACTATGGTGGAACCCTGCAGAACAACGGCCTGACCATTGGCACTACGCCGGTTCCAGCGAGCGATGTGACCGTGCAGACCAGCGTCGCCAACGAGGTCAACCTGGTGGTCGGTGGTAGCAGCAACCTGTTGTTCTGGGACGGTAGCCAGACAGTCGCCAACGGCCAGATCGACGGCGGCAGCGGAACGTGGGACAGCACCACGACTAACTGGACCGACGCCAACGCGACCGTCAATAGCACTTGGAACAACACCTTCGCCATCTTCCAGGGCGCAGCGGGCACCGTCACCGTCAATGGCAGCCAGTCGATCAGCGGCCTGCAGTTCGTCACCGACGGCTATGTGCTCGATGCTGGCACCGCGGGCGAGCTGATCGCCGCCAACGGGGGCAGCGGCCAGACCAACGTGCGCGTCGACAACGGCGTCAGCGCCACCCTCAACGTCGCCATCAACGGCACCGGCAAGCTGGCCAAGCTCGACAACGGCACCCTGGTGCTCAACGCAGCCAACGGCTACAGCGGCGGTACCGCACTTAATGGCGGCACCTTGGTGGTGGGTAACGATAGCGCCCTGGGCAGTGGCACCCTGACCGCCGCCGCAGGCACCACCCTGGACAGCAACAAGGCCGTCACCCTGGCCAACACCAGCGTGCTCAACGGTGCTCTGGCCATCGCCGGCAGCAACGCGCTGACCCTCAACGGTGCGATCAGCGGCGCCGGTGGCCTGATCAAGAATGGCGCCAGCCAGCTCACCCTGGGCGGCAGCAACAGCTACACCGGCGGCACCCAGATCAACGCCGGCAGCGTGGTCGGCAACAGCAGCAGCCTGCAAGGTGCGATCCTCAACAACGCTGCCCTGACCTTCGAGCAGAACGCCAATGGCAGCTACACCGGCAACCTCACCGGCAGCGGTACGCTGACCAAGAACGGCACTGGCGAACTGCTGCTGACCGGCACCAACGGCCTGACCGGCAACACCCAGGTCAATAGCGGCAGCCTCTTGGTCAACGGTCGCCTCGACAGCGCCAACGTGGTGGTTGCAGGCGGCGCCAACCTGGGTGGCAGCGGTACCCTGGCGGGCGCGGTGCAGGTACAAGACGGCGCCTCGCTCAGCGCTGGCGCTGGCAGCACCGCGCTGTCGGTCGGCAGCCTCGCGCTGTCGTCGGGTAGCGCCTTGAACCTTGACCTTGGCGCACCAACGGCGTCCACCACCGCGGTCAAGGTCGCGGGCAACCTGACCCTCGACGGCACCCTCAACATCACCGATGCCGGTGGCTTTGGGACCGGCGTCTATCAACTGTTCAGCTATGGCGGCACGCTGACCAACAACGGCCTGGTATTCGGCGCCATCCCCGGCAGCGTGGCCCTGGCTGACCTGACCCTGCAGACCGCGATCGCCAACCAGATCAACCTGGTGGTGGGCGGCGACGATGGCTCGCTGTTGTTCTGGAACGGCAGCAAGACCAGCGCCGATGGCACCATCACCGGTGGCAGCGGCACCTGGGGTAGCGGCACTAACTGGACCAACGCCGCCGGGACCAGCAGCGACACCTGGGCCGATCAGTTCGCCGTGTTCGGTGGCCAGGCGGGCACTGTCACGGTGGTCGGCAACCAAGGCTTCACTGGCCTGCAGTTCCTCACTGACGGCTACCAAGTGGTGCCTGGCACAGGTGGCAGCCTGACCCCGGTCAACGGCGCCGATGGCAGCCTGGCCGCAGTGCGGGTCAACGCTGGCGCCACCACCCTGATCAGCGCTGCACTGACCGGTAGCGGCGGCATCGAGAAGCTCGATTCCGGCACCCTGGTGCTGGCGGGCGCCAACACCTACAGCGGTGGCACCACAGTCAGCGGCGGTACCCTGGTGGGTAACACCAGCAGCTTGCAAGGCAACATCCTCAACAACGCCAGCCTGGTCTTCCAGCAGGCGGCCAACGGCACCTACGCAGGCGCTCTCAGCGGCACCGGCACCACCACCAAGACTGGCGCTGGCACCTTGTTGCTGACGGGCGACAACCCGTTCAGCGGCGCCTTCAACGTCAACCAGGGCGTGCTGCAGGTCGGCAACGCCGCCAACCCCAATGCCAGCCTCGATGCGCAAGTTACCGTGGGCAGCGGCGCCGGCCTGACCGGTAACGGCACCCTCGCCAGCCTGACCAACCACGGTACCGTGCTGCCGGGCAGCGATGGCAACCTGAGCGTCACTGGTGATTTCACCAACGCCGCCGACGGCACCTTGGTAGTGGCCCTCGACCAGCCAACCGTGAGTGCCTTGAACGTCGGCGGTACCGCCAACCTGGGGGGTAGCTTGCAAGTCACCAGCCTGGCCGACGGTAACGGTCAGTACACGGTGGTCACTGCTGACGACGGCGTGGAGGGCACCTTCGCCACCACCAACCTGAGCAACAGCGCGTTCATCGACAGCGATATCGATTATGGCGACAACGACGTCACCATTACTGTCAGCCGCAACGACAACGATTTCGCCGACGTCGCAGCTACCCGCAACCAGCACGCGGTGGCCAGTGCTCTGGACACCACGGCGGCACCAACGGCGCTGCAGAACACCCTCCTGACCATGGATCAGCAACAGGCCCGCGCAGCCTTCGACAGCCTCTCCGGCGAGATCCACGCCAGTACCGCCACGGTGCTGATCGAGGATTCGCGTTACCTCCGCGAGGCCGTCAACGACCGCATGCGCCAGGCCGACTGCACTGCGCAGAACGACCCACGGCGCACCCTGGCGCCGACCGCCAACCAGCAAATGAGCAGCGAGGGTTGCCAAGGTCAGGCCGTGGGTTGGATGCGCGCCCTCGGTGGCTGGGGTGATTACGATGGCAATAGCAACCACGCCAGTGTCGACCGCGAGCTGTCGGGCTTCATTCTCGGCGTTGACCGCGCGCTGGATGACCAGTGGAAAGTCGGTGTCGCCGCCGGCTATACCCGCACCAGCATCGACGCCAGCCGGCGCAACTCGGATGCTTCGGTCGACAGCTACCACCTGGCAACCTACCTCAACTACCAGCTCGACGCCTTCGCCGCGCGACTGGGTGCCGGTTACAGCTGGCATGACATCGACACCAAGCGTGATGTCCAGGTGGGCGCCTACGACGACCGTCTGAAGTCCAGTTACAAGGCGCGCAGTGCCCAGGTGTTTGGTGAAGTGGGCTACGCCTTCGATGTCGGCGGTGTCGCCCTGGAGCCATTCGCAGGCCTGGCATACGTCAATTACGACAGCGACACCGGGCGCGAGAAAGGTGGGGTAGGGCGGCTTGAAGCCAGTGTCGACCAGGACGTGACCTTCTCCACCGTTGGCGTGCGTGCGGGTAAACGCATCACCCTCGACAACGGCAGTGAGGTCACCCCACGGCTGTCGGTCGGCTGGCGGCACGCCTTCGGCGACACCAAGCCGGATGCCGACATGAACTTCGTTCAGGGCGGCGCGGGCTTTAGCGTCGAAGGGGTGCCGATTGCCCGCGATGCTGCGGTGGTCGAGGCCGGGGTCGACTTGTCCGTGGGTGAGAGCGGCAAGCTTGGCTTGGGTTACTCCGGGCAGCTCTCCAGCGAGAACCGCGACCATGGTGTGGTGCTGAGTTTCAGCATGGGCTTCTGATTGTTTTGCTGCACTGGCCTCGGGGCCGCTCTGCGGCCCTTCGCGGGCAAGCCCGCTCCTACAGGACTGGCTGCGCTGCTGATCCTGTAGGAGCGGGCTTGCCCCGCGATGAGGCCGGTACTGCTGCAGAAAAAACCAGGCTGCCCAGCACACCCTCAGTAACGCTAGACTGTGTCCTTTCCAGCAATGGACAGGAGGTCCGGCGTGACCCAACCCCGCAGTTTCCCCAGTGACCTGTGCCTTGAAAGCCCGCGCCTGCAACTGCGCCCCATGCGCCATGCAGACGCTGCGCAGTGGCTGGCGATCATGGCCGATCCGCAGGTCATGCGTTACTGGCACCACGCACCCTGGCAAAACCTCGCCGAGGCCGAAAGCGCACTGGCCGCCGACCGCCAAGCCTACGCCAATGGCGAGCTGCTCAAACTGGGCATGTACCGCCGCGACAACGGCGAGCTGATCGGCATGGTCCAGTTGTTCAACATCGATGATATTTCCCGCCGCGGCGAGATCGGCTACTGCCTGGCCAGTAGCGTGCAAGGCCGCGGGTACATGGACGAAGCGCTGACCTGCTTCATCGACTACCTCGCCCACACCCTGCACATGCGCCGCCTGGAAGGCGAGATCGACCCGCGTAACCAGGGCTCGGCGCGAACCCTGGAGCGCCAGGGCTTCGTCCTTGAAGGCACCTTGCGCGCACGCTGGTGCGTGGCGGGCGAGCTGTCCGACTCAGGGCTCTACGGGCTGTTGCTGGAACCGCCTGTTGCATAGGCGAATAGCTACTTTTCGGGGGACAGTTTTCGTGTCGCTGGTGATCAGTCCGTTGCTCGAAGACCTGCAACTGACTGACATCGACCAGGCCATGAAGGCTGCGCCCGCGCTCATCACCCAGGGCAACACCGTGCCCATCCAGGACTCTGAGTGGTTTGAGCCAGGTACAGCCCTGGGGTATGGTCGCAGCTTGTCCCGTTTGCTCCTGGTGCGACCTTGCCCGCTTTCTACCTGACTTTCAGCCTGCTGTTGTACCTCGTCAGCTTGTACTTCGAGGGTGCCGTAATGAGCGCCGGGCGCCATATGCCGGCCTTGCAGATGCTGCTGTACGGGCCGTGGGGCGTGCCGTTCGGCTTGTACCAGTGGTTCGCCAATCCGTTGCTGGCACTGGCGGTGCTGGCCCACCGACGTTTTCGCCGGCTGGCGCTGGTACTGGGGTTGGCGGCGTTGTACCTGGCGGCCAGCAGCCTTGGCATCGATCGGCTGCCGGATAACCGCAGCTATGCGTTCCAGGATTTGATTGGCTTTGGTGCAGGTTTTTATCTGTGGCTGGGGGCGATTGCGCTGTTTTGCCTGGGCCAGGGTTGGTGGTGCTGGAAGGCTCGCAGCAGCACTGACATGCCCGGCTGGCGCTGGCTCGATGTGGCGCTGATCGCGGCGCTGGGGGTGGCGGTGTATGCCGGCACGCAGATGCCCTCGCTGCGTTTTCAGGTCGATAAGGTATTGATGCCGCCCGAGCAGCCGCAGGCGTTTTGAACTGCATCAGTGCTAGGCGCGGGCCTGTCCCGCGATGAGGTCAGCACTGCCAACAGCACACTGGGGCATCAGCGCGAGGTGCCCCACTGCACCACCAGCATCCCCAGCACAATCATCCCCACCCCCACCAGCCGCCAGACATTCACCGGCCGCTCCGGTAGACCCATCAGCCCCCACTGATCGATCAGCAGCGACGACAGCACCTGCCCGGCAATCACGCAGACGATGAATCCCGCCGCCCCCAGCCGGGGCGTCAGGACCAATGCAGCGGTGATGTACAGCACCCCGGCCACGCCGCCAAACCACGCCCACCAAGGCGCCTGGGCCAGGCTCTGCAACTGCGGCAGCGGTGCGCGCATCACCAGCAGCGCTGGCACCAGCATCAACAAACTGACCAGCAGCGACACCCCCGCGGCCCACAACGGATGGCCCAGCAACCGACCCAGGGCGGCATTGCTGCCCGCCTGGAATGGCACGGCGGCGCCAGCCAGCACGGCAACGAGCAATGGCAGCAGGGCAGATAGAGCTAATGCTTGCGGCATGATGTTCTCCAGTAAAAGGGCTGGTTTCAGTCTCGGTTATCCATTTCAATGATGGAAATTCGAAGTCTGCACAGGCTGTATTCGCACCATGGATGATCTGCGCCGTATCGACCTCAACCTGTTGTTGACCCTGCACGCCTTGCTCAGCGAGCAGCACGTCTCGCGCGCGGCCTTGCGTTTGCATCGCAGCCAGCCGGCGGTGAGCCATGCGTTGGCGCAATTGCGCGAGATCTTCGCCGACCCGCTGCTGGTCCGGCGCGGCGGGCGGCTGCACTTGAGTGCCCGTGCGCAAGCCTTGCGTGAGCCTCTGCAACACGCCTTGCAGCAACTCGATGGTCTGCTCGGCAGCCCAGGGTTCGAGCCGGGCAGGGCGCGGCGAACGTTTCGCCTGGCGATGTCCGACTATGGCGCGCGGGTAGTATTGCCGGCGTTGATTCGCGAACTGCGCCAGGATGCCCCAGGGGTGGACTTGGTGGTTTCCCAGGGCAGTCGCGAGGCGATGCTGGGGCAACTGATCGATGGCGAAGTGGATCTGGCCCTGGGGGTGTTTCCCGAGCTGCCTTCTGAGGTGCAGTGCCAGGTACTGTTCGAAGAGTCGTTCGTCTGTCTGGCTGACCGGCGTGGCCTGCCGTCGCGGGGTGGGCTGACCCTGGCGCAATGGCTGGCGCGCCCGCATGTGCTGGTGGCGGTCCGTCCGGGTATCGACAACGAGATCGACCTGGCCCTAGAGGCGCTGGCTGAGCAGCGCCGGATTGCCCTGACGCTGCCGCACTGGGGCGTTGCCCAGACGCTGATCGCGGGCACCGACCTGATTCTTACCGTGGCCCGCCGCAGCCTGCTCGGCACCCGCCTCGACCCCGCCCTGCGCAGCTTCGCGCCGCCGCTGCCGATTGCGCCGTTTGCCTTTGCCCAGGTTTGGCATTCGCGGCGCGAAGGCGATGCTGGGCATGCCTGGCTGCGTGAACGAGTGCGGGTTCTGAGTGAGTGTAGTGCCGGGGCGAGCTGATGCTGATGTTTGTTCGGCGTGGTTGGCCAGTTGCCAGAGAATGCTAGGCTGGTTGCCAACTTTGAATGCAAGGACCCGCCATGCTCAGCCGATCCACTATCGCCAGTGCCGCCCTACTGGCGTGCTTTGCTTGCCAAGCCCAGGCCGAGGACTACTCGCAAACTTACACCCAGTGCATGGACAAGGCCTCCAGCACATTGGCCATGGGCGCTTGTATCCAGGCCGAGACCCGCTTGCAGGATGAGCGGCTGAACCGGGTGTACAAGCAACTGATGGCCAAGCTCGATAAAGAGCAGAAAACCAACCTGCGCGATGTGCAACGCACATGGATCAAGTACCGCGACGGCAACTGCGCCTTCCACGGCCGCTTGAGCAGCGGCAGTATCTACCGCATCGAAGGGGCCATGTGCGAAATGGACATGAGCCGTGACCGCGCGGCGGAGCTGGAGCGGGTGCTCAGCCCGGGGCAGTGAGGGAAATCGAGGTGACTGCCAACGGCCAAGTCACCCTTGTCTGACGTTATCCACGAGCCTGGCGCTGGTGGCGAGCCTTCAGATAGGCCTGCACCTCTATTGCATCCCCAGCAAACTCGATGCGTTCGGCCTTGGCCGAGCGCTGGTAGGCATACATCGGATCGTAATACTCCTTGAGCAACCCCTCGATCCACCCTCGATGCAGCTCCACTGCACCACTGCGCACCTGCTCATCAAGGGCCAGCTTGAGCCATTCAGCCAGCCGCTGGAATCGCTCGCCACCCAGCCGCTTGTGGATATTGGCCATGCTCTGCAGCATGCGTTCGGCATACAGCCGAGGGCCATGCTCAGGCCCGTGCAGGTCAACGAACTCGGCAGACAGATGGATGACATAATCGCGCAGGATGCGCTCGACCCGGTTGGCAAAACTGTCTTCCAACCACACCAATGGATAGTGCTGCATGCCTTGGTAGAGCTCCAGCGGCAGGGTGCAACTGCCAATGATCCGCCCTTCATCCTCCAGCACGAATTGCTCGATGCCGCGCGCGCGCTTTTTCAGCACATCGATGGCCAGGCGGTTTTCGAAGTCGATCTGCACCGGCTGGGCGCTCGCGCGCTTGCCGAAGCTCGAGCCGCGATGATTGGCGTGGCCTTCCAGATCCAGCACATTGTTCAGTTGGTGTAGCACCTCAGTCTTGCCAGTGCCAGTCAAACCGCCGAGCAGGACGAAGTCGCATTGGGCTGCGGCCTGTTGAGTGGTCTGCAGTAAAAACGTACGCATGGCCTTATAGCCGCCCCTGACCCTGGGGTAGGCGATGCCCACTTCTTCACGCAGCCACTGCTGCACGATCAGCGAACGCAGGCCGCCGCGAAAGCAGTACAGGTAACCATTGGGATGAGCCTTGGCAAAGGACGCCCATGCGTATAGCCGCTCGTCCTTGGTCGCGCCGCTGACCAGTTGATGGCCGAGGCTAATGGCCGCGGCCTGGCCGTGCTGTTTGTAGCAAGTACCGACTTTCTGCCGCTCCTGATCGTTCATCAGCGGCAGGTTGACCACGCAGGGGAACGCACCCTTGGCAAACTCGATGGGCGCACGCATGTCCATCATTGGCGCATCATCGAGAAACAGCTGGCGGTAGTCGGAGCAGTCAAGGCGCATCAAATCACCTCGACCGCGTGGCGCTGTCGTTCGACCAGCTCGCCAATCGGCGACAGCTGCAGGCCAAGTTCAGTGGCCACCGCCAGAAACTGCGCCTCACCCTCCGGGCTGACCGCCACCAGCAGGCCGCCGCTGGTTTGCGGATCACACAACAGCTGTTGCTGCTGCTCGCTCAGCACGCCGATCTTGTGCCCATAGCTGTCGTAGTTGCGCAGGGTTCCGCCAGGGATGCAGCCCTCGGCCAGGTAGTGCTCGACGCTCGGCAGACGCGGCACGGCTCGATAATCCAGGCGCGCCGTCAGGCCGCTGCCTTCAGCCAGTTCCACCAGGTGGCCCAGCAGGCCAAAGCCGGTCACGTCGGTCATCGCCTTGACTCCATCGAGCTTGCCAAAGTGGCTGCCTGGGGTGTTCAGGGTGCACATCCAGTCCCGCGCCAGGCCCTGGTCTTGCTCGCGCAGCATGGCCTTTTTTTCTGCCGTGGTAAGGATGCCGATGCCCAGCGGTTTGGTCAGGTACAGGCGGCAACCGGCCGTGGCGGTGTCGTTGCGCTTGAGATGGCGTTTGTTGACCACGCCGGTCACGGCCAGGCCGAAGATCGGCTCAGGGGCATCGATGGAATGTCCGCCGGCCAAGGGGATACCGGCTTCGGCGCAGACTGCGCGCCCACCCCGGATGACTTCGCGTGCAACTTCGGGCGGCAATACGTTGATCGGCCAGCCGAGGATGGCGATGGCCATCAGCGGGTCACCGCCCATGGCATAGATGTCGCTGATGGCGTTGGTGGCGGCGATGCGGCCGAAATCGTATGGGTCGTCGACGATCGGCATAAAGAAGTCGGTGGTCGAGACCACCCCGCGTTCATCATCCAGGGCATAGACGGCAGCGTCGTCACGCGAGGCGTTGCCGACCCACAGGTTCGGATCTAGGGCCTGACTGCCGCTCTCGGCGAGGATCACATCCAGCACCTTGGGCGAGATCTTGCAGCCGCAACCGGCGCCGTGGCTGTACTGGGTAAGACGAATCGGCTCGCTCATACGCACCTCGCATTGTGTGTTGGGCGAGTCTAGCAAACCTGGCGTTTGGGCCATGGGCACTATACTTCGACGGGTGTTGCGGGGCGTCAGGGTTGGCCTCATCGCGGGGCAAGCCCGCTCCCACGCCTTTGAGTTCTCAGCCATCTGCGTGGGAGCGGGCTTGCCCCGCGATGAGGGCGGCACTACCGCCAAACTGGCAACACCCAGTCTTCCCCGTCCTCGAACCGGAGAAACTCCTATGCTCAAACGTCCACTGGCGCTCGCCGCAGGCCTTGTGTTCTCGTGCTGTGCTGTCCTCACCCAGGCCGCCGAAACCCTCAGGGTCAGCGCCATCCCCGACGAAGCGCCCACCGAACTGCTACGCAAGTTCAAGCCACTGGGCCAATACCTGCACAAGCAGTTGGACATGGAGGTGAAGTTCGTGCCAGTGGCCGACTACCCGGCAGTGGTCGAGGCCCTGGCCAGCGACAAGCTCGACCTGGCCTGGCTGGGCGGTTTCACCTTCGTTCAGGTGCACCTCAAAGACCCCAGCGCCACCCCGCTGGTGCAGCGTGAACAAGACGCCAAGTTCACCAGCAAATTCATCACCGCCGACCCCAATGTGAAGAGCCTGGCCGACCTCAAAGGCAAGACCTTCGCCTTCGGCTCTGTCTCATCGACCTCCGGCAGCCTGATGCCGCGTTACTTCATGCTCAAGAACGACAACATCAAGCCTGAAACCTACTTCAGTCGCGTGGCCTATTCCGGCGCCCACGATGCCACCGTGGCCTGGGTCCAGGCCGGCAAGGCCGATGCCGGTGTGCTCAATGCCAGTGTCTGGCAGAAGCTGGTCGACGCCGGCAAGGTCGATACCGACAAGGTCAAGGTGTTCGCCACCACGCCGACCTACTACGACTACAACTGGACCGTGCGCGGCAACATGGACGCCGGCTTGAAAGCCAAGATCAAGCAGGCCTTCCTCGATCTTGATCCGGCCAACCCTGAGCACAAGGCGATCCTCGATCTGCAGGCCGCCAGCCGCTTCATCGAAACCAGCCCCGATAACTACAAGGGCACCGAAGAAGCCGCACGCGAGGCCGGGCTGCTCAAGTGACTATTCGCCTGCACGGGGCGAGCTTGCGCCACGGCCAGGTGCATGCCCTGGAGGCGCTCGATCTGCTGATCGAGCGCGGCGAACGGGTGGCGATCATCGGGCCCTCGGGGGCGGGCAAGTCCAGCTTGCTGCACCTGATCGCCACAGCCGTTCGGCCTAGCGCCGGTCACCTGGAGGTGCTCGGTGAGCAGCCCTGGGCACTCTCGGCGCGCGCGCGTCAGCGCTTGCGGGCGCGGGTCGGCCTGGTGCACCAGGCGCCACCGTTGCCTTCGCGCCAGCGTGTCATCACCGCGGTACTGGCTGGCCGTCTGGGGCATTGGGGCATGCTGCGTGGGCTGCTCAATCTGATCTATCCCACCGACGTGCCGGGTGCGCGGCAGGCGTTGGCGGCGCTGGGTATGGCAGACAAGATGTTCGTGCAATGTGGGCAACTCTCTGGCGGCCAGTTGCAACGCGTGGGCATCGCTCGGGCGTTGTATCAGCGGCCCGAGGTGTTACTTACCGATGAGCCGGTGTCGGCCATGGATCCGGTACTCGCCGAGCACAGCTTGAGTCTGCTCAATCGCCATGCCCAGGCGCATGGCGTGACCTTGGTCGCCAGCCTGCACGCGGTGGAGCTGGCGTTGGCGCACTTTCCGCGCATCGTGGGCATCCGTGAGGGGCAAGTGGTGTTCGACCGCCCGGCCAATGAGGTCAGCGTGGGCATGCTCGATGCGCTGTACGCCAACGAGCAGTTGCTGGCGCCGACGACAACGGCGCCGAGCATCGTGGTGCAGTTGCCACGATGCTGAGTGTCGAGCGCCGCGACCCGGCTGCGCTGCCTCGGCTGCTGTTTACCTTGCTATGCCTGGCGCTACTGTGGCCGGGGTTGCAGCTGAGCGAGCTGCACCCCGGCGTTCTACTGCACGCAGAAAACCGTCGGCAGATGGCCAATTTCCTCAGCGCGTTCTGGCCGCCTGCGCACGATCCAGCGTTCCTGTCCTTGTTGTTCGAAGCCACGTTACAGACCCTGGCCGTGGCCACTGCGGGCATGGCGTTGGCATTGATCCTGGCGCTGCCGGCGAGCCTATTGGCCAGCCGTGCGCTGTCGCAGCGCGCCGCCTCCAACGCCGGGCGGCTGACAGCCGGCTCGCGCCTGTTGCGCCTGCCCGTGCGCGGCGTGCTGATCTTTTTGCGCAGCGTGCCGGAGATCGTCTGGGCCTTGCTGTTCGTGCGCGCCGTCGGGCTGGGGCCGACCTCTGGCGTGCTGGCGATCGCCATCACCTACAGCGGCATGCTCGGCAAGGTCTATGCGGAGATTTACGAATCGGTCGACCAGCGCCCAGCGCACGCGCTGCTGCAAGCGGGCAGCGGTCGATTGCTGGCATTCTTCTACGGCATCGTGCCGGGGGCGGCGAGCGAGCTGGTGTCATACACCGTGTACCGTTGGGAGTGTGCGATACGCGCCTCGGTGGTGATGGGCTTCGTTGGCGCCGGAGGCCTGGGGCAGCAGATCGATCTATCGATGCGCATGTTCGCTGGGGCCGAGGTGGCGAGCATGCTGCTGACCTTCCTGCTGTTGGTGATGCTGGCAGACCTGTTGAGCCGCTTTCTGCGCGGGAGGCTGGCATGAGCCGGGCGTTCAACCTGCTGGTGTTACTGGCGATTGTGCTGGCGGTGGTCGCTTCGTTTGGCTATCTGGAGCTGGATCTGGCCGCCGTCATGGGCAGCGGTGGGCTGGCGCAGATGGGCGAGTATGCGACGCGCTTTCTCAGCCCGGACGTGTCTGCCGAACACTTGCGCGCGGTCATGCGTGGCGCGCTGGAAACCTTGGCCATGTCTGGTCTGGGCACCTTGCTGGCGATGGTGCTTGGTTTGCTCTTGGCGTTACCTGCCGCGGGGCGTTTCGGCTGGCCGCTGCAAGGCGTCGCGCGCCTGCTGCTCAATGCCTTGCGGGCCATTCCCGAGCTGGTCTGGGCCGCCTTGACTGTGCTGGCCGCAGGCCTGGGCCCCAATGCCGGCACCCTGGCGCTGGCGCTGCATACGACCGGCGTGCTCGGCCGGCTGTTCGCCGAAGCGCTGGAAAACACCCCCAGCGAACCTGCCGAGGCGATCCGCTTGCACGGCGCCAGCCAAGTCGCGGCGTTTTGCTACGGCACCCTGCCCAATCTCTGGCCTCAGATGCTCGCCTACAGCTTGTACCGCTGGGAGAACAACATCCGCATGGCCAGCGTGCTCGGCTTTGTTGGTGCGGGTGGCCTGGGGCAGATGCTCTACACCACCTTGAGCCTGTTCCAGGAAGCCCAGGCCAGCACGGTGATCATCGGCATGCTGGTGCTGGTGTTGCTGGTCGACGCACTGAGCGACCTGCTGCGTCAGCGTTACGTGCGCGTATGAGCGGCTTCATTGCACCCGTTCGCCGCACTGCGCCTCACGCTGCATCGACTCCAGATTGCGCTCGATGGTCTCGCAGATGGTGTCCATCTGAATCTGGTGCTCGCTGAAACGAAACGGGCTCTGCAGGTCGGTACCAATCCGCTCGATCGCCAGCAGCATGAAACCGACCACGGTCGAGGCCAGTGGCGTGAACCAACCCAGCGACTCCACCAGGCCAATCGGCACGATCAGGCAGAACAACGAAATGAACAGCCGCGGAAAGTACACGTAAGGGTAGGGCAGCGGCGTATTGGCGATGCGCTCCATGCCGCCCTGGGCGTTGGACAGGTCCACCAGGGTCGACTCCAGCCGTGCCAGGCGAATGCTGTCCAGCCGCCCGGCCTTGTATTCACGCGCCAGCAGCGCGGCTGAGCCGCTGAGGATATCGTTGGCGAAATTGTTCGAACGATTGCGCCGCTCGAACTCCTGCGGCGGGATGAACGCCATCAGTTCGTCCGGGCATTTCTCCCCCTTCAGGTGCGCCGCCAGGCAGTTCACGTAAGCCACATGCCGGCGTAGCAAGGTGGCCTTGACCGGGTTCAAGCCCTCGTCGCCGTCGTCGATCAGCGTCAGCACCTGGCGGGCGAAGCTGCGCGAACTGTTGACCAGCGCACCCCACAGCGTACGCGCCTCCCACCAGCGGTTGTAGGCACTGCTGTTGCGAAAGCTCACCAGCACCACCAGCGCAGAACCGAGCAAGGTCAGCGGCATCAGTGGCAGGGTGAACTTGCTGTTGAAGAACAGCATGAAATCGATGGTGACCAATACATCCCAGATCAGCAGCCAGAACAGCGACCAGCCGATATAGCCGAAGGTCTTCACCACCAGGCGGATCTTGCGCGCGATGATCTCTTTCAAACGGCGAACCTCGAAACGAAGCGGATGCAGGTTCGGACGCCGGCTGGCGGGCAAGGTTCGCTGCTGTTCGTCGCGCGGTGTTTCCAGAAGTGTGCGAGAAGCAAAGATCGTTTTTGCATCCGCGCCCTGGCGTACATCGCCAAGGCACGGTCACCAGTTGCGGCATCGCTAAAGGATCGGGCTCACTCAATAGGCGTAGCGCAGGGTGGTCATGAAGTTGCGCGGGGCGCCGTACAGCCCGGCTGCGGTGGTCGAGTAGTACTCCTTGTCGAACAGGTTGTTGACGTTCAAGGTCGCCGACAACGACGGGCTGATCTGGTAGCGCGCCATCAGGCTGGTCAGGGCGTAGCTGCTCTGGGTGGTGGCGTAGCTGGTGTTGTAGCCCGTCTCGCTCTGCCAGTTGACGCCGCCGCCGACGGTCAGCTTGTCGAGCGCGCCCGGCAGGCGGTAAGTGGTGAACAGCTTGACGCTGTTACGCGGGATTTCGGTGACGATGCGCTTGTCGTCGTCATCGAAACTGACGCTGTAGGAGTAACCGCCGGTGAGCTGCCAGCCCTCGCGGATTTCGCCGTTGAGTTCCAGCTCGACCCCTTCGCTGGTGGTGCCGCTCTCGGCACGGTAGGCCTGGAAGTTATTAGGCTGCAGGTTGTCGCCATCGGCCACGGCGAGGTTGTCCTGCTCGACCCGGAACAGCGCCAGGCTGGCATTGAGCCGACCTTCATAGAAGCCTGCCTTTAGTCCAATCTCATAGCCGGTGCCTTCCTGCGGATCGAGTGGCGAGCCGCTGACATCGCGGATGTTGGCATTCTGCGGGTTGAAGATCTGGGTGTAGCTGGCATAGGCGGTCCAGGTATCGTCCAGGTCGTAGACCAAGCCTGCATAGGGGATGACGATGCCGGTTTCGGTGCGTTCGGTCTTGGTGGTCGCGCCCCCGTAGATGCGGTTGGTGGTTTCGCGGTTCCAGTCCACTACGCGGGTGCCGAGAATCAGGCTGGCCGCGTCGGTCAGGTGCCAGCGCGAGGTCAGGTAGGCGGCGTACTGGGTTTCGGTCAGGTCACTCTCGCCGATCTTGGTAAAGCGCGGCTTGGGCGCTTGGCCGTTCCAGGTGTAGATGTTGTCGATGTCGCCATCGTAGGTGCCGCGCCGCTGCCAGCCGCCGTAGTTGGCGGTGCCACGTTCTTCGATGCGCGACAGGGTTACGCCAGTGATCAGCTCATGCTCGCGCCCCAGAAAGGGAAACGCGCCGGTCAGGTAGGCATCCAGGTTGTCCTGCTCGGGGCTGGCTTGCCAGCGGGTCGGCATGAGAAAGGCCCCGGCGCCGGTGGCGGCGTCGATATCGCCGGTCATGTAGGTGGCCACGGTGTCGTAGTCGTTACGCGCATGGCTGTATTCGAGCTTGCCGCTCCACCCGTTGGCGAAGTGCTGTTCGATCGAGGTGAATAGGCTGCTCTGCTTGCGATCGTAGTAGGACCAATCCGGCGAGCTGTTGAACGAGCGCTTGATGTCGGTCAGCGCGCCAGTGGTAGTGAACAGCGGAAAGCCGGTGCGCATGGGGGCATTGGCATGGGTCACCTGATGGCTGAAGCCGAGCGTCAGCAAGGTCGACTCACTCAGGTCGAATTCACTGATGCCGTACAGGGTGGAGATTTCCTGATTGAAGCGGTCGATCCAGGCATGCTGGTCCTTCTGATCGGCGACGAAGCGCCCGCGCACGTTGCCCGCCTCGTTAAGCGCGCCGCCAACATCCACGCTCAGGCCGTAGCGGTCCCAGCTACCGGCCTCGGCCGACAGCAGCACTTGTGGCGCTTGGGTGGGCCGCTTGCGGATCAGGTTGATGGTCGCCGACGGGTTGCCCAGGCCGCTGATCAGGCCAGTGGCGCCGCGCACCACTTCGACCCGGTCGTACATCGCGGTGTTCTGGGTGTAGTTGTCCATGCGCGAGGAGGTCGGTACTCCGTCGATCTCGTAGTTGCTGATGGCAAAGCCACGGGACAGGTACGGCGTGCTGTCGGCGCCGATGCTCTCGCGGATGACGGTGATACCGGCGGTGGCGTCCAGGGCGTCGGTGAGGGTGTCGAGCTTCTGGTCTTCCATGCGCTGGCGGGTCAGCACGGTGACCGACTGCGGGGTCTCCTTGATCGACAGGTTGAGCCGCGTCGAGCTGCTCGAAGACTCGGTGGTGTACGAGCCAGAGCCCTCGGTGGTCGACCCCGGGGCCTTGCCGGAAATGCTCAGTGGCATCAGCTCCATCGCGCCGTTGGCCGCAGAGGCAGTCGGCAGCAACACATAGCCGCCATTACTCTGCCGGCTGGCTTGCAGGCCACTGCCGCCGAGCAAGCGCGCCAGGCCTTCCTCCACGCTGAAGGTGCCTTGCAGGCCTGGCGAGCTGAGCCCCTGGGTCTGCTCGCTGGCGAATGACAGGGTCACCCCGGCGGCGCTGGCGAACTCGCTCAAGGCTGTGCCCAGCGGCCCGGGTGCAATCTCGAAACGGGTCGACTGCTGGACTTGCGCCGCAACGCTGGCAGGGGTGAAAGCGATCAGGGGCACGCCGAAGAGGGCCAGCTGGACGGCGCGGGCCAGGGGAAGACGAGACATCGAAAGTTCCTTGGGGTTGGCAGGGCACAGTGCGGCAGTTATCGCCGCTTCAGTGCTTGGCCGAATGAGAATGAAAATCGGCAACCCCTAATTGATTTTTTTGCGCATATCGCAGCGGCGCCGGAGGCAGCGAGCTAAAGCGCGAAGAGGCCGGTGCTGACAGGAGCGGGCTTGTCGGGACGCCAAACAGCCGCGAAGAGGCCAGACCTGCCATCGCACACGCTTTCAGACCGCATCGATCCGTACCCAGTAGCGCGTCAGGTAATGCACACGGACAGGCAAAGACGCCGCCAGGTTTTCCAGCACCGTATCGGTATCATCCAAGCGAAAACCACCAGAGACCCGCAACCCGGCAACCGCATCGCTGCACAGCAACCGCCCGGTCCGATAGCGCTGCAGCTCAGCTACAAGGTCCACCAAGCGCCACTCCACCGCCATCAGCATGCCCCGCACCCAGGCATCGCTATCCCGTGCCCCTGGCTCCGGCGCATCGACCCGCTCACGGTTAAACGCGACCCGCTGCCCGGCCTCAAGCCGCATCAGCCGATTGGCGGCCGCCGCAGGCCTGACTTCGACTGCATGCTCCAGCACCTGAACCACACTCTGCTGACCCTCACTGCGCACGCTGAACCGCGTACCCAGTGCACGAACGCTGCCCTGCGGTGTATGCACGACAAACGGCCGACCTTGTGGATCGGCCGCCGTCTGGATCAGCACCTCGCCACGATGCACTTGGATTTCCCGCAAGCCAGCGCCATAGCGGATATCCACAGCACTGTCGGTGTTGATATCCAACACCCCGCCATCGGCCAGGCGCAGATGGCGCCGCTCACCCTTGGCCGTGCGGTGCTGGGCCATGCGCGAGCTAATCGGCTCGATGATGTGCAGGCCCCAGCCCGTCGCCCCAGCGGCCAGCAGCAAGCCCAGCACCTTGGCCACAGCCCGTCGCCGCGCCCGCACTCCGGCAAGGGTGGGCAATGCGACCTCTTCAGGCAAATGGCCCAGTTGCCGTTGCAGCTTCTCCACCCGCGCCCAGGCCTGGGCGTGACGCGCATCCTGGGCAAGCCAAGCCTGCCAGCCGAGGCGCTCGGCCTCGCTCGGCGGCGCAGCGTGCAACTGCACATACCAAGTGGCTGCCGCCTGGAGAATCTTGCGCTCGAGCACGGCTCAGTCCTCGACCAGAATCAGGCACTGGGTCATGGCGCGGATCATGTGTTTTTTCACCGTCGTCACCGACACCGCCAAGCGCTCGGCCGTGGCCACATAGCTCAGCCCCTCCAGCTGCACGGCAAGGAAGATCGTACGCGTACGCGGCCCCATCTCATCGAGCATGGCATCCACGGCCGTCAGGGTTTCCAGGATCAACAGCCGGGTTTCTGGCGAGATATCCAGCGCCTCCGGGCGCAACGCCAATACATCCAGGTAAGCCTGCTCCACCGCCCGGCGGCGGAAGCGGTCGATCATCAACGCCCTGGCAATCGAGCTGAGGTAGGTGCGCGGCTCGCGGATGGCGTCGACGTTGCGCGCGGTCAGTACCCGCAGAAAGGTGTCCTGGGCCAGGTCCGCCGCATCGCTGGAATTGCCAAGGCGCGCCCGCAGCCAGGTTTTCAGCCAGCCGTTGTGGGTGTGATAGAGATCGTGCAGGGCAGAGGCGTCGGCTGGAGGCATGGCGGACTGTACCTGAGAATGATTCTATCTATTGTTGGCTGGATCGTTGGGTGGGGGCAAGTGGCAGGCGGCTATTGAGTATGCAGATGGTGTTTGGTTTGGTGCGGGTAGATGAGTACTGGTTAAAAGGCCGGAAGGGTGCCAGAGCTGGCCTCATCGCGGGACAAGCTCGCTCCTACCCGAACGGTGCGTAGCGCAAAAACTGTGGTCAACTCGATCGCTGTAGGAGCGGGCTTGCCCGCGAAGAGGCCAGCACAGGCACACCAAGCCAGTCTCACCCTGCAAGTTCTGCTGTGGAGCGGGTAAGGCCGCATCGGCGTATAGCGGCTGCGGGTGCTAATGGCCAGCCTTCTCAGCCTGGCCCAGTTCCACATCATCCATCACCGCCTTGACCATATCGCTGAGCAGATGCGCGGCCCAACCCAGGTCCGCTTCCCCGTCGGTGGCCGCCAGCAAGGTCATGCGCCGCACGCAGGCCATCATCGCCGAGGCCTGTTCCATTGCCCTGCCTGCATCGTGGCCAGCGTTGACACGGAACAGCGGTTGATCGCCATCGCCGTAGCCGAAGCCGGTTTTGCCAACAGTCTTTGCGCCCATCATTCGACTCTCCATGTCAGTGACGTATCTGTAGTTTTCCCAAGGCCATTTCGACCAACCCACGGGCAGCTTCGATTTCGTGAAGGGTTGCGAGATTGAGCGGATGTGCTGGGGTGTTGAAGGTGAACAGCGTGCTTTGGTTGGCAATGGAAAGGGCGCAGACCAGGTACTCGGCAGTCTGGATCAGAAGCTCTTCGAGTGTGTGGCAGGTTTCAGGGGAGTGGGGTGGATCGGGGACAATTTTTAACATGATGAAGTCCTTTGCTCGAGTGGAGCTACCACCTCCTGCTGTCAACAAGAGGGTGGCAGCTGTACGCGGGTTGACAGACCGGTAGCAAAGGAACCCGGCGCACACGAGGTGCCCCACGTACAGCCGCCATAAAGACGAAGCCATACGGTTCTTTGACTAATCGGTCTGTCAAAACCGGTCGCTGAATTGGCAACGACCGGCCGAGACTAGAGGGCGACCCAAAGCACCGCAATGGCTTGTAAGGCGGGCGGAGTATGTTTGGGAAATGGACTACAGGGAATGGGGAAATTCTTAAAGTTTGGCGGGGTTCTGGGGCGCAGGTGTGGAATTGGCTGGGCGGCGGCTGGCCACATCGCGGGGCGAGCCCGCTCCCACAGGAGTGGCGTTTTGCAGCAGATTCAGGGCAAAAAAAACCGACCTATCAAGGTCGGTTTTTTCTGGATTTTGGTGCCCCGAGGGAGACTCGAACTCCCACTCCTTTCGAAAACGGATTTTGAATCCGCCGCGTCTACCAATTCCGCCATCAGGGCTTGTGGCGCCGCAGTATAGAGAGGGTCCTTCGGTCGGTCAATCGGCTTTCATGGAGAATTTTCATTCGTTGGGCTAAACTTTGCGGCCCTGTCGAACCGAACACCATCATGCGCGTCGCCGATTTTTCCTTCGAACTCCCCGATTCCCTGATCGCCCGCCACCCGCTGGCCGAGCGCCATGGCAGCCGACTGCTGGTTCTTGATGGACCGAGCGGGGCGCTGGTGCATCAGCAATTCACCGACTTGCTCGACTACCTGCGTCCGGGCGACCTGATGGTGTTCAACAACACCCGGGTGATCCCGGCGCGGCTGTTCGGCCAGAAAGCCTCCGGCGGCAAGCTCGAAGTGCTGGTCGAGCGGGTGCTCGACAGCCACCGGGTGCTGGCCCATGTGCGCGCCAGCAAGGCGCCCAAGGCCGGGACGCAGATCCTCATCGATGGCGGCGGCGAGGCCGAGATGGTCGCGCGCCATGACACGCTGTTCGAGCTGCGCTTCACCGAAGAGGTGCTGCCGCTGCTGGAGCGGGTCGGGCATATGCCGCTGCCGCCGTATATCGATCGCCCAGACGAAGGCGCCGATCGCGAGCGCTACCAGACGGTCTATGCCGAGCGCGCTGGCGCCGTTGCTGCGCCAACCGCAGGTCTGCACTTCGATGAAGCGCTGCTTGAGAAGATCGCAGCCAAGGGCGTTGAACGCGCCTTCGTCACCCTGCATGTGGGCGCGGGCACCTTCCAGCCGGTGCGGGTCGACAAGATCGAAGACCACCACATGCATAAAGAGTGGCTCGAGGTCAGCCAGGAGGTGGTCGATGCCGTTGCCGCCTGCCGCGCGCGCGGTGGTCGGGTAGTGGCCGTCGGCACTACCAGCGTGCGCTCGCTTGAGAGCGCTGCGCGTGACGGGCAGCTCAAGGCGTTCAGTGGCGACACCGACATCTTTATCTTCCCTGGCCGGCCGTTCCATGTGGTCGACGCCTTGGTCACCAACTTCCACCTGCCGGAGTCCACGCTGCTGATGCTGGTCTCGGCCTTCGCCGGTTATCCCGAGACCATGGCTGCCTACGCGGCAGCAGTCGAGCAGGGGTACCGCTTCTTCAGTTACGGTGATGCGATGTTCATCACCCGCAATCCGGCGCCACGCGGCCCCGAGGATCAAGCATGAGTCGCACCTGTCGAATGTCCTTCGAACTGCTGGCCACCGACGGCAAGGCCCGTCGTGGTCGCCTGACCTTCCCCCGTGGCACGGTCGAGACCCCGGCGTTCATGCCGGTCGGTACCTATGGCACGGTCAAGGGCATGCTGCCGCGGGACATTGAGGCCATTGGCGCCGAGATCATCCTGGGCAACACCTTCCACCTGTGGCTGCGCCCGGGCACCGAGGTGATCAAGAAGCACAACGGCCTGCACGATTTCATGCAGTGGAAAGGCCCAATCCTCACCGACTCGGGTGGTTTCCAGGTGTTCAGCCTGGGCGCCATGCGCAAGATCAAGGAGGAGGGCGTTACCTTCGCTTCGCCCGTCGATGGCTCCAAGGTGTTCATGGGCCCGGAAGAGTCGATGCAGGTCCAGCGCGACCTGGGCTCGGACATCGTGATGATCTTCGACGAGTGCACGCCGTACCCGGCCGAGCATGATGTCGCCCGTACCTCGATGGAGCTGTCGCTGCGTTGGGCCCAGCGCTCGAAGAACGCCCATGGCGACAACACCGCGGCGCTGTTCGGTATCGTCCAGGGCGGCATGTACCAGGACCTGCGCATGCGCTCGCTCGAAGCGCTGGTCAACATCGACTTCGATGGCCTGGCCATCGGCGGCCTGTCGGTCGGTGAGCCCAAGCACGAGATGATCAAGGTGCTGGACTATCTGCCTGCGCAGATGCCGGCTGACAAACCTCGTTACCTTATGGGTGTAGGCAAACCCGAGGATCTTGTAGAGGGTGTGCGCCGCGGCGTCGACATGTTCGACTGCGTGATGCCGACGCGCAACGCGCGCAACGGCCATCTGTTCATCGATACCGGGGTGATCAAGATCCGCAACGCGTTCCATCGCCACGATGATTCGCCGCTGGATCCGACCTGCGATTGCTACACCTGCACTAACTTCTCCCGCGCCTATCTCCATCACCTGGACAAATGCGGCGAAATGTTGAGCAGCATGTTGAATACGATCCATAACTTGCGTCATTACCAGCGTCTGATGGCCGGTTTACGCGAGGCTATTCAACAAGGTAAATTGGCCGCCTTTGTCGACGCCTTCTATGCCAAACGCGGGCTGCCTGTGCCGCCTTTGGACTGACTGTCTCTCACGTATTGCCAACTCAACACGTGCAACTTAACAACTGGAGTGTCACATGAGCTTTTTGATCCCCGCCGCTTACGCGGACGCAGCTGCCCCGGCCGCCGGCCCTGCTGGTACTGGCTTTGAGTGGATTTTCCTGGTTGGCTTCCTGGTCATCTTCTACCTGATGATCTGGCGTCCACAGGCCAAGCGTGCCAAAGAGCAGAAGAACCTGCTGGGCAACTTGCAAAAAGGTGACGAAGTTGTCACCAACGGCGGCATCGCCGGCAAAATCGTCAAGGTTTCCGATGATTTCGTGGTTCTGGAAGTGTCCGACACCGTCGAGCTGAAGTTCCAGAAGGGCGCCGTGGCTGCGACCCTGCCAAAAGGTACGCTCAAGGCTATCTGAGTTACCGGTTTTCTTTTCCAGTCGGGGCGCGCAACGCGCCCCGCGTCTTGAACGGGCGGCGTGATGCTGAACAAATACCCTCTGTGGAAATACGCACTGATCGTGCTGGTACTGGCGATCGGTTTCATTTATTCCGCTCCCAACCTTTACCCGGATGATCCGGCGGTGCAGATCAGTGGTGCGAGCTCCGCACTGCAGGTCAACCAAGCCGACCTCGATCGCGTCACCAAGGCGCTGAGCGATGCCGGTATCGCCGTGAAGGGCGGTAGCCTGGGCGAGAAGGGCAGTGCGCTGGTGCGCCTGACCAACCAGGAAGACCAGCTCCCTGCCAAGGATGTGGTGCGCAAGGCACTGGGCGATGATTACGTCGTGGCCCTGAACCTGGCCCAGACCACCCCGCAGTGGCTGCGTAACCTGGGTGCAAGCCCGATGAAACTGGGTCTGGACCTGTCCGGTGGTGTGCACTTCCTGCTCGAAGTGGACATGGACAAGGCCATGAGCGCCCGGATGAAAGTCTACGAAGGCGAAGTGAAGACCCTTTTGCGCAAAGAGCGCATCCGCTATCGCAGCCTGCCTCAGCAGGACGGCGGCATCATGCTGGGCTTCTCCGACGACGCCACCCGCGAACAGGCCCGTGCCCTGATCCGCAAGAATTTCACTGATTTCGACCTGACCACCACCGAGCGCAACGAGCTCGCCGTGCTGCGTCTGGCGCTGACCCCGGCCAAAGTTGCCGAGATCCGCGAATACTCGATCAAGCAGAACCTGACCACCGTCCGTAACCGTGTCAACGAGTTGGGCGTGGCTGAGCCACTGGTGCAGCGCCAAGGCGCCAACCGCATCGTGGTCGAGCTGCCAGGCGTGCAGGACACTGCCGAAGCCAAGCGTATCCTCGGCAAGACTGCCAACCTCGAGTTCCGCTTCGGTGCCGAGCCAGGCGCGTCCAAGGCCACCACTGAGGTCTTCGAGTTCCGTGACGGTGGTCGCTCGGCGCCCGTCGAGCGCGGCCTGATCATCACCGGTGACCAGGTCACCGATGCCCAGGCCAGCTTCGACGAGCAGGGCCGTCCGCAGGTCAACATTCGCCTCGATGGCCATGGCGGCGAACTGATGAGCCGCGCTACCCGCAGCAACGTCGGGCGCAGCATGGCGGTAATCTTCATCGAGCAGAAGCCGGTGACCCGCTACGTCAAACAGATGGTCGACGGTGTCGAGAAGGAAGTGCCAGTTCAGAGCTTCCAGGAAGACAAGAAGATCATCAGCCTGGCGACCATTCAGTCGCCACTGGGCAGCCAGTTCCGGATCACCGGTCTGAACGGTCAGGGCGAATCGTCCGAACTGGCCCTGCTGCTGCGTGCCGGTGGTCTGGCCGCACCGATGTACTTCGCTGAAGAACGTACCATCGGTCCAAGCCTGGGTGCTGACAACATCACCAAGGGTGTCGATGCATCGCTGTGGGGCATGCTGTTCGTCTCGCTGTTCATCATCGCCATCTACCGTGGCTTCGGTGTGATCGCGACCATTGCCCTGACCGGTAACATGATCCTGCTGCTGGCGCTGATGTCGCTGCTCGGCGCGACCCTGACCCTGCCAGGTATTGCCGGTATCGTGTTGACCATGGGTATGGCGGTTGACGCCAACGTGCTGATCTTCTCGCGGATTCGCGAGGAGCTGAAAAACGGCATGACGGTCCAGCGCGCCATCCACGAAGGCTTCAGCCGTGCCTACACCGCGATCATCGACGCCAACCTGACCAGCCTGTTGGTCGGCGGCATCCTGTTCGCCATGGGTACCGGTCCGGTCAAAGGCTTCGCGGTTACCATGTCCCTCGGGATTTTCACCTCGATGTTCACCGCCGTCATGGTGACCCGCGCAATGGTCAACCTGACCTGCGGCGGGCGTGACATCAAGAAGCTGTGGGTTTGAGGGAATAACCATGAAAACCATCAACTTCATGGGCGTGCGCAATGTCGCGTTCGCCATCACCGTACTGCTTACCGTGCTGGCACTGTTCAGCTGGTGGCAGAAGGGCCTGAACTTCGGTCTGGACTTCACCGGCGGTACGCTCATCGAGCTGACCTACGAGCGTCCGGCAGACCTGAAAACCGTGCGTGCCGAGCTGGTCGAGTCGGGTTTTGGCGATGCCGTGGTGCAGAGCTTTGGCGCGACCACCGACCTGTTGGTGCGTATGCCTGGCGACGACCCGCAACTGGGTAGCAAAGTCGCGGCGGCCTTGCAGAAGGCCGGTGGCGACAACCCGGCAACCCTCAAGCGCGTCGAGTTCGTCGGCCCGCAGGTGGGTGAGGAGCTGCGTGACCAGGGTGGCCTGGGCATGCTCCTGGCGCTGGGCGGGGTGTTGATCTACCTGGCCTTCCGCTTCCAGTGGAAGTTCGCCGTGGGCGCGATCATCTCGCTGATCCACGACGTGGTGGTGACCGTAGGTATCCTGTCGTTCTTCCAGATCACCTTCGACCTGACGGTGCTGGCGGCGGTGCTGGCGATCATCGGTTACTCGCTCAACGACACCATCGTCGTGTTCGACCGGGTACGTGAGAACTTCCGGGTCATGCGCAAGGCTTCGTTGATCGAGAACATCAACGTCTCGACCACCCAGACCCTGCTGCGTACCATCGCCACCTCGGTGTCGACCTTGCTGGCCATCGCGGCGCTGCTGTTCTTCGGCGGCGACAACCTGTTCGGCTTCTCCCTGGCACTGTTCATCGGGGTCATGGCCGGTACCTACTCGTCGATCTACATCGCCAACGTGGTACTGATCTGGCTGAACCTGAACAGCGAAGACCTGATTCCACCGGTCAAGGCAGAGGGTGTGGACGACCGTCCGTAAGGATTTGTCCTACGCCGTTTGGCGCAAAGAGAGCCGCGAGTGTTGAACTCGCGGCTTTTTTTTTACTCCAAGGCTGGGAGAAGCGCGGGTTCGGACCCGCAAGTACGATCAGGAGGTTCACGTGAATAAATCAATGCTAGTGGGTGCGGTGCTGGGTGCTGTCGGTGTCACTGCCGGAGGTGCTGTGGCGACCTACAGCTTGGTGAACAAAGGCCCTGAGGTTGCTCAGGTGACGGACGTGCAGCCGATTAAACAGCAGGTCAAGACCCCGCGCGAAGTGTGCAAGGACGTCACTGTGACCCGTCAGGCGCCGGTCAAGGACCAGCACCAGATTGCCGGCACCGTGGTCGGTGCACTGGCCGGCGGCTTGCTGGGTAACCAGATTGGCGGCGGTACCGGCAAGAAGATCGCCACCGTGGCCGGTGCGGTCGGTGGCGGTTATGCCGGTAACAAGGTGCAGGAGGGCATGCAGGAGCGTGACACCTACACCACCACGCAAACCCGCTGCAATACGGTCAACGACCTCAGCGAGAAGGTGGTTGGCTACAACGTGACCTATTCGATTGGCGACAAGGTCGGCAAGGTGAAGATGGATCACGAGCCGGGCTCGACCATTCCGCTGGATGAGAATGGCAAGCTGGTGCTGAGCCAGGCGCAGCCGGGGCAGTAAGGCTAGTTCTCTGACTGACGCAGTGCATCTTGGACGGCAGTATCGTGGACGCAGTGCATCGTGGGAGCGGGCTTGCCCCGCGATAGCGTCAGGCGGGCTTCCTAGGTTGATGGGCGCATGCTATCGCGTGACAAGCCCGCTCCCACGCATCTCACCAGGGCAATAGCCACAAAAAAGCACCCCGTAGGGTGCTTTTTTTGTGGCTGAAATCCGCCTCAGCGTTTCAGCGAGTGCGGCACGTGCGGCTGGATGGCAGTCAGCACGGCTTTGAAGCACTTGATGTTGCCCGCAACGATATGGCCCTTCTCGAGGAAGTCATGGCCACCGTTGAAGTCGCTCACCAGGCCGCCGGCTTCTTGTACCAGCAGCACGCCGGCAGCCATGTCCCATTCGGACAGGCCCGACTCCCAGTAGGCGTCGAAACGGCCAGCGGCGACATAGGCCAGGTCCAGGCTGGCGGAGCCGGCGCGGCGGATGCCGGCGGTCTGGCCAGTCAGGGCGCGGAACATGCCCAGGTAGTTGTCCAGGTCTTCCATCTGGTTGTCGCGGAACGGATAGCCGGTACCCAGCAGTGCGCCTTCCAGGCTGGTGCGCGAGCTGACGCGCAGGCGGCGACCGTTGACTTGGGCGCCACGGCCACGGCTGGCGGTGAACTCTTCCTGGCGCACTGGGTCGAGGACCACGGCGTGCTCCAGGCGGCCACGGTATTTGCAGGCGATGCTGACCGCAAAGTGAGGAACGCCACGCAGGAAGTTGGTGGTGCCATCCAGCGGATCGATGATCCACAGGTAGTCCTTGCCTTCTTCGCCGGAGCCAGCGTGCAGGCCGGTCTCTTCGCCTTGGATGGAGTGGTTCGGGTAGGCCTTGCGCAAGGCGTTGACGATGCTCTGCTCGGCAGCGCGGTCAACCTCGGAGACGTAGTCCTTGGCTTCCTTTTCGTCGACCTTGATGCTATCCAGGCGTTCGATGGAGCGGAAAATCAGTTCACTGGCGCTGCGAGCAGCGCGCAGGGCGATATTCAGCATAGGCTGCATGGGCGTTTCACCTGGGGATGTTAAAGAAGAAAGCCGCACATTCTAGCAGAAAACTCCTGCGGCAGAAGTGTGACATTTGCTTTCGTGGCGTTACGCTGGTCGGTTCTGTAAGATCAATACCCCCTTCAATCGCATCTATGAGCACACACCTTGCTGCAGAATATTCGTGTTGTTCTGGTCAATACCAGCCACCCCGGCAACATCGGCGGCGCTGCTCGTGCCATGAAAAACATGGGCTTGTCGCGCCTGGTGCTGGTTCAGCCACTGGACTTTCCCGCTGCCGACGCCAGCGCCCGTGCCTCCGGCGCCGACGATGTGCTCGATGGCGCCCAAGTGGTCGGCTCGCTGGAAGAGGCGCTGGTCGGTTGCAGCCTGGCGATCGGCACCAGTGCCCGTGACCGCAGCCTGCCCTGGCCCATGCTCGACCCGCGTGAGTGCGGCGCCAAGGCCGTAGAGCGGGCCGCTACCGGTGAGGAAATCGCCCTGGTGTTCGGGCGCGAGCATGCCGGCTTGACCAACGACGAACTGCAGCGATGTCACTTCCACGTGCACATTCCCTCGAACCCCGACTTCAGCTCGCTGAACCTTGCTGCCGCTGTCCAGGTGCTCGCCTACGAGGTGCGCATGGCCTGGCTGACCGAGCAGGGCGCACCGGCGAAAGTCGAGAAAGCGGACGCCGGCGAGCTGGCGACCCTGGACGAAATGGAGCGCTTCTACGACCACCTGGAAAAAACCCTGGTGGATATCGCGTTCCTCGATCCCGAGAAGCCCAAGCACCTGATGGCGCGTCTGCGCCGGTTGTATGGGCGTAGTGCGGTCGATCGTTCGGAAATGAGCATTTTGCGCGGCATCCTCACCGAGACCCAGAAGGTCGCCCGAGGCGAGCCGCATAAGCGGAAGGACTGAAAGATGTTTGAACGTCTGCGTGAAGATATCCAAAGCGTATTTCATCGTGACCCGGCAGCGCGCAACGCCTTCGAGGTGCTGACCTGCTACCCGGGGATGCACGCCATCTGGCTGCACCGTCTCGGTCATGCCCTGTGGCTTCGTGACTTCAAATGGCTGGCTCGGCTGGTGTCGAACTTCGGTCGCTGGATGACCGGTATCGAGATCCATCCCGGCGCGACCATCGGTAGGCGCTTCTTCATCGACCACGGCATGGGTATCGTCATTGGCGAGACTGCCGAGATCGGTGACGACGTCACCCTGTACCAAGGCGTGACTCTGGGCGGCACCAGCTGGAATAAAGGCAAGCGCCACCCCACCTTGGAGAACGGCGTGGTAGTCGGTGCCGGCGCCAAGGTGCTGGGCCCGTTTACCGTCGGTGCCGGGGCCAAGATCGGCTCCAACGCCGTGGTCACCAAGGAAGTGCCGCCAGGCGCCACGGCGGTGGGTATCCCAGGGCGCATCATCGTCAAGACCGAAGACAGCGAAGTCGAGGCCAAGCGCAAGGCCATGGCCGAGAAAATCGGCTTTGATGCCTATGGCGTCAGTGGCGACATGCCCGATCCGGTGGCGCGAGCGATTGGCCAGATGCTCGATCATCTGCAGGCCGTCGACGAGCGCCTGGAGGGCATGTGTGGCGCCCTGACCAACCTGGGTAGCGACTACTGTGGCAAGGAACTGCCGGCTTTGCCTGAAGAAGACTTCGTCGAGCTGACTCAGGGCGAGGCCAAGCCGGCCGACGCCAAGCAAGCCGCGCAGGGCGACACCCAGCCGCATTGACATCAGTTCGTCATCTGGGGCGTGTGATCACGCCCCATGTCTGCTACACTCGCGCCCGCCTCCCAGATGCAAACCCGACTAAAGCAGTAGGTCTTATAGTTGACTTAAATGCTCGGGAATCGCATACTCGCTCACATCTTGTAACTCCCGTGGTACCCATACGCCATGCGACTGACTACCAAAGGCCGATACGCCGTGACCGCCATGCTTGACCTGGCACTGCACGCGCAGCATGGGCCGGTGTCTTTGGCCGACATTTCCGAGCGCCAGGGCATTTCCCTCTCTTATCTGGAACAGCTGTTCGCCAAGCTGCGCCGTAGCAGCCTGGTTTCCAGCGTGCGCGGGCCAGGCGGTGGCTACCAGCTGTCGCGGGGCATGGAAACCATCCAGGTGGCCCAGGTCATCGATGCGGTCAATGAATCGGTCGATGCCACCCGCTGCCAGGGCCTGGGGGATTGCCATGCCGGTGACACCTGCCTGACTCACCACTTGTGGTGCGACCTCAGCCAGCAGATCCATGAATTCCTCAGTGGCATCAGCCTGGCCGACCTCGTGATGCGCCGTGAGGTGCAAGAAGTCGCCCAACGCCAGGACCTGCGCCGTGTCGCAGGCCGATCCGCCCAGCTGGACAAGATTGAGACGTCCGCCGTCGACTGAACCGTGACGACGAGCGACGCCAACGCCTGATAGGAGATACTCAATGAAGTTGCCGATCTACCTCGATTACTCCGCGACCACCCCGGTCGACCCACGTGTGGCTCAGAAGATGGCCGACTGCCTGCTGGTCGACGGAAACTTCGGTAACCCGGCTTCGCGCTCCCACGTGTTCGGCTGGCGCGCCGAGGAAGCGGTGGAGAACGGCCGTCGCCAAGTAGCCGAGCTGATCAACGCCGACCCGCGCGAGATCGTCTGGACCAGCGGTGCTACCGAGTCCGACAACCTGGCGCTGAAGGGTGTTGCGCACTTCTATCAGACCAAGGGCAAGCACATCATCACCTCCAAGATCGAGCACAAGGCGGTCCTGGATACCGCTCGCCAGCTCGAGCGTGAAGGTTTCGAAGTCACCTACCTCGAGCCAGGCGAAGACGGCATCGTCACCCCGGCCCAGGTCGAGGCGGTGCTGCGCGACGACACCATCCTGGTCTCGCTGATGCACGTCAACAACGAAGTCGGCTCGATCAACGACATCGCCGCCATCGGTGAACTGACCCGTTCGCGCGGCGTGCTGTTCCATGTCGACGCCGCCCAGTCGGCTGGCAAGGTCGAAATCGACCTGCAGAAACTCAAGGTCGACCTGATGTCGTTCTCGGCCCACAAGGTCTACGGCCCGAAAGGCATCGGCGCGCTGTACGTCAGCCGCAAGCCACGGGTTCGCCTGGAAGCCATCATTCACGGCGGTGGCCATGAGCGCGGTATGCGTTCGGGCACCCTGCCAACCCACCAGATCGTCGGCATGGGCGAGGCGTTTGCCATTGCCAAGCAGGAAATGGCCAGCGAGAACGTCCGCATCAAGGCCCTGAGCGACCGCTTCTTCAAGCAGGTCTCGGACCTCGAAGAGCTCTACGTCAACGGCAGCCAGACTGCCCGCGTGCCGCACAACCTGAACCTGAGCTTCAACTACGTTGAAGGCGAGTCGCTGCTGATGTCGCTCAAGGACATCGCGGTATCGTCGGGTTCCGCCTGCACCTCCGCTTCGCTCGAGCCGTCTTATGTACTGCGCGCTCTGGGCCGTAACGACGAGCTGGCACACAGCTCGATCCGCTTCTCCTTCGGCCGCTTCACCACTGAAGAAGAAGTCGACTACGCCGCGCAGGAAGTCTGCAAGGCAGTCAACAAGCTGCGTGAGCTCTCGCCGCTGTGGGACATGTACAAAGACGGCGTCGACATCTCCAAGATCGAGTGGGCCGCCCACTAAGCAGTCGCCGGCAAGAGCGGCTCCCTGATGAGGAAGGAATTGCACCATGGCATACAGTGAAAAGGTCATCGACCACTACGAAAACCCGCGCAACGTCGGCAAGATGAACGCCGACGATCCGGATGTCGGCACCGGCATGGTCGGCGCCCCGGCCTGCGGTGACGTGATGCGTCTGCAGATCAAGGTCAACGAGCAGGGCGTCATCGAAGACGCCAAGTTCAAGACCTATGGCTGCGGTTCGGCCATCGCCTCCAGCTCCCTCGCCACCGAGTGGATGAAGGGCAAGACCCTGGACGAAGCCGAAACCATCAAGAACACCCAGCTGGCTGAGGAACTCGCGCTGCCGCCGGTCAAGATCCACTGCTCGGTACTCGCCGAAGACGCCATCAAGGCGGCCGTACGCGACTACAAGCAGAAGAAAGGCTTGATCTGAGTCGCAAGACTCAACGGTAAGCACAGCTAAGCAAAGGAGCTCCGATGGCTATCAGCATGACAGAAGCCGCCGCCAACCACGTGCGGCGTTCCCTCGACGGGCGCGGCAAGGGTGAGGGCATTCGCCTGGCCGTGCGCACCACCGGTTGCTCGGGCCTGGCCTACGTGCTGGAGTTCGTCGACGAAGTGGCGTCTGAAGATCAGGTGTTCGAGAACCACGGCGTGAAGGTCATCATCGACCCAAAAAGCCTGGTCTACCTCGACGGTACCGAGCTCGACTTCGTCAAGGAAGGGTTGAACGAAGGCTTCAAGTTCAACAACCCCAACGTGCGCGGTGAGTGTGGCTGCGGCGAAAGCTTCAATGTCTGAGGCTTGACGTGGGTACTCCTTGCCATTTCGCTCTGTTTGACCTCAAGCCGGGCTTTCGTCTGGACCTCGACAAGCTGGCCGTTCGCTACCGCGAGCTGGCCCGCGAGGTCCATCCGGACCGTTTCGCCGATGCCTCCGAACGTGAACAGCGCATTGCCCTGGAAAACTCGGCAGCGTTGAACGACGCCTACCAGACCCTGCGCAGCGCCCCGCGGCGTGCCCGCTATCTGCTGGCCATCAGTGGCCATGAAGTGCCGCAGGAAGTCACCGTGCATGACCCGGACTTCCTGTTGCAGCAAATGGAGCTGCGTGAGGAGCTCGAAGAGCTGGACGATCTGGACGGTGTCGCGGTGTTCAAGAAGCGCCTCAAGGCTGCCCAAGACACGCTCAACGAGGATTTCGCCGCCTGCTGGGATGATGCTGCGCAGCGTGAACAGGCCGAGCGCCTGATGCGCCGCATGCAGTTCCTCGACAAGCTCGCCCAAGAAGTGCGCCAGTTGGAAGAGCGCCTCGACGATTAACCCGGCGTTGCCGTGACGACGCCTAAGGTATCTAGATAAGCATGGCCCTACTGCAGATCGCCGAACCCGGTCAGAGCCCACAGCCGCACCAGCGCCGCCTGGCGGTGGGGATCGACCTGGGTACCACCAATTCTCTGGTTGCCGCCTTGCGCAGTGGCCTGAGCGAGCCGCTGCCCGACGCGCAGGGCAGTGTCATCCTGCCGTCCGCCGTGCGCTACCTCGATGGCCGCATTGAAGTCGGCCAGGCTGCGCGCGACGCTGCCTCCAGCGACCCGCTCAATACTATCTTGTCGGTCAAGCGCCTGATGGGTCGTGGCCTGGCAGACGTCAAGCAACTTGGCGAACAGCTGCCTTACCGCTTTGTGGGCGGCGAGTCGCATATGCCGTTCATCGACACGGTCCAAGGGCCAAAGAGCCCGGTGGAAGTGTCTGCCGATATCCTCAAGGTGCTGCGCCAGCGTGCTGAGCAGACCCTGGGTGGCGACCTGGTAGGGGCGGTGATTACTGTCCCGGCCTACTTCGACGACGCCCAGCGCCAAGCCACCAAAGATGCCGCCAAACTGGCCGGGCTCAACGTTCTGCGCCTGCTCAACGAGCCGACCGCTGCTGCCGTGGCGTATGGTCTGGACCAAAACGCCGAAGGCGTGGTGGCGATCTTCGATTTGGGTGGCGGTACGTTCGATATTTCTATCCTGCGTCTTACCGCTGGCGTCTTCGAAGTGCTGGCCACTGGGGGCGATACGGCCCTGGGTGGTGACGATTTCGATCATGCGATTGCTGGCTGGATCATCGAGCAGGCGGGTTTGTCCGCTGACCTCGACCCCGCTACCCAGCGCTTGCTGCTGCAGACTGCTTGCGCCGCCAAGGAAGCCCTGACTGACGCCGACGTCGTTAGCGTTCAGCACGGCGCCTGGCAGGGCGAGCTGAGCCGGGCGGCCTTCGAAGCGATGATCGAGCCAATGATCGCCCGCAGCCTCAAGGCTTGCCGGCGCGCCGTGCGCGACAGCGGCATCGAACTCGAAGAGGTCGGGGCGGTGGTCATGGTGGGTGGTTCGACCCGCGTTCCGCGTGTGCGCGAAGCAGTCGGTACGCTATTCGGCCGTACCCCGCTGACGTCGATCGACCCCGATCAGGTGGTCGCCATCGGCGCCGCGATCCAGGCCGACACCCTGGCGGGTAACCGTCGCGAAGGCGGCGAGCTGTTGCTGCTGGACGTCATCCCGCTGTCGCTCGGTCTTGAGACCATGGGCGGCCTGATGGAGAAGGTGATCCCGCGCAACACCACGATCCCTGTGGCCCGCGCGCAAGAGTTCACCACTTATAAAGATGGCCAGTCGGCCATGATGATCCACGTCCTGCAGGGTGAGCGCGAGCTGATCAGCGACTGCCGCTCCCTGGCTCGCTTCGAGTTGCGCGGCATTCCGGCAATGGTGGCGGGCGCGGCGAAAATCCGCGTGACCTTCCAGGTCGACGCCGACGGGCTGCTCAGCGTAGCCGCCCGCGAGCTGGGCTCTGGCGTGGAGTCGAGCATTCAGGTCAAGCCGTCGTACGGCCTGACCGACGGAGAGATCGCCCGCATGCTCAAGGACTCCTTCGAGCACGCAGGTTCCGACAAGCAGGCGCGTCAGCTGCGTGAGCACCAGGTCGACGGCGAACGCCTGCTCGAAGCGGTGCAGGGCGCATTGGACGCCGATGGCGAGCGCCTGCTAAGCGCCGAAGAGCGCGAGGCTATTGCCTTCCAGATGCAACAACTACGTGATTTGCTGGCCGGCACCGATGGCCCTGCCATCGAGCAACAGACCAAGATTCTGTCGCAGGTGACCGATGCATTTGCCGCCCGTCGCCTTGATTCGACGGTCAAAGCCGCACTGGCCGGGCGCAACCTGAATGAGATCGAGGAGTAACCGATGCCCCAGGTGAAATTCCTGCCGCACGAGAAGTTCTGCCCGGAGGGCCTGGTGGTCGAGGTGCCGGCTGGCACCAACATCCTCGAGCTGGCTCACGAGCACCATATCGAGATGGAAAGCGCCTGCGGCGGCGTCAAGGCCTGCACCACCTGCCACTGCATCGTGCGCCAGGGCTTCGACTCGCTGGAAGAAGCCGACGAGCTCGAAGAAGACATGCTGGACAAGGCCTGGGGCCTGGAAGCACAGTCGCGCCTGGGTTGCCAGGTAGTGGTCGGTGATGAAGACCTGACCATCGAAATCCCCAAATATTCGCTCAACCACGCCGCTGAAGCGCCGCACTGAGTCTGGAGGCTGGCATGAGTCTGAAATGGGTTGATGTACTTGAGATCGCCATCCAGCTTGCAGAAAGCAAGCCTGAGGTCGATCCTCGTTATGTAAATTTCGTCGATCTGCACCGTTGGGTACTGGCCCTGCCAGAATTTAGCGACGATCCGTCACGCGGCGGTGAGAAAGTGCTCGAGGCCATCCAGGCGGCTTGGATCGAAGAAGCCGACTGAGCGTTATCTGCAGGTTAGGCAATCCCCTGGAACCCGCGTATAATTCGCGGGTTTAATTTTTCGCAACACTCAATTTTCTGGAGTTACCATGGCTGTTCAACGTACTTTCTCGATCATCAAGCCTGACGCAGTTGCCAAGAACGTCATCGGCAAGATCACCACTCGCTTCGAAGACGCTGGCCTGAAAATCGTTGCTTCGAAAATCAAGCAACTGTCCAAAGCCGAAGCTGAAGGCTTCTACGCTGAGCACAGCGAGCGCGGTTTCTTCGGTGACCTGGTTGCCTTCATGACTTCCGGTCCAGTTGTCGTTCAGGTTCTGGAAGGCGAAAACGCCATCGCTCTGAACCGCGAGCTGATGGGCGCTACCAACCCTAAAGAAGCTGCTGCCGGCACCATCCGTGCTGACTTCGCTGAGTCGATCGACGCCAACGCCGTTCACGGTTCGGACTCCGAAGCTGCCGCTGCTCGCGAAATCGCTTACTTCTTCGCTGCTACCGAGGTAACCACTCGCTAAGCGAAAGCTTACGGGTGAGGGTGAATCCATGACGACATCTACTGGCAAAATCAACCTGTTGGGTCTGACCCAGCCGGAAATGGAACAGTTCTTCGACTCGATTGGGGAGAAGCGCTTCCGTGCCGGTCAAGTAATGAAATGGATTCACCATTTTGGCGTCGATGATTTCGCCGCCATGACCAATGTCGGCAAGGCCTTGCGCGAAAAGCTCGAGGCTGTTGCCGAGATTCGGCCTCCGGAAGTGGTCAGTGAAGACATTTCCGCCGACGGCACCCGTAAATGGGTGATCCGCGTTGCCTCCGGCAGCTGCGTCGAGACCGTCTACATCCCCACCGACGACCGCGGTACCCTCTGCGTTTCGTCCCAAGCCGGCTGCGCCCTGGACTGCAGTTTCTGCTCCACCGGCAAGCAAGGCTTCAATAGCAACCTCACCGCCGCCGAAGTCATTGGCCAGGTGTGGCTTGCGAACAAATCCTTCGGAACCGTCCCGGCCAAAGTCGACCGCGCCATTACCAACGTGGTGATGATGGGCATGGGCGAGCCGTTGCTCAATTTCGACAATGTCATCGCCGCCATGAAGATCATGATGGATGATCTGGGCTATGGCATTTCCAAGCGTCGCGTCACCTTGTCGACTTCCGGCGTTGTGCCGATGATCGACGAACTGGCCAAGCACATCGACGTTTCCCTGGCGCTGTCGCTGCACGCGCCGAACGACGAACTGCGTAACAAGTTGGTACCGATCAACAAGAAGTACCCGCTCAAGGTGCTGCTCGAGTCGTGCATGGGCTACATGGCCACCCTGGGTGGCAAGCGCGTACTGACCGTCGAGTACACCCTGCTCAAGGACGTCAACGACCAGCCGGAACACGCGGCGCAGATGATCGAACTGCTGCGCGATGTGCCGTGCAAGATCAACCTGATCCCGTTCAACCCATTCCCGCATTCCGGTTACGAGCGGCCGAGCAACAACGCCATCCGCCGCTTCCAGGACATGCTGCATCACGGTGGTTTCAACGTCACCACCCGCACCACCCGTGGCGAAGATATCGACGCCGCCTGTGGTCAGCTGGTTGGCCAGGTGATGGACCGCACCCGCCGCAGTGAGCGCTACATTGCCGTGCGTCAGCTCAACGACGACGTACAGACGCAAGATAGCGCCGCGCGCCACTGACCGAGAACCTGCCAATGACCCTGCGCGCCGCGCTGTCGATCCTGACGCTGTTGCTGCTGGCCGGCTGCGTGTCCGGCGGCGCCGGCGATCCGCTGGCCAGCCATCAAGGTCGGGTCGAGGCGGGGCGGGCTTATGTACAGTTGGGCCTGGGTTATTTGCAACAAGGTTTGACCGAGCAGGCCAAGGCGCCGCTGGCCAAAGCCCTGGCCCTGAATGACCGCGATGCCGACGCCCATGCCGCCCTGGCCTTGGTGTTCCAGGCGCAAGGCGAACCCGCCCTGGCCGAAGAGCATTTTCGCCAGGCCTTGGCGCAGCGCGCCAATGACACGCGGATTCGCAACAACTACGGCAGTTTCCTATATGCTCAGGGGCGTTTTAGTCAGGCCGAGCAGGTCTTTCGCCAGGCCGGCGCCGATACCCTGTATCCTGAGCGCTCGCGAGTCTTTGAAAACCTTGGCCTGACCGCCATGAAGCTAGGGCGTCCAGAGCAAGCGCGCGAGTATTTGGAAAAAGCCCTGCAACTCAACCCACGGCAACCCAGGGCGTTGCTGGAAATGGCTGAGTTGTCCTACGAAAACAGGCATTATGTGCCGGCCCGTGATTACTACGATCGTTTCAGCCAGCTGAGCGACCCGCAAGCCCGCAGCCTGCTGCTGGGTAGCCGCCTGGCGCGGGTGTTCGCTGAACCGGCCGTGGTGGCTGAACTGGGCCAGCAATTACAACGACTTTATCCCGGTACGCCGGAATATCAGCAATACCTGTCGGAGCAACGATGAAAGCCGCTCATCCCGAAGTAGCAGCAGCGTCTCACCAGCACCCCGGTGAGATCTTGCGCCAGGCCCGCGAAAACCGCGATTGGTCGCAAGCCGAGGTAGCCCGCAAGCTCAACCTGACCTTGAGTTCGCTGAACAACCTGGAATCCGGCGCCTTCGACAAGCTGCCAGGGCACACCTTCGCCCGTGGTTACATCCGTGCCTATGCCAAGCTGATGGACATGGACCAAGCCCCGCTGGTGGCCGCCTTCGACCAGATCACCGGTACCCATGCCCAAGGCAGCCAAGTGCATGCGCTGGGCCGTATCGAAGAGCCGGTGCGCTTGTCGCACAACATCCTGCGCGGTGTCAGTCTGCTGTTGCTGGTGGCCGTGGTCGGCGGTGGCTTTTTCTGGTGGCAAGACCAGACCAGCCTGCGCGGCAAGGACTTGGCCAAGATCGCCCTGGAGCACGTTGAAGTCGAAAGCGCCGACGGCACCACGCAGATTCACCCGTTGGACGAGCCAGAAGACCAAGCCGTCAGCGAAGGCCAGCAGCCGCAAACCGAGCCATTGGCGCTAGAGCAGGCACCTGCTGGCGAGACCAGCGGCTCCGCCAATGAAGAAGCTACTGCGCCGGCCACGCCCGCGGCTGCTGCCAGCACCCCAGCGCCGGCAGCCCCGGCCGCTGCGGCACAGGCTCCTGCAGCTGCACCGGTCGCGCCAGTAGCGCCAGTAGCAGCAGCTGCTACCCCGGCCGCCAGCGTGCCGGCTAGCGCCGCCGAACCTGCCGCCCCGGCCCCAGCCGGCAGCGCCAAGGTTGCAATTCAATTCACCGCCGATTGCTGGACTCAAGTCTCCGACGGCAACGGCAAGGTGCTGTTCAGCGCCATCAAGCGCAAGGGTGACAGCCTGGAACTGACCGGCAAGCCGCCGTTCGCGGTACGCCTGGGCTTTGCCCGTGGCGCCCAGGTCAGCTACAACGGCCAGGCCGTCGACGTTGCACCGTTCACCAGTGGCGAAACCGCTCGCCTGAAGTTGGGACAGTAAGTCATGCACGGCGAATCTCCGATCAAACGTCGCGAATCCCGGAAAATCTGGGTCGGCAATGTGCCGGTGGGCGGCGATGCGCCCATCGCGGTGCAGAGCATGACCAACACCGACACCAATGACGTCGCCGCCACGGTCGGGCAGATCCAGCGCCTGGTCGATGCTGGCGTCGACATCGTCCGTGTCTCGGTACCGGACATGGACGCCGCCGAAGCCTTCGGCCGCATCAAGCAGCTGGTCAGCGTGCCGCTGGTGGCCGATATCCACTTCGACTACAAGATCGCCCTGCGTGTGGCTGAACTGGGTGTCGACTGCCTGCGCATCAACCCTGGCAACATCGGCCGCGAAGACCGCGTACGCGCGGTGGTCGATGCTGCGCGTGATCGTGGTATCCCGATCCGCATCGGCGTCAACGCCGGCTCCCTGGAAAAGGACCTGCAGAAGAAGTACGGCGAACCGACCCCAGCCGCGCTGGTCGAGTCGGCGTTGCGCCATGTCGAGCACCTCGACCGCCTGGATTTCCAGGACTACAAGGTCAGCGTCAAGGCATCCGACGTGTTCATGGCCGTCGAAGCCTACCGCCAGCTGGCCCGGCAGATCGTCCAACCGCTGCACCTGGGCATCACCGAAGCGGGTGGCCTGCGTTCGGGGACAGTGAAATCCGCCGTCGGCATCGGTATGCTGCTGGCCGAAGGCATTGGCGATACGATTCGTATTTCCCTGGCCGCAGACCCTGTTGAAGAAGTGAAGGTCGGCTACGACATCCTCAAGTCGCTGCACCTGCGTTCGCGTGGCATCAACTTCATCGCCTGCCCGAGCTGCTCGCGGCAGAACTTCGATGTGGTCAAGACCATGAACGAGCTGGAAACGCGCCTGGAAGACCTGCTGGTGCCGTTGGATGTGGCCGTGATCGGCTGCGTGGTCAACGGCCCGGGTGAGGCCAAGGAGTCGCATGTGGGCCTGACCGGCGGTACGCCGAACCTGGTCTACATCGACGGCAAGCCTGCGCAGAAGCTGAACAATGACAACTTGGTCGATGAACTGGAAAAGCTCATCCGCCAGAAAGCGGCCGAAAAGGTCGAGGCCGATGCGGCGCTGATCGCCCGTGGCTGAAACACAGATTGGTAAGGACTTTTCGTGAGCAAATCGCTGCAAGCCATCCGTGGCATGAACGACATCCTGCCTGAGCAGTCGCCGCTGTGGCGCTACTTCGAGGGCACCGTGGCCGGCCTGCTGGATGGTTACGGCTACAGCCAGATCCGCACGCCGATCGTCGAGTTCACCGAGCTGTTCAAGCGCTCGATCGGTGAAGTCACCGACATCGTCGAAAAAGAGATGTACACCTTCGAGGACCGCAACGGCGATTCGCTGACCCTGCGTCCCGAAGGCACCGCCGCCTGTGTACGTGCAGTGCTCGAGCATGGCATCACGGGCAATGGCCAGGTGCAGAAGCTTTGGTACATCGGCCAGATGTTCCGCCACGAGCGCCCGCAGAAAGGCCGCTACCGCCAGTTCCACCAGATTGGCGTGGAAGTGTTCAACCTTGACGGCCCGGACATCGACGCCGAGCTGATCATGCTCACCTGGCGCCTGTGGGGCCAATTGGGCATCCAGGACGCAGTCAAGCTTGAACTCAATAGCCTGGGTACCAGCGAAGCCCGTGCCCGCTACCGTGACGCGCTGGTCGAGTTTCTCTCGGCGCGCCTGGAGCAGCTCGACGAAGACAGCCAGCGCCGCCTTAAAAGCAACCCGCTGCGCATCCTCGACAGCAAGGACCAAGGCACCCAAGCGGTGCTGGTCGGTGCGCCGAAGCTGGAAGATTACCTGGACGAAGAATCGCGCCTGCACTTCGAGGGCCTCAAGGCCCGCCTGGACGCTGCCGGTATCCCGTTCGTGATCAACACCAAGCTGGTGCGTGGCCTGGACTACTACAGCAAGACCGTGTTCGAGTGGGTCACCGACAAGCTCGGCGCCCAGGGCACTGTCTGTGCCGGTGGTCGCTACGATGGCCTAGTCGAGCAGATGGGCGGCAAGCCGACCCCGGGTGTGGGCTTTGCCATGGGTATCGAACGCTTGATCCTGCTGCTCGAGACACTGGGCAAGGTGCCCGAGTCGATCAGCCGCCAGATCGACCTGTACCTGTGCGCCTTTGGCGAGCAGGCGGAGCTGGCGGGCCTGAAGCTCTCCGAAACCCTGCGTGACCAAGTGCCCGGCCTGCGCCTGGCGGTCAACGCCGGTGGCGGCAGCTTCAAGAGCCAGTTCAAGAAAGCCGACAAGAGCGGCGCGCTGTTCGCCCTGATCATGGGTGACGACGAACTGGCGCAACAAGTGGTAGGTTTCAAGCCCCTGCGTGGCCAGGGCGAACAACAGAACATTGCCTGGGATGCTCTGGCCGAGCACCTGCAAGCTGCTCTCGCGCAAGCGTAAGCAGTCAAACAGCCGAATTGCTGAATAGGAGTATTGGGGTGTCGAGTACCGATGATGATGGCCTGGTTGCGGTCAAGGACTGGTGGGACCGCAACGGCAAGCCGCTGCTGACCGGCGCCCTGCTGGCTGCTGCCTTGGTAATGGGCTGGCAGGCCTGGCACAAGTACCAGAATAACCAGTCGCAGGGCGCGTCTGTGTTGTACCAGAACCTGCTGGAAACCAGCCTGACGCCAACTGGCCAACCTGATGCGGCCAAGGTCGCGGAACTGGCCGGCAAGCTCAAGAGCGAATTCGCTGGCACCGCCTATGCCCAATACGGCAGCCTGTTCGTGGCTAAAGTGGCGGTCGATAGCGGTAAGCTCGACGATGCTGCCAGCGAACTCAAGAGCGTGCTGGACAAACCGGCCGATGCCACCCTGGGCGAAATAGCGCGCCAGCGTCTGGCGCGTGTCCTGGCTGCCCAGGACAAGGCTGAAGACGCCCTCAAGCTGCTTGACGGCGATGCTGACAAAGCCTTCCAGGCCAGCCGCGAAGAGCTCAAGGGCGACCTGCTGGTACAGCTCGGTCGTGCCGGTGACGCCCACAATGCATACGAAAAAGCCAAGGCCGCGCTGTCTGATGAAGCAGCGGTCGGTGGCCTGCAACTGAAGCTGGACGACCTGGCCAAAGGGGACGCTTGACGTGATCGGTTGGAAACAAGCAGCAGTGCTGACCCTGGCCGTACTGGCCGCGGGTTGCAGCAGCAACAGCAAGAAGGAACTGCCTCCGGCCGAGCTGACCAAGTTCACCGAAGAAGTGGTGCTCAAGAAGCAGTGGAGCCGTTCGATCGGTGACGGTCAGGGTGAGACCTACAACACCCTGGTCCCGGCCATCGAGAACGACCGTATCTACGCCTCTGACGTCAACGGCTTGGTGATGGCCCTGGACCGCGTCAACGGCGACGTTGTGTGGAAGAAGGATCTGGAGCTGCCGGTTTCCGGCGCTGTCGGCGTAGGCTACGGCCTGGTCATGCTCGGCACCCTCAAAGGTGAAGTGATTGCCCTGGACAGCAGCACCGGTGAGGAGCGCTGGCGCTCCCGCGTCACCAGTGAAGTGCTGGCGCCGCCTGCCAACAACGGTGACGTTGTGGTGGTGCAGACCCAGGACGACCGCCTGATCGGCCTCGATGCCGCCACGGGTGATCGTCGCTGGATTTACGAAAGCACCCCGGCGGTACTGACCCTGCGTGGTACCGGTGCACCGATCGTGACCAATCGCCTGGCCATCGCTGGCCTGTCGACCGGTAAGGTCATTGCCGTGGATACCCAGAACGGCGTGCCTGTGTGGGAAAGCCGCGTAGCCATCCCGCAAGGCCGTTCGGAGCTGGACCGGGTAGTGGATATCGACGGCGGTCTGCTGCTGTCTGGTGGTACCCTGTACGTCAGCACCTACCAGGGCCGCGTTGCGGGCCTGGATCTGGAAAGCGGCCGGGTACTGTGGCAGCGTGATGCCTCCAGCTACGTGGGTGTCGCCCAGGGCTTTGGCAACGTTTACGTCAGCGAGGCCTCGGGTACCGTAGAAGGCGTTGACGAGCGCTCCTCCAGCGCCCTGTGGAGCAACGATTCCATGGCTCGCCGTCAGCTGTCGGCGCCGGAAGTGTTCTCCAGCTACGTCGCTGTCGGTGACTTCGAAGGCTACCTGCACCTGCTCAGCCAGGTCGATGGTCGCTTCGTTGGCCGTGAGCGTATCGACAGTGATGGTCTGCGCGCCCGCCCTCTGGTGGTCGGTGACACCATCTATGTCTTCGGCAACAGCGGCAAGCTCCAGGCACTGACCATCCGCTGAAGCTATGCTTGAGGCCTTGCCGGCCTCGAGCCGCGGCGCACGAAGCGCCGCACGAACTCCGGCCGCTGCTTCGCAGCGGCCTTTGCATTTTCAAGAATTCACGAGTGGAGAGCCGTATGGTTCCCGTAATCGCCCTGGTGGGGCGGCCGAACGTCGGCAAGTCCACCATGTTCAACCGTTTGACCAAAACCCGTGACGCCATCGTTGGCGACCTGTCGGGCCTGACCCGTGACCGCCAGTATGGCGACGCCATGTGGCAGGGTCGTTCGTACATCCTGATCGACACCGGTGGTATCACCGGTGATGAAGTCGGCATGGACGAGAAGATGGCCGAGCAGTCGCTGATGGCCATCGAAGAAGCCGATTATGTGCTGTTCCTGGTCGACGCCCGCGCCGGCATGACCGCCGCTGACCAGATGATTGCCGAGCACCTGCGCAAGCGCAACAAGTCGGCCATCCTGGTTGCCAACAAGATCGACAACATCGATGCCGATGTGGCCCGCGCCGAGTTCTCGCCGCTGGGCATGGGCAATGCGATTCCGGTGGCCGGCTCCCAGGGCCGTGGCATCAACGCCCTGATGGAGTCTGTGCTCGGCCATATTCCGCGTGACCAGGAAGAGGAAGCGCTCGACCAGGACGTGGCCCAAGGCGAAGAGGCCGTGCGCATCCCTGGCCCAAGCGAGAAGGATGGCATCAAGATCGCCATCATCGGCCGCCCTAACGTCGGCAAGTCGACCCTGGTCAACCGCATGCTCGGCGAGGAGCGTGTGGTGGTCTACGACCAGCCGGGCACCACCCGCGACAGTATCTACATCCCGTTCGAGCGCGATGGCGAGAAGTACACCTTCATTGACACCGCCGGGGTGCGTAAGCGCGGCAAGATCCATGAAGAAGTCGAGAAGTTCTCGGTGGTCAAGACGCTGCAGGCGATCAAGGACGCCAACGTGGTGATCTTCGTCATGGACGCCCGCGAAGGGGTGGTCGACCACGACCTGAACCTGCTGGGCTTTGCCCTGGAAGCTGGTCGCGCCATCGTCATCGCCCTGAACAAGTGGGATGGCATGCAGCCGGGCGAGCGTGACTACGTCAAGACTGAGCTTGAGCGCCGGCTGTTCTTCGTCGACTTCGCCGATATTCACTTCATCTCCGCGCTGCATGGCACGGGCGTGGGCAACCTGTACAAGTCGGTGCAGGCCGCGTTCAAGTCGGCGGTCACCCGTTGGCCGACCAGCCGCCTGACCCAAATCCTTGAAGACGCGGTCAGCGAGCACCAGCCGCCGCTGGTCAATGGTCGTCGGATCAAGCTGCGTTATGCCCACCTCGGTGGTGCCAACCCGCCGCTGATCGTCATCCACGGCAACCAGACCGACAAGATCCCGCGCTCGTACTCGCGTTACCTGGAAAACACCTATCGCCGGGTGCTCAAGCTGGTCGGTACGCCGATTCGCATCGAGTACAAGGGTGGCGAGAACCCGTACGAGGGTAACAAGAACACCCTCACCGACCGCCAGGTCAACAAGAAGCGCCGCTTGATGTCGCACCACAAGAAGGCCGAGAAGAAGCGCAAGGACAAGCGTAAGTAAGCTCGTTTCGCGTAATTGGGGCCGCTTTGCGGCCCATCGCGGGCAAGCCCGCTCCCACAGCAACAGCGTAGATCAGAAGTTCGCGCGGCCCTTGTGAGCGCGGGCTTGCCTGCGCAGCGGCGCCAATACATTCCCTTATTGTTTCAACCTTTTTCCTGACTGCTCGATCCGCTATGCTCGGACTCCATCCCGTGCCGGATACACCCCAGGAAAGAGGGCTCCATGATCCGCAGCAAACTGCCGAACGTCGGCACGACCATCTTCACCACCATGTCGCAACTGGCAGTCCAGACCGGTGCGCTGAACCTTTCCCAAGGCTTCCCTGACTTCAACGGCCCGCAGGCGCTGCTTGATGCCGTTGGCCGGCACGTGGCCGCCGGCCACAACCAGTACGCGCCGATGACTGGTCTGCCAGCTTTGCGCCAGCAGGTAGCAGCCAAGGTTGCCCGGCTGTACGGGGTAAAAGTCGATGCCGATCAGGAAGTGACCATCACCCCCGGCGCCACCGAGGCGATCTTCTGCGCTATCCAGGCGGTGATCCAGGCCGGTGACGAAGTGATCGTGTTCGACCCTGCCTACGACAGCTACGAGCCTTCGGTGGAGCTGGCTGGCGGACGTTGCATCCACGTTCAGCTCAGTGATGGCGATTTTCGTATCGACTGGCAGAAGTTCAGCGACGCACTGAGCCCGCGCACACGCATGGTCATCCTCAACTCGCCGCACAACCCCAGCGGCGCGCTGATCAGCCGCGAAGACCTCGACCAGCTGGCCCAGCTGATTGCCGAGCGCGACATCTACCTGGTCAGCGATGAGGTGTATGAACACCTGATCTACGATGGCGTACGCCATGCCAGTGTCCTGGCCCACGAGCAGCTCTATGCGCGCGCGTTCGTCATCAGCTCGTTCGGCAAGACCTACCATGTTACCGGTTGGAAGACCGGCTACGTGATCGCCCCGCCAGCATTGAGCGCCGAGCTGCGCAAGGTCCACCAGTACGTCAACTTCTGTGGGGTAACGCCCCTGCAATGCGCGCTGGCTGACTTCATGGCCGAGCACCCTGAGCATATCGATGAATTGCCAGGCTTCTACCAGGCCAAACGCGACATGTTCTGCAACCTATTGCAGGCCTCGCGTTTCAGCTTTACCCGTACCCCGGGTACTTATTTCCAGCTGGTGGACTATTCGCAGATCCGCCCGGACCTGAACGACGTCGACATGGCCCTGTGGCTGACCCGTGAGCACGGCGTTGCGACCATTCCGGTGTCGGTGTTCTACCAGCGACCTATCCCCGAGCAACGCCTGGTGCGCCTGTGCTTTGCCAAACGTGAGGAGACGCTGCGACAGGCGGCGGAAAAACTATGCGCGATCTGACTGCATTGCCCAATCTGAACATCGCCCTGGTGCAGACCAGCCTGGCCTGGCACGACCGCGAAGCCAACTATGCACATTTCGAGGTGTTGCTGGAGCAGGCGCGTGGCGCCGACCTGGTGATCCTGCCGGAGATGTTTACCACGGGTTTTTCCATGGAGTCCGAGGCCCTGGCCGAGCCTGAACACGGCCCGACCTATAAGTGGCTCAAGGCCCAGGCGAAGAAAATCGAGGCGGTGATCACCGGCAGTGTGATCATCCAGGCTGCCGATGGCAGCCACCGCAACCGACTGCTGTGGGCGCGCCCGGATGGCGAGATCCTGCATTACGACAAGCGCCATCTGTTCCGTATGGCAGGGGAGCACAAGCACTACACCCCGGGTGAACGTCAGGTGCAGTTCGAGCTCAAGGGCTGGCGGATTCGCCCGCTGATCTGCTACGACCTGCGCTTCCCAGTGTGGAGCCGCGATGCCCAGGATACCGACCTGTTGCTGTACACCGCGAACTGGCCGGCAGCGCGGCGCCAGCATTGGAACCGACTGTTGCCGGCGCGTGGGATCGAGAACCTGTGCTATGTGGCGGCGGTGAACCGGGTAGGCACCGATGGCAAGGGCTTTGCCTATTCCGGGGACAGCCAGGTGCTGGACTTCCAGGGTGAAAGCCTGATGAACGCCGGGGAGGCGGACGGGGTGTTTCCCGTGGTACTGCGCGCGGCGGATCTGGCGGCCTATCGCACGCGTTTTCCGGCGAACCTGGATGCCGATACCTTCGAATTGCATTGATTGAACGTATCTTTCGACAGCGCCGGCTCTATCGCGGGGCATGCAGGAGCGGCGAACCGCCGCTCCGGCACGACCTGCTCGATCGTAGGAGCGGGCTTGTCCCGCGATAGGGCCACAGGGCGCTACCTCATGCCTTGATCAATACACATCCCGCCGATACCGCCCATCCTCCACCAGCCGCTGCACCGCCTCATCGCCCAGAATGCCCTTGAGCGCCGCATCCACCCCCGCAGCCATCCCCTGCAAACTGCCGCAGACATACACACAAGCGCCGTCAGCCAACCACTGGCGCAGCGCTTGAGCCTGCTGCAGCAACACATCCTGGACATAGACTTTTTCTGCCTGATCGCGCGAAAACGCCAGGTCCAGCCGTTGCAGATCGCCGCTGTCCAGCCAGCCTTGTAGCTCATCAGCACAGAGCAGATCGTAAGCTCGATTGCGCTCACCAAACAGCAACCAGTTACGCTGCTCGCCCTCGCTGATCCGCGCCTTGAGCAAGCTGCGCAGGCCCGCCAAGCCGGTGCCGTTACCAATCAGGATCAGCGGCGCCGGTCCTTCAGGAAGGTGGAAGCCACTGTTACGGCGCAGCCGCAGACTGACGCTGCCTTGCACCGGCAGGTACTCGGTCAGCCAACCCGAACCCAACCCAAGATTGCCATCGGCATGGCGCTCCTGGCGCACGATCAGCTCCAGCACGCCGTCGCTGGCAATCGAGGCAATCGAGTATTCACGGCTGCCGATGGGCACCAGGGCATCGACCAGCGCCTGCGCATGCAGGCCCACCAGGTGTTCGCGGCTGACCGGCAGTTGCCGGCTGGCAAGCGCCTGAGCGAGGGGCTCGCTCAGACCATCGCGCTGCACCCGCGTTTCGCTGTCCAGCCCCAGGCCGCTGAGGAAGGCCTCGACCCGTGCCTGGCCGTTGCGCGGGAGGATGTCTACCAGGTCACCGGCTTGCCAGCTGGCCGGGGCCTCAGGTTGCAGGCCAATCAGATAGACCGGTTGGCCTTGGCTGCCCGGGTTGAGTCGCTCGCGACGGGTCAGCGTCCAGTTAGCGAAGCTCGGCGGCTGCCAGGCGCTGACCGGCTGCGCACCGGTCAATTGCCCCAGCGCTTGTTGCCATTGCTGCAAGGCGGCCTGATCGGCGTTGTCGACTTCGATTGCGCTGAAAGCGCTGCTGGCGCCGCGCTCGCCGAGCCAGGCTTGCAGTCGCCGGGCGAAGCCGCAGAAGTGCGGGTACTGGCGATCGCCGAGGGCGAGCAGAGCGTAGTCGAGGTGCTCCAGTGACCAGGCTTGGCCGAGCACTTTGCGTTCGAAGGCGCGGGCGCTGTCGGGCGCTTCGCCGTCGCCGAAGGTGCTGACCACGAACAAGGCCCGGCGCGCCTGGCGCAGGTCTTGTTCGCCCAATTCACCCAGGGCACGTACTTGCACGGACAAGCCGGCGGCCTGCAATTGGCCTGCGCTCTGCCAGGCCAATTGCTCGGCAAAGCCGCTCTGGCTGGCAAAGCTGATCAACCAGCTGTCAGCCGCGTTCGAAGCGTTGTCGACAGTGCCACGGGCAGCACAGACCTGGCGCTTCTTGCGGCGGCGGTCCAGGTACAGCAGCCAGCCGGTGACGAAGAACAGCGGCATGCTCAGGCTGGCGAGGGTGACGATGATGCGCCCCGGCAAGCCGAAGTAGCTGCCCACATGCAAGGCATACACGCTTTGCAGCAACTGTGCCTTGAACGACTTGTCGGCGTAGCGCTCCAGGCGCGTGATCTGGCCAGTGGCGGGGTCAAGGGTAATGGTGTTCAAGGCGCGCTCATGCGCGGCGTTTTCGAGCAGGTAGAACAGCGTCGCCGGCTGGCCCCCGGCCGGCGGCAGGCGCAGGTTGTAGGTGGTCAGGCCTGGGCCGGCGGCATCCTTGAGGTTGCTCCAGATGGCATCGTAGTCGACCACCAGGGGAGGTGCGTTATTGTCGACTTTCTGCGGGCCATGGCGGCCACGGCCTTCGCCGCGTTTGTGTTGTTCGCCGGCAGCGGGGGCATCGGCCAGCAGTCTGTTCAGGCCGTCGCGATACCACTCGTAGGACCAGAACAAGCCAGTCAGGGCGAACAGCAGGTAGAACAGTAGGCACCAGGTGCCGGCGACCGCGTGCAGGTCCCAGTTGAAGGCGCGGCCTTTCTTGGCCCAATCGAGGGTCAGCCAGGTCCGCCAGTTCAGTGCCTTGCGCGGCCAGCGCAGGTACAGGCCGGAAAGGCAGAAGAAAATCAGCAGCAGGGTGCAGGCACCGGTAATCTGCCGACCGGTGTCGCCAATGGTCAGGAACCTATGCAGGTTGAGCATCAGGTTGAAGAAGTCTTGTCCGGCGACTTCACCTTTGAGCTCGCCGGTGTAAGGATCGGCATAGCGCAGTTCACCGCGGCGTTGGCCGGGCGGCGGGGTAAAGAAGACCCGCGCGGCGTTGCCTTCGCGAGTATCGACCCACAGCATCGACACCTTGTCGCCCTGCGCGGCCTCGACCCGGCGCACCAGCTCGGCGGGCGGCAATACGCCTTCTTGGCGTACCTGAACCTTGAGCACCTCGGCGTTGAATAGGCGCAGCAGTTCTTCCTGGAACGACCAGATGGCACCGGTGGTGCCCATCAGTGCCAGCACCAGGCCAGCGGTGATGCCAAAGAACCAGTGCAATTGGAACAGCGATTTCTTCACCACATCGATCACCTTGTCTTGCCGCTCAAGTCCGCACCGCGTGCATTATGCCTTGCTACGCAAAAGCCCCGCTCACTGCAATGAACGGGGCTTGCGCTTACTTCATTATCAGAAGTGCACGCTGGTGGTCAGCAACGCCGTGCGACCGGCAGCCTGGTTGGCATAGTGCGCACCGTAGGCTTTGTCGTAGTAGACCTCGTTGGTGAGGTTCTGCACGTTCAGTTGCAAGTCGACGTTCTTGGTCAGCTTGTAGCTGGCCATAGCGTCATAGCGCCAGTAGGAATCGACCATCACGCTGTTGGTGGTGTTGCCGAACACGTCATCGACATAGAAGGCGCCACCGCCGATGGTCAGCTTGGGCGTGACATTGTAGGTAGTCCACAGGGTCAGGCTGTTGTTCGGCGTGTTGGGCAACTGATTACCGTCGTTGTAGCCGTCGATAATCGCCGTGCCGACCTTTTGCGCGCCGCCATCGACCAGCTTGGCGTCCAAGTAGGTGTAGCCAGCAAACACTTGCCAGTCGTTGGTGAGTTTACCGGTGGCGCTCAGCTCCAAACCGTCTACGCGGGTCTTACCGACGTTCTGGTAGGTATCGGCATCAACCAGCACCCGCGCGTTGTCTTTTTCGGTGCGGAAGATCGCCGCGGTCAGCGACAGTCGCTCTTGCAGCAAGTCCCACTTGGTGCCGATTTCGTAGTTGGTGGTCTCTTCGGCCTTCAGCTCGCTGCGGGTGGTGGCGGTCAGCAGCGGGTTGCCGTCCGAGCCTTCGCCGAGCCAGGCGCCCGCCGGGGTGGCGGAGGTGGCGTAGGACACATAGACGCTGCCGTTCTCGGCAGGCTTCCAGGTCAGGCCCAGTTGGCCCGTGACGAACTCGCTGGTGTCTTCGGTCTTGAAGTAGGTCAGCTTGCCCTTGGTCAGCGCACGGCTCTTGACCTTGGTGTCGAAGTGGTCGTAACGCAGGCCCATGGTCAGCAACCACTCTGGCGTCAGCTCCAGGGTATCGGTCAGGTACAGCGCACGGGTGTTGCCGGTGGTGTCGGCGCCCAGGTCGTTGCGCGTGACGCTGCCATCCCAAGGCTCATTGGGATTGGGATTGGGGAACGAGGTGCAGACACCGGAAATCTGCCCGGTGGCAGTGGAGCACTTGCCCGACGCGAAGCCGGTGACGTCATAACCGGTTTTGACCGAAGCCTCGCGGCTGAACTCGATACCGGTGGAGAAGGTGTTCTTGAAGCCACCGATGTAGACCTCACCAAACAGATCGGTCTGGTTGGTGGTGGTGCGGGTATTGGCCACGCGGTTGTTCGGGCGACGCCAGACTTCACCGTTGAGGATGTTGCCCTTGCTGTCATCCGGCTGGCTGTAGATGTAGTCCTGCAGGGTGTTGCCATGGCGCAGGGTGTTCTTGAGGGTCAGCGCGTCGCTCAGGTCGTGCTCGATGGCAATGGTGGCGATGTCGGCGCGGGTCTTGTAGAAGTCGCGGTCGACTAGGCCATAGTAATTGCTGCTGTGACCGCCGCCATGGGTCGGCTTGTCGGGGTTGGCCGAGGTGCGATTGGCCGAGCTGCCGGAGCGCAGGCTGTAAGGCACGCCCGAGTCGGGCAAATCGTCGCTTTCGACGTGGTAGTAATCCAGGTTCAGGCGGGTGTCGGTGCCCAGCCCGAATACCAGCGACGGTGCTACCCCCCAACGGTCGTAGTTGACCTCGTCGCGACCGGCCACATTGCTTTCGTGACTCATCAGGTTCAGGCGAAACGCGGCGCTGTCGAGGAACTGATAGTTGCCATCGAAGGTGTAGCGTTTGGTCTGGTCCGAACCCCAGGTGAAGGCGCCTTCGGTCGAGTTGCCCAGGTGGGCGCGCTTGCTCACCAGGTTGATGGTGCCGCCAGCCGCGCCGCGTCCGCCAATCGCCGAGTTCGGGCCTTTGGCGACTTCTACCGATTCTACGGCGAAGATCTCGCGGGTCTGCGAGCCGGTGTCGCGCACGCCATCGAGGTACATCGAGCTCTGGCTGTCGAAGCCGCGAATGAACGGCCGGTCACCCGAAGGGTTGCCGCCTTCGCCAGCGCCCATGGTGATCCCCGGCACGGTGCGCAGAGCGTCTTGCAGGTTCAGCGCGTTGGTGTCCTTGATGACCTGTTGCGGGACCACGGTGACCGAGCGGGGGATGTCCACCAACGGTGCGGTGTACTTCTGCGAGGAGACTTTGTCTGCCTTGTAGTCGGTATTAGCTTGCTCGACCTTGCCGTTGACGCTGGTCGCATCCAGGGTGACGGCAGGGCTGCCGGCAGGGTCGGCGGCATAGGCAGAGGTGGCGCTGATGGCAACGCCGATGGCGCAAGTCAGCAGACGTGGTGAGCTCACAGCAGATGGCACAGGACGCATTGTGATTGGCCTTCCCCAAGGTATGAAGGCCGCGGATGGTAATGTAAGCAAATGTAAGTAACAATTGAGAAGCGTTTCCATTCGCTACAAATTTACAATCTTTACAATTTATCCTTACGGATTTTCCGGTCTCGTACGTCATGTCCGGCAAACGGGGCTTGTGGCGAGTAAAAGGGAATCAATATCATTGCTGCCCCTCCAGCCTACGGTGCCGCCACCATGTTGCTTCACATCCCTGGCCTTTTCGAAGCTGATGAGCTGTCCCGTATTCGTGAAGCGCTGGCGCAGGCCGATTGGGCGGACGGCAAGATCACCGCGGGCTACCAGTCGGCCAAGGCCAAGCACAATCTGCAGCTGCCGGAGGCGCACCCCCTGAGCAAGGAAATCGGCGCGGCCTTGATCGAACGTCTGTGGCGCAATCCGCAATTCATGTCGGCGGCATTGCCGCACAAGGTGTTTCCCCCGCTGATCAACTGTTACCGCGAGGGTGGTAACTTCGGCTTGCACATCGATAACGCCCTGCGTCAGCCGCAAGGCAGTGCCGAGCGAATCCGCACCGACCTGTCCTCGACCTTGTTCCTCAGCGACCCCGACAGCTACGACGGTGGTGAGCTGGTGATCCACGACACCTACGGTGTGCAGCAGATCAAACTGGCAGCCGGTGATCTGGTGCTGTACCCCGGCACCAGTCTGCACAAGGTCAACCCGGTCACCCGTGGTGAGCGCCTGGCGGCGTTTTTCTGGACCCAAAGCCTGGTGCGCGAAGACAGTCAGCGGGCATTGTTGTTCGAGATGGACAACGCCATTCGCCAGCTGACCGCCGACGTGCCTGAGCATCCCTCGCTTGTGCAACTGACCGGCACCTATCACAACCTGCTGCGACGCTGGGCGCAGGTTTGAGCATGACCTACCAGGTGCGGCGCGAAAACGTGGTGGATGTGGCGGGCCTGCAAGCAATGCTCGAGCACAGCCCTAGCCAAGCTGCCCAGGCGATTTTGGCCGCGGCGGGGCAGGGCGTGGTTGAAGCGCAATTGCTGCTCGGTCAGATTCTGCTCGATGGGCGCGGCATCGAACGTGATGTCCCGCTTGCCCGGCAGTGGTTCGCGATTGCGGCGCAAGCTGGCAGCGCCATGGCGCACAACATGCTCGGGCGCTGCCTGGAGCATGGTTGGGGCGGCGAGGTGGATTTGCCGCGCGCGGCGTTGGCATATCAGGCTGCGGCCTATGCGGGCCTGGATTGGGGGATGTACAACTTGGGTAATCTGCTCGCGACCGGACGCGGTGTCGAGGAGGATCAGCCGTTGGCGCTGGCGTGCTACGAAAAGGCCGCGCACTTGGGCCACGCCAAGTCGATGAACTTGCTAGGCCGGTATCTGGAAGAGGGCATTGCCACACCCGCCAGCCCCGCGCGCGCCTTGCGTTGGTATCGGCGCTCCGCCGAGGCGGGGGATTTTCGTGGCATGTTCAGCCTGGCGATGGTGCTGGTCGAACGCGGCGATGTACTGGCGGCGGCGCCATGGCTTGAACGAGCACGCGCGCAGGGCAATATGAAGTTTCTGCGCACAGCCTTGCAGAGTTTGCAGGGGGCTGGTGCGTTGCTCGCCACCGATGTCCTGGCCTATGCCGATGAGATCCGGCGCCGAGAGTCTGCCGGGGAAAACCTACAGTCTTAAATGGGCCAGGGGCAATAGCCATGCTGTGGTGACTCATCCAACGGAGTTGCACCATGGCCAAGTCCTATATCGCCGAGAAATCCTTCATCGCTCGTCTGAATGTAGTGAACACCCAGTATACGGGGCCAGTCGGGCGCTGGGAATACAGCCCAGGCTACAACGGTAATACTTTCTGGCACGCCAGCGAGTGGCTGACCACATCGCGCCAGGATCGAGAGCCGCTGACCCTGTGGTTCGGCGCAGTGCAGCAGGCTGGCGGCGAGGATGCGTATGAGATCCGTCTGTGGACCGGTAACAACGCCCATCCGCTGTTCAACCGCCGGGTAGATGTCAGTACCAATGGATACCTTGGTCTCTATGAGCACAAGGCTACTGTGGGTCCGCTGTGGCGCCTGCAACAAGTAGGTGGATCGCAAGTTCGTATTACTACGCTGGCTGACAAAGCGATTGGTATTTACTGGGACAGGGCTGCCTGGACCACCGGACGTATGGCCAGCTATCTCTGTGTTGACGTGGCGCCGGCTGCAGTATTTGAGGTTGAGATCATCCGGATGGGCGTCGATGCGCCTCTGTAAGTTGTGACTGATGTGTCGGCGATGTAACGAGATCGCTTGCTGCGCCGTAAGCACACACCGAACTGTTCGGTGTGTGCTTTTTTTGTTTTGCAGTAAGTTGAAAATAGCAGGTTTGGTAACTGTCTAGGTGCGTCTTATTCAGCACGCAGTGCAGTAGGGAAATTGTTCAGCATTAAATGCTTTATCGCTTCGTTTCATGCTTGAGCTCACTTCTCGCCCCCACGATCATTGCCTGAATTGGTTCCTGAGAAGTGCGATTACCAGTTCAGGGTCAGGAGCATTGTCATGTCGGATAACAATCTTGTTCGCTCATTTGTCGCAGTGCTGTACCATGTGGGTGAAGAGGTTCGCCCCGTCAAGGTTATCACCAGGAGTGATCATTGGCTGCCGGGATATAATGGCCGACTGGTAACGGAGGGCGGAACGCGTTCGTTTCAAGTGAAAACCCTGGATTTTAGTTTTCAGGTGATCAGCCCATATCTGGAGAAGATGCGGACTTATATTACCTGTGCGACTGATTTCGCGGGTTTTAAAGACGACATACTTCTTTATGACGAACGTGATTATCCCTATCTCGCTTCAGACTTCTGGGAAAAGCCTGAGGACTTTGGTAAAAGCGCCCAATGGGATTTGATCTATACCGGCGAGGTGAGGGAATATGAAGGCGAACCCCGTGCAGTATTCAAACTGTGGAATGTAGCCCAGGCTAAGTTTGTCAGGCTTGTTCATTACTCGCCCTTTACGTACTTGCAGTTAACGGCGAGTGAAAACGCCTCGCACTTTATGTTCAAGGCTATCAAAGACGTAAAGTATCGCTAAGGTAGCAATGAGTGGCCTTGCAGTTTCCTTCAGCCTCGGTTTGAGGAGCGCACGGTCCGGTAACTGCCTGGGCGCGGGTCTTCACCCGCGCCCAGGTTCGTTTCAGAGGTAGTAGGCCTTCAGCGGCGGGAATCCATTGAATTCCACAGCGCTGTAGCTGGTGGTGTAGGCACCGGTCGACAGCCAGTACATGCGATCACCAATGGCCAGGTTCAGCGGCAGGCCATACTTGTAGTGCTCATACATGATGTCGGCGCTGTCGCAGGTCGGGCCGGCGATGACCACTTCTTCCATCTCGCCCTTCTTCTCGGTCCAGATCGGGAACTTGATCGACTCGTCCATGGTTTCGATCAGGCCAGAGAATTTGCCCACATCGGTGTATACCCAGCGCTCGACGGCGGTGCGCGATTTTCGCGCGACCAGTACCACTTCGCTGACCAGGATGCCGGCGTTGGCGATCAGCGAACGGCCCGGCTCGAGGATGATTTCCGGCAGGTCGTCACCGAAGTCTTCCTTGAGGAAGCGGATGATCTCTTCTGCGTAGGTTTCCAGGCTGTTGGTACGGGTGATGTAGTTGGCCGGGAAGCCGCCACCCATGTTGATCAGCTTGAGGACGATGCCGTCTTCTTCCTTCAAGCGCTCGAAGATCACTTTGACCTTGGCGATAGCGGCGTCCCACACGCTGATATCGCGCTGCTGGGAGCCGACGTGGAAGGAGATGCCGTATGGCACCAGGCCCAGGTCGCGGGCGAGGATCAGCAGGTCCATGGCCATGTCGGTCTGGCAGCCGAATTTGCGCGACAGCGGCCAGTCGGCAGTGGTCGAACCCTCGGTGAGGATACGCACGTAAACCTTCGAACCCGGGGCGGCCTTGGCGATGTTGCGCAGGTCGGCTTCCGAATCGGTGGCGAACAGGCGCACGCCCTTCTCGAAGAAGTAGCGGATGTCCTTGGATTTCTTGATGGTGTTGCCGTAGCTGATGCGATCGGCGCTGACACCCTGGCCCATGACCTTGTCCAGCTCGTAGATCGAGGCGATGTCGAAGTTCGAGCCTTTGTCTTTGAGCAGGTCGATGATCTCCACGGCTGGGTTGGCCTTGACCGCGTAGTAGACCTTGGCGAACTCGAAACCGGCGCGCAGGTCGTCATAGGCCTGGCTGATCATCTGGGTGTCGATGAGTACGAACGGGGTTTCTTGCTTGTCGGCGAACGCCTTCATCTTCTGGAAGGTGTCGCGTGCGAAATAGTCTTCGACTTGGATCGACATGCTCAGGGACTCCATGGGCAAACTGAAAAAGAAAGTGGCTGCAAACTGAACGCCCTCCGTATCCCCACTTTGGTTCGCCTACTTCCCAAGGCATGTCGCCGAAAGCAAAAAGGTCAACCGTGCCCAGGTAGGGAGCTGCGGATGACCTTGCTGTCTCGTCGTCAGTACTTGAGCCGGATGGATCGTTTCCAGCATGGACGTTCGGCGCGCACTTTAGGGCGTGAACCAGGCAAGATCAACAGGCAATCCCGACGTGTTCGTCGTGGATCGACGAGCAGTCACTTGAATAACCGACTCGTATGACCGGCAGATGTTCCCTGAGGGCTTTGCAGCGTTAAATATTGTGGAATAGCGCGCTGGCTTGTTCGCAGGCAAGCCCGTTCCCACCGGGCTCGCGGCGATCTGCCAATGTGCCTATAGCAGGGGAATGCAAGAGTGGGCTTAGCCACGAAAAGAGCCAGGCGGTCTCTCGGCGATCACCGCTTGATCTTGTGTAGGCAAGGGCCAAGTGTTCATATTTATGGCCACATAAAGCGCGCGGCTTTAGCGATGAAATTCGCCATAAATTTTTTGTTACCGAGGCCTTTGACAGACGTTTGGTCGGCTTGGCTAAACGTCGATTGCCGGCTTTGATGAGAAACATTACTATTCGCGACCTCATCTTGCCTCCCTGACGACCTTGATCGTGTCCGGACATAAAGGCTTTCTCGACCATTACCATGAGCTGATCGGCACCTGGACGCGCAAGCTGCGCAATCGCCAGCAGGCCGAAGATCTCACCCATGATGCCTTTGTCCGGGTTCTGGAAAACCCGCGCGAGCAGGTCGAGCAGCCGCGTGCCTATTTGCACCAGACCGCGCGCAACATTGCCGTGGACGGCTTTCGCCGCGAGGATCGCCGCCAGGCCATGGCGCATGACGTGTTCGACGACGGCGCCGCTGCCAACGGCGACCCTGAGGCCTACGTGCATGCCCTGGAGCTGGCCGCTAGCGTCGAGCGCGCGTTGGCTGAACTGCCGCTCAATTGCCGGCGAGTATTCATCTGGCAGAAAATCGAGGGTCTGAGTCAGGCGGAGATTGCCGAGCGCATGGGTTTGACCAAGAACATGGTCGAAAAGTATATGATCCGCACGCTCCGACATCTGCGTGAGCACCTGGATGTGTCGACCAGATGAGTCAGGAGGCCCTTTCGATGAAACAGCACGGCGCTGATCCGGTAGCCGAGCAGGCGGCGCAATGGTTCGCCCGCGTGCAGGATGCGCAGCACGACGCCGGCCTGCAGGCGCAACTGCGCCAGTGGCTCGAGGCTGACCCGCGTCACCGTGCCGAGTACGAGTTGCTTGGTCAGTTGTGGCTGGCCGCTGACCTGATTCCCGGTCAACGCCTGGAGGCCCTGTGCCAGCCCGACCCGGTTCGCCAGCTGCCGCGGCGGCGCTTGTTGCGCCTGGCGTTGGCTGCCAGCGTGGCGGTGGTGGCGCTGGGGCTGGGCTGGAGCGGCTGGCACTACCAACGGCTCAATACCCACGAGCATTACCAGACCGCATTGGGTGAGCGGCGCCAGCTCGAGCTGCCGGATGGTTCGCGCTTGGAGCTCAATGGCAGCACGCACTTGAAGGTCGAGTTCAGCCCAGCTGAGCGCCACGTGGTACTGGACGCTGGTGAGGCTATGTTCACCGTAGCTCATGACACTGCCCGGCCGTTTGTGGTGCAGACCAGCCAAGGCAGCGTCACCGTCACCGGCACCCGCTTCGACGTACGCCTGGATCCACAGCGCACAAGGGTCGCGGTGGAGCAGGGCTCGGTGCGCGTGCAGGGTACAGGCCAGTCACTGGCCCTGCTCTCGGCCGGCCAAGGTTCGCACATCGATGCCCAGGGTTCGGTCGCCGCGCCTTATGCGATCGACGCTGGCGCACTGACTGCCTGGCGCCAAGGCAAGCTGGTGTTCGACAACGCCACCTTGGCGCAGGTGGTCAGCGAGGTGTCCCGTTATCGCGCCCAGCCGTTGCGGGTAACCCCTGGCAAAGTGGCCAATCTGCGTCTCTCCAGTACCTTCAGCATTGACGATCCCGACGCTCTGCTGCGGGCCTTGCCGAGTATTCTGCCGGTGGCCATCAAGACCCATGACGATGGCTCCAGTGAAATAATCGCAAAATAGATTCAGGTTTTTTTTCGCCCGTTCGTCTTCCCCGCCAGCTGCAACTGCCAAGCATTTACATTTGCGTGCAGTTGGCGTTTGTCCCGACATTCAGGATCATTCGACGACGTGAAAAACAATAAGCCCAAGCTTCGCTCCCTGGCCTTGGCCCTGGCGGTCAGTGCCGCCTCTGCCCACACCTATGCCGAGCAGGCGCCTGCTGCCATCCAGATCCAAGCCCAGCCGCTGTCTTCGGCCCTGGCCCAGCTCGGCCAGCAGACCAACCTGCAGTTGTTCTTCAGCCCGGAGCTGGTAGCCGGCAAGCAGGCCCCGGCCGTGTCCGGCAGCCTGGCGCCCGAGCAGGCCCTGCAACAATTGCTGCAGGGCAGTGGCCTGACCTACGAAATTTCCCAGGACACCGTGGTGGTCAAACCGGCGCAGGGCGCGGGCACCCTCACCACCGGCAGCCTGGAGCTGGCGCCTACTGATGTGAAGGTGGTCGGCGACTGGCTGGGCGATGCCCAGCAAAGCGTGGTGCAGAATCACCCCGGCGCGCGCACCGTGGTGCGCCGTGAAGCGATGGTCGAAGAGGGCGCGATGAACGTGCGCGATGTACTGCGCGGCATCCCCGGTGTGCAGGTGCAGGATTCCAACGGCACGGGCGGCAGCGACTTGTCGCTGAACGTCGGCGTGCGCGGCCTGACCTCGCGCCTTTCGCCGCGCTCGACCGTGTTGATCGACGGCATCCCCGCAGCCTTTGCCCCCTATGGTCAGCCGCAGCTGTCGATGGCGCCGATTTCCTCGGGCAACCTCGACAGCATCGACGTCGTGCGCGGTGCAGGCTCGGTGCGCTACGGCCCGCAGAACGTCGGCGGGGTGATCAACTTCGTTACCCGGGCAATCCCGCAGAAGGCCAGTGCCGAGTTGTCCACCACCCTGGAAACCTCCCGCCATGGCGGCTGGAAACACACCGAATCGGCGTTCGTTGGCGGCACCGCCGACAATGGCATGGGGGTGGCCTTGCTGTACACCGGGGTCAACGGCAATGGCTATCGCAGCAGCAACAATGGCAACGACATCGACGACGTCATCCTCAAGACCCATTGGGCGCCGACCGACAGCGACGAGTTCTGGCTCAACTTTCACTACTACGACGGCCGCGCCGACATGCCCGGTGGTTTGACCCAGGCGCAGTTCGACAGTGATCCGTACCAGTCGGTGCGGGACTACGACTATTTTGCTGGCCGGCGCAAAGATGTCTCGTTCAAATGGCAGCGGCAGATCGATGACGCCACCCAGTTCGAAGTGCTGACCTACTACACCGACAGCTTCCGCGGCAGCGCCATCGCTTCGCGTGACCAGAAAACCTTGTCGTCGTATCCGCGCAACTACCACACCTTCGCGATCGAGCCGCGCGTGTCGCGGATCTTCTTCGCCGGCCCAACGACCCAGGAAGTCAGCGTCGGTTATCGCTACCTGAAAGAAGCCATGCGTGAGCAGTCGACCCGTCTGGAACTGATCGACAATGTGCCTACCCCAACGCCTACCTCCGATGGCCATGTATTCCAGGACCGTAGCGGTGGCACCGAGGCCAGCGCCTACTACATCGACGACAAGATCGATGTGGGCAACTGGACCATCACCCCTGGCATCCGCTTCGAGCACATCAACACCGACTGGCGTGATCGCCCGGTGCTCGGCGCCAATGGCAAACCGGTGCCAGAGAAGAATCGCAGCATTACCAGTAACGAGCCGCTGCCGGCACTGAGCGTGATGTACCACCTCTCCGATGCGTGGAAAGTGTTCGCCAACTACGAGACCTCGTTCGGCAGCCTGCAGTACTTCCAGCTCGGCCAGGGTGGCACTGGCAACAGCACCGCCAATGGCCTGGAACCCGAGAAGGCCAAGACCTACGAAATCGGTACTCGCTATGACAACGGCAACTTTGCCGGTGAGCTGACCGCGTTCTACATCGACTTCGACGATGAGCTGCAGTACATCAGCAATGACGTTGGCTGGACCAACCTCGGCGCGACCAAGCACCAGGGGATCGAGGCATCGGTGCGCTATGAGCTGGCCGGCCTGGATCCACGCCTGGAAGGCCTGTCGGCCAATGCTGGCTTCACTTATACCCGCGCCACTTATGAAGGCGAGATTCCCGGATTCAAGGGACGCGACTTGCCGTTCTACTCGCGCCAGGTGGCTACTGCCGGACTGCGTTACCAGGTCAATCGCTGGACCTGGAATCTGGACGCTTTCGCCCAATCCAAGCAGCGTGCGCCGGGCACCGGCATCAACAACGACGGTAGCTTCAACGGCGACTACATCACCGAGCCGAGTGCCGATGGGCAGTATGGCGACATTCCTGGCTACGTAACCTGGCATGCCCGCGGCGGTTATGACTTTGGGTCGCAGATGTCCAATTTGAAGTTGGCAGCCGGGGTCAAGAACCTGTTCGACAAGCAGTACTACACCCGCTCCAGCGACAACAACTCGGGGTTGTATCTGGGCGAGCCGCGTACATTCTATGTGCAGGCTAGCGTCGGGTTCTGACATAGGCGGCGCACTTTTCGCGGGCAAGTCGCAGCGGCGAAGAGGCCGGTGAGCAGGGCGCTTCTCTACTGACTATCGCGGCCTTGGTTGCCCATCGAAGCTGCGTTTTGGGGGAGCCTGCTCGTCAGTAGTGCCAAGCAGACACTGATTGCGATCATGGGCATTGCCCAGCGCTTGGCAATCGGATGCAACGGCCCCGCTTTTCTGACACAGCCTTTGCTCCATGCCCGTCAGTTTCCGGCAGTCCTGCGCTTGCCACTGCAGGCTTGAGGCCTGCTTGGATTGCACGTTGAATTCCGCTTCGGCTGTCATGCAGGCGAAGATGCAGCAGGCAATGATCGACTTTTTCATGGCGCGGTCCGGGTAACATCGGTGATCGCCGATGATGCCCGGACGCACGGCTTGTATAAGTCAGCCTGCTCCTAGGTTATTGAGCGAACGGTCTTAAGAAGCCACCGCTTCTGCAGGTGAAACGATGCTGGTCTTGGCCCCGCGCGAGCGTCCCGAGCTCAAGTAGGCAGCAATCGACTCCTGAGTGACCTCGCCGAGGAACACCTGCTCGGCATCCAGCACCGGCAGCCAGGCCCGGTTGAACTCGTACATCCGCGACAACAGGATACGCAGGTGCTCATCGTGCGATGCGGTAGCGTTGAACTGGCGCAGGAAGTCGCCACAGGTGCCTTGCTGGCGATGCATGTCACGCCGGCGCACATAGCCCAGCGCTTTGTTACCGGCATCGGTGACCACCACATAGCGCCGGTCATGCTCGTCCAACAGCTCCAGGGCATCGCTGACCGGCGTCTCGGGGCTGACCGAGGGCGCGTTGTCCGCCGCGTCTTCTGCCCGCACCAGCAGCAGGCGCTTGAGGGTGCTGTCCTGACCTACGAAGTTGCTGACGAAATCATCCACCGGATGGGCCAGCAAGGTGTCCGGATGATCGAGCTGCAACAGCTTGCCGGCGCGGAAGATGGCGATCTTGTCGCCCAGCTTGATCGCCTCGTCGATGTCGTGGCTGACCATGATCACGGTCTTGTTCAGTGCTCGTTGCATCTCGAAGAATTCGTTCTGGATCATCTCTCGGTTGATCGGGTCGACCGCGCCGAACGGCTCGTCCATCAGCAGCACCGGCGCTTCGGCAGCCAGTGCGCGAATCACACCAATACGCTGCTGCTGGCCGCCGGACAGTTCCCGCGGATAGCGTTGCAGGTACTGCTTGGGCTCGAGCTTGATCATGCTCATCAGCTCGCGGGCGCGCTCGTGGCATTTTTGCTTGTCCCAGCCGAGCAAGCGCGGCACCACGGTGATGTTCTCCTCGATGGTCATGTTGGGGAACAGACCGATCTGCTGGATCACGTAGCCGATGTGCCGGCGCAAGGTCACTTCGTCCAGACCGGTGGTGTCCTCGCCATTGATGAACACCTGGCCGGAGGTCGGCGTAATCAAGCGGTTGATCATCTTCAGGGTGGTGCTCTTGCCGCAGCCCGAGGGGCCGAGGAATACGCAGATTTCGCCTTCGTTGACGGTCAGGCTTACCGAGTCGACGGCTTTGACGTCCTTGCCGTTGACGTTGAAGGTCTTGCTGAGGTTCTTGAGTTCGATCATGAGCGCAGTCCTTCTGGAGTCAGGGCACGTTGCAGGGTTTGCAGGAGCAGGTCGGCGATGATCGCCAGCAGGCTGACCAGCACGGCGCCGACCAGCAGCATCGACATGTCGCTGCGGCTGATGGAAGTGAGGATGAGCACGCCCAGGCCGCCAGCACCGATGGTTGCGGCGATGGTCATGACGCCGATGTTCATCACCACGGCGGTACGCACGCCAGCGAGAATCACCGGCACCGCGATGGGCAGCTCGACCATGCGCAGGCGTTGGCCGAAGGTCATGCCGATGCCGCGTGCCGCTTCACGGATGCCCGGCTCGACGTTGGTCAGCGCCAGGTAGGTGTTGCGCAGGATCGGCAGCAGTGAATAAAGGAACACCGCGGTGATCGCTGGCAGCGGGCCGAGCCCCTGGCCGAACTTGGAGTAGAACGGCAGCAGCAGGCCGAACAGGGCGATCGAGGGGATGGTCAGCAGCACAGTGGCGCTTGCTTGCAGCGGGCCGGCAACGACCGGAAAGCGGGTCATCAGGATGCCCAGTGGCACGCCGACGAGAATGGCCAGGCTGACCGCGATGCCGACCAGCATGATGTGCTGCCAGGTCAGCTGCAGCACCTGGGCCCAGTCGAGGTGGGCGAACGTGTCGAGCAAGCTCATGGCTGGACCTCCTTGAGGGGGTGCTCACGCAGGAATGCGGCGGCGACGGCGGTGGGGTTCTGGTGGTCGACGTCGACCTTGGCGTTGAGCTGACGCATGGTCTCGTCGTCGAGCTGCTCGGCCAGCGGCTTGAGCAGGGCGACCAGTTGCGGGTTGGCGTCGAGCACTGCCTTGCGTACCACCGGCGCTGCGGTGTAGTCGGGGAAGTAGTGCTTGTCGTCTTCGAGCAGCTTGAGGTTGAACGCGCTCAGGCGCCCGTCGGTGGTGTAGACCAGGCCGGCGAACACCTGGTTGTTGTGCATGGCGGTGTAGACCAGGCCGGCGTCCATCTGGCGGATGTTGGCGCGGCCAACTTGCAGGTCGTACATCTCTTTGAGGCCGACCAGGCCGTCTGGGCGGTTGGCGAACTCGGTGTCCAGGGCCACCAGGTGATTACGCTGGTGTTCGTCACGCAGCACCTGGTTGAGGTCGCTGATCGAGTTGATCTGCGGGTAGGCCTCGGCGATCTGCTTGGGCAAGCCCAGGGCATAGGTGTTGCTGAATTTCGACGGGGCCAGCCAGATCAGGTCTTTCTTTGCGTCCAGCTCCTTGACCTTGGCATAGGTGGCCTCGGCGCTGGGCATGCGCTCGTCGATGTGGTTGTAGGACACCAGCGACACCCCGGTGTATTCCCACATCAGGTCGAGCTGGCCGGTTTCCTGCGCCTGGCGAGCGATGCTGCTGCCAAGGCCAGTGGTCACGCGCACATCGAAGCCGTTGGCGCGCAGGTATTGGGCGGTGATTTCAGCGAGCACGGTCTGTTCGGTGAACACCCGCGCGCCGATGCGTACCAGCGGTTTGTCCGCCGCCTGGGCAAATCCTGCGAACAGCAGGGCCGCGCCCAGCAGCAAGGCGATTGTCTTGTTCATACGTTCCCTCTTGTTATTGGGCCAGGCCACGTTCCAGCCAGCGCTTGCTGGAGAAACTCACCGCGGCATCCAGCACCAGTGCCAGCAACGCGGTACAGGCAGCGCCGAGCAGCAGTTGTGGCTGGTTGTTCAGGGCGATGCCGGGGAAAATCAGGCTGCCCAGGCTGTTGGCGCCGATCAGGAAGGCCAGGGGGGCGGTGCCGACGTTCAGCGCCAGGGCCACGCGCACACCGCCGACGATGATCGGCACGGCATTGGGCAGCTCAACCTGCCAGAGTTGCTGGCGCGGGGTCATGCCGATGCCGGTAGCGGCTTCCTTGAGCGAGGCGGGGACGTTTTTCAGGCCTTCGTAGGTGTTGCGCACGATAGGCAGGAGGGAGGCGAGGAACAGCGCGAAGATCGCAGGACCTGCGCCGATGCCCAGGATACTCAGGGCGATGGCCAGAACGGCCAGGGGGGGAATGGTGTTGCCAACGTTGAAGAACTGCATGAAGCGCTCGGCTTTGTCGACCCGGTGCGGTCGACTCAACGCAATGCCAGCGGGGATGCCCACGGCCAACGCCGCCGCCATCGAAGCCAGCACCAGCACCAGGTGCGCTTGCAGGTAAAACCATAGATCGTCGCGATAGCGCGCGATCGTATCGAGGCCGATCCAGTGGATCAGCAGGGCCAGGATGACGAGCACGGTGGCGCATCCCAACAGCCCTTTTCCGTAGCGTGTAGCCACAGGCGGACTCCTTGTGTTGTCGGCGAGCACACTCTTTTTTTGGCCGGCCATACCTGGCAGCGAGTGGTGTGTTCGCGAGTAGCAGCGTGAAGCAACCGAAGGCTGCGATCAGGCCATGAGCCGAACCCCGTCGGGCCCGAAAATGCTGATGAAACCAGTCCCCAACCAGCGGCGGTTACCGGGGAGTGGACGTCTCCGTAGCCGTAAAGGTTCCCATCTACAGCGGCATTTGGCCAGCGTTAATCACTGGGTAGCATGCTTATTGGCAGGATAAAGCAGCGGCTTTGTGCGTTACAGGCGTTGAAATAACTGCCCTGTAGCCATTGGTCATGAAAAACCTGGGCGATTAAATTATTTTGTGTCGCAGACATTGGGGTTCTGCCTGTTGCGGCCTCTTCGCGGGCAAGCCCGCTCCCACAGGTTTGGTGGTAATCCCGGTAAGAGCAGGCTGGCGCGCGCAGAGGCTGGAGCAGACCACACATCATTTTTGCCGGACCGCCAGACACCCCGGCTTTGGTCCTTGGCCGACTTCAGGTATGATATCGCCCCTTTTTTCAATCCCCAGTCAGGCGATTTCCCATGACCAACCAGGCCGCCGAAGTCGCGAAACGCCGCACTTTCGCAATCATTTCCCACCCCGACGCCGGTAAGACCACCATCACCGAGAAGCTCCTGCTGATGGGCAAGGCCATTGCCGTCGCTGGTACCGTGAAGTCGCGTAAGTCCGACCGCCACGCCACCTCCGACTGGATGGAAATGGAGAAGCAGCGCGGCATCTCCATCACCACCTCGGTGATGCAGTTCCCCTATCGCGAGCACATGATCAACCTGCTCGACACCCCCGGCCACGAAGACTTCTCCGAAGACACCTACCGCACCCTGACCGCAGTCGACTCGGCGCTGATGGTGCTCGACGGCGGTAAAGGCGTAGAGCCGCGGACCATCGCCCTGATGGACGTCTGCCGTCTGCGGGATACGCCGATCGTCAGCTTCATCAACAAACTCGACCGCGATATCCGCGACCCGATCGAGCTGCTCGACGAGATCGAAGCGGTACTCAAGATCAAGGCCGCGCCGATCACCTGGCCGATTGGTTGCTACCGCGACTTCAAGGGTGTCTATCACCTGGCAGGCGACTACATCATCGTCTACACCCCAGGCCATGGCCACGAGCGTACCGAGGTCAAGATCATCGAGAAGCTCGACTCCGACGAAGCCCGCGCGCATCTGGGCGATGAGTACGAGCGCTTCCTCGAACAACTGGAGCTGGTGCAGGGCGCCTGCCATGAGTTCGACCAGGACGAGTTCATCAACGGTCAGCTGACGCCGGTGTTCTTCGGTACCGCCTTGGGCAACTTCGGCGTCGACCATGTGCTTGACGCCGTGGTCGATTGGGCGCCGCGTCCGTTGGCCCGTGTCGCCCATGAGCGGACCGTAGAGCCCGTGGAAGAGAAGTTCAGCGGTTTCGTGTTCAAGATTCAGGCGAACATGGACCCGAAACACCGCGACCGCATCGCCTTCATGCGGATCTGCTCGGGCAAGTACGAGAAGGGCATGAAGATGCGTCATGTGCGCACCGGCAAGGACGTGCGCATCGGCGACGCCCTGACCTTCTTCTCCTCCGAGCGTGAGCAGTTGGAAGAGGCCTACGCCGGTGACATCATCGGCCTGCACAACCACGGCACGATCCAGATCGGCGATACCTTCAGCGAAGGCGAGAACCTGGGCTTCACCGGTATTCCGCACTTCGCCCCGGAGCTGTTCCGCCGGGTACGCCTGAAGGATCCGCTCAAGTCCAAGCAGCTGCGCCAGGGTCTGCAGCAGTTGGCCGAAGAGGGCGCCACCCAGGTGTTCTTCCCGCTGCGCAGCAACGACATCATCCTCGGCGCGGTCGGTGTGCTGCAGTTCGATGTGGTCGCCAGCCGTTTGAAGGAAGAGTACAAGGTCGAATGCGCCTACGAGCCGATCACGGTTTGGTCGGCGCGTTGGATCAGCTGCGATGACAAGAAGAAGTTCGAGGAATTCGAGAACAAGGCGGTGGAAAACCTGGCGGTGGATGGCGGTGGTCACCTGACCTACCTGGCGCCGACACGGGTCAACCTGGCGCTGATGGAAGAGCGCTGGCCGGATGTGAAATTCCGCGCGACTCGCGAACACCACTGACAGCCGGACCCGTGGGAGCGGGCTTGCCCCGCGATAGCTATTTCAGGTTCACCTGAGCTATCGCGGGGCAAGCCCGCTCCCACGTATGTTTCAGTTACCGGCCTTGATGCTGGTCCAGATCCTGGTACGAATCCGGTCGATCTTCGCCGGCATCGCCTCTAGCGCATACAGCTTGCCCATCACATCCTCGCTCGGATAAATCATCGTGTTGCCCTTCATCGCCGGGTCAACCAGCGCATCCGCCTTGAGGTTGCCGTTGGCGTACTGCACATGGTTACTGATGTTGGCCATCACATCCGGCTGCAGCAGGTAATTCATGTAGGCGTAACCGGCCTTCTCGTTGGGTGCATCGGCGGGCATGGCGACCATGTCGAACCACATCGGCGCGCCTTCCTTGGGAATCGAATAGCCCACTTTCACGCCATTGTTGGCCTCCTCGGCGCGGTTCTTCGCCTGCAGTACATCCCCCGAGAAACCGACCACCACGCAGACATCGCCGTTGGCCAGATCGCCGGTGTACTTGGACGAGTGGAAGTAGCTGATGTACGGGCGCACCTTCATCAACAGCGCTTTGGCCTTGTCGTAGTCTTTCGGATCCTGGCTGTGGTGCGGCAAGCCCAGGTAGTGCAGTGCGATTGGCAGCAGCTCCGGGCCATTGTCGAGCACCGCCACTCCGCAGCCCTTGAGCTTGGCCATGTACTCAGGTTTGAAGATCAAGTCCCAGGAGTCGACCGGGGCGTTATCGCCGAGCACTGCCTTGACCTTGTCGATGTTGTAGCCGATGCCGGTACTGCCCCACAGGTAGGGGAAACCGTACTGGTTGCCTGGGTCGTTGACCTCCAGCGCCTTGAGCAGCACCGGGTTGAGGTTATGCCAGTTGGGCAGCTGGCTCTTGTCCAGCTTCTTCAAGGCCTTGCCTTGAATTTGCCGGGCCATGAAGTGGTTGGAAGGAAAGACCACGTCGTAGCCGGAGTTACCGGTCATCAGTTTGCCGTCGAGCGTCTCGTTGCTGTCGAACACGTCGTAGGTCGGCACGATGCCGCTGGCCTGCTGGAAGTTCTTCAGGGTGTCGGGGGCGATGTAGCTGGACCAGTTGTAGATCTTCACCGAGTCGGCGGCATTGGCCACGCAGGCGGCCAGCATCAGTGGGGCGATAAGAAGCGTGCGCATGTCCGGTATACCTTGCTTGGTCTGTTGTTATCGAAGGGGTATCGAAAGGCGGCAGAGGCGATCAGCGGATCAGAAAATCAGAACGTAGGTCTTGCGCACGGTTTCCTGGATATCCCAGGTGCCGGTGCTGTTGGCCGGTAGCATCAGTGCGTCTCCGGCTTCTATGAGCAGGGGCTCGCCACCGTCAGGGGTGAAGGTGCAGCGGCCCTTGATGAAATGGCAGAACTCCTGTTGCACGATCTGCCGCCGCCAGCGCCCGGGGCTGCACTCCCAGATGCCGGTTTCGACACCGTCGCTGCGCTCGACGCTGGTGACCGACGTCACCGCGACGGGTTCGCCAAGGGGGACGGCGACCGGGTTGGCGTGCTCGAGGATGGCGCTGTCGGTGTGCTTGAACTGGGTAATGCTCATGACCGGTGGATCCTGTGTGGTGATAAAGGCAAGTCAGTGCATGAAGCCTTCCATGAGGTCCGCCAGGCCACTGGCCAGGCGCCGCCTCCACGGCGCGCTGGCAGGGTTGGCGAGGGTCCTGTCCTCGTGGACGAAACTCTGGATGATCGCGTTGTAGCCCAGCCAGCGGCACGGTTCGGGCGGCCAGCTGGCCAGGCTCGACACTGGGCGGTTGTCGTGCACCCAGGGCTGGGCGGTGAGGGGGTTGTGTTGGCCGAGAATCAACGCTGCCAGGGTGCGCCCGCCGAGGTTGGTAGCGCCGACGCCTTCACCGCCATAGCCGCCGGCCAGGGCAATGCCGCGCTGACGGTCGCAAAGCATGTGCGGGCGGAACCGCCGTGCCATGCCAAGGTTGCCGCCCCAGGAGTGGGTGATGCGCACGTGCTTGAGCTGCGGGAACAGTTCGCCGAACAGATAACGGCGCAGCTCGATCTCGTTGTCTTCGAGGTTGAAGTTCTCGCGCAGACGACCGCCGAAGCGATAACCGCCGCGTGCGCCGAACACCAGGCGGTTGTCGGCGGTGCGCTGCCCGTAGGTGACCTGGCGGCTGCTCTCGCTGAAGGCTTGCCCCTGAGCCAGGCCGATCTGCTCCCAGGTCGATTCTGGCAGTGGCTCGGTGGCCACCAGCAGGCTCTGCACCGGCAATTGATGCTTACCCAGCGGCGGTAGGCTGGCGGCGTAGCCTTCTACAGCCGGCACCACCCAGTGGGTGCGCACCTGGGCCAGCGGCGTGCGTACTTCGCCGGGCTGAAAGTCATTGGCGGGGGTGTTCTCGTAGATTGTCACACCCATGCTCTCGACTACCCGCGCCAGGCCGCGCACCAGCTTGGCGGGCTGAATGGTGGCGGTGTGCGGGCTGAAGATCGCGCCGTAGGCGTTGCTCACGCGCAATTGCCCATCCAACTGCTCGGGGCGCAGCCAGCGGTAGTCATCTTCGGTCATGCCTTGGCGGTAAAGGTCGTCTAAGTAGGCGCGCAGGCTGCGCTCCTGCTCGGGGTAGCGTGCAGCGCAATACAGCACGCCGCCTTTGCGATAGTCGCAGTCGATGCCTTCGCGCTTGAGCACGCTGTCGACTTCATCGGGAATGCCATGCAGCAAGTCGATGCTGGCGCGCCGTTGCTGTGGCGAAAGGGTGGCCAGCAGACGATCCTCGCCGAGCATGTTGCCCATCAGCCAGCCGCCGTTGCGCCCGGAGGCGCCGAAGCCAGCGATATGGGCTTCGACGATGGCGATCTTCAGTTGCGGTGCCTGGCGCTTGAGGTAGTAGGCGGTCCACAGCCCGGTGTAGCCAGCGCCGATGATGCATACGTCCAGATCGAGGTCTTCGCGCAGGGCAGGGCGTGCGCAGAGGGGCTCGTCGAGCTGGTCCATCCAAAGGCTGATCGTGCGCCAGGGTTGCATCAGGTGCGGCTCCACATCGGTAAGGTCTGTGGCCGATCCTAGGGTCCTGTGGCGGTGGCTGTCTTACGTGCGTGCACGCAGGGAAACTTGCTTCACATAGGCCTTGGGCGAAAGACCGGTGTGTTCGCGGAACGCTTTGTAGAACGCCGACAGCGAGTTGAAACCGGCGCTGAAGGCCAGCTCGTCCATGGTCGAGGCGACGCTGTCATCGTCCAGCCCGGCCAGCAAATGTTGCAGGCGGGCTTGGTTGACGTAGCGATAGAAGCTCTGGCCGAGCACTTGATTGAGCAGGTAGGAGATCTGGTTGCGGCTGTAGCCGCTCTCTTTGGCAACCCGCTGCAAGTCCAGTTCGGGGTCCAGATAGGGGCGCTGGCGCTGGAAATAGTGCTCAAGGTCCTGGGCCATGGTGCTCAGTTGCCTGGGCGACAAGCCCAGGCGGCTGGTAGCCGGGCGCGAGCTGGCGCCGCTGAGCCCCTGCGTGTTCTGGCGCACCAGGGTGGCGTACTCGTTGACCCGCCAGATCAAGCCGTCCTTGACCGTGATCGCTTCGCTGGATTGGAACGCGGCCAGGCCGTCGCCGCCCTGCACGGTGACCTGGTACTGGATGAACGCAGTACAGCCATCGACGCGGATGCGATCGCTATGGACGATGTCCTCGCCGGCTTCGTGGGGCAGGCACACGCGTACGTAGTCGCGTAGCGCCTGGTAGTTGAGCACGCGGTTCTGGAAAAAGTCGTGGTACTCGACGTCCGGGTGATACAGCGCCATCACCCCGTCGAGGTCTCGGTGCTTCCAGCACAGGTGGTAGCGCAGGACCGTTGCGGCGGTGATCGGCGTTTGTTCAGGGCCGTCGGGGAGTGTGCTCGGGATCATGCAAGTGATGGTGCCGGTGAGATCATCGCGGGGCAAGCCCGCTCCCGCACATTTTGCCACTGTGTCAGGGGTCTGGTGAGAGCGGGCTTGCCCCGCGATGAGTGCGCTGGACCTTGCATAAAACCCTGAGCTCAAAGCGCCAATCCGGGTGTTTTGCACGATCCTTACCAGCCTGATCCAGCTAACCCGTTGATTTGCCGTTGTGTAATTTTTTGACACAGTTGGCACAGCGCCTGCACCGCCCTAAGTGCAAAGCACATGGAATCGTTGCTCACCACAAAAGGCGCTGAATCATGATTACCACTGCCGATCTGCCAACCACCGTCGCCGAGGGCCCGAATCGCTCGGGTGTGTCCTGGGCGGCGATCTTCGCGGGTGCCGCTGCGGCGGCCGCCTTGTCATTGATCCTGATGATCCTCGGCGCAGGCCTGGGGTTCGCTGCGACTTCCCCCTGGGCCCATGAGGGCGCCAGTGCCAAGGCGCTGGGTATTTCCACCATCGTCTGGCTGCTGGTCACACAGATTATCGCTTCGGGTGCCGGTGGCTACATCGCCGGGCGGCTGCGGGTGAAGTGGGCCAACCTGCACGGTGACGAGGTGTATTTCCGCGATACCGCCCATGGGCTGTTGGCCTGGGCAGTCGCTACATTGGTCGCCGCCATGTTGATCGTGGCCACCGCAGGCAATATCGCCAGTGCCGGTGCCCAGGCGGGCGCCGCTGCGGTGGGTGGAATGGCTGCCGCGTCGACCGCGGCGGTTGCCAAGGATGCCGGCGGGCCTGATGCCGATCCGATGGGTTACTACGTCGATGGCCTGTTCCGCAGCGAGGGCCCTGCGGCCGTCAGCGAAGATGCGGCCAATGCGGTGGCGGGGCGAATTGTCACCCGCGCCCTGAGCAATGGCGGGGCGATGGATCCGGCTGACCGCACTTATCTGGCGCAGTTGGTGGCGCAGCGTACCCGCTTGACCCAGGCCGAAGCCGAGGCGCGGGTCGATCAGGTCTATGCCCAGGTTCAGGAGGATGCACAAAAAGCCAAGGTTGCCGCTCAGCAAGCGGCAGACACGGCGGCCAAGGTGGCGGCGTGGACGGCGCTGTGGACCTTCATTGCGCTGCTGTGCGGTGCGTTTTTCGCAAGCTTCGCTGCCCTGTTCGGTGGTCGTCAGCGCGATCAAGCGCGCTGGATCGACGAGGATGGGCTGGGGTATGGCGAGCGGCGTGCGGTTAACGCTGGGACTGCGCCGATTCGCTAAGGGTTAACGTTCGAGGAGAAACATCATGCGCTCTATATTGCTGTGGATGCTTGGGGTACCGATTCCGGTGATCATTCTGATCGCGATCTTTATGCATTGAAGATTTTGGGGCCGCAAAGCGGCCCCAAAAAGCATCATGCCAATCTAAAGAAACTGCTCCGCGTAATGACACGCCACCTGCCGCGTCCCAACCTGGCGAAACGCCGGCACTTCCTTGCCACAGCGCTCCGTGGCATACGGGCAACGCTTGTGAAATGCACAACCATCCGGCGGATTGAGCGGGTTAGGCAGCTCCCCGGTGATGCGAATCTTCGGCTTCAACGGATCGGGATGAATCGCCGGCGTCGCCGACAGCAAGGCCTGGGTATAGGGATGCAGCGGTTTCTCGTAGATATCTTCCTTCGGCCCCATCTCCGCTGGCCTTCCTAAGTACATCACCAGCACCTGATCGGCCACATGCCGCACCACCGCCAGGTTGTGCGAGATGAACACGTAGGCGGTGTTGAACTGTTTTTGCAGGTCCATGAACAGGTTCAGCACCTGCGCCTGGATCGACACATCCAGCGCCGAGGTCGGCTCATCGGCCACCAGCACCTTGGGCTGCAACATCATCGCTCGGGCCAGGGCGATCCGCTGGCGCTGGCCACCGGAGAACATATGCGGATAACGCTGGTAATGCTCAGGGCGCAGGCCCACCTGCTGCATCATCGCCTGCACCCGTTCACGGCGCTCGGCCTTGCTCAGCGACGTGTTGATCAGCAGCGGCTCGGCCAACTGGTCGCCGATCTTCTGCCGCGGGTTGAGCGAGGCGTACGGGCTCTGGAAGACCATCTGTACGTCGCGGCGCAGTTGCTTGCGCTCGGCCTTGCTGGCGCCGTTGACTTCGGTGCCGGCGATCTGCAGCGAACCTGCGGTGGGCTCTTCGATCAAGGTCAGTGCGCGGGCCAGGGTCGACTTGCCACAACCGGACTCGCCCACTACGGCGAGGGTCTTGCCAGCCTCCAGCTCGAACGACACGCCATTGAGCGCACGTACCAGGGCGTGGCCTTTGAACAGGCCGCGGGACACTTCGTAATGGCGGGTCAGGTCACGGGCGGTAAGCACGGCGGTCATCACGCCACCTCCTGGTTCAGCGGATAGAAGCAACGCGCCAGGCTATGCGCCTGCGGGGCAAGAGGCGGGCGTTGGCGTCGGCAGTTGTCCTGCACATAAGGGCAGCGCGGCGACAGCAGGCAACCTTGCGGGCGGTCGTAACGGCCGGGGACGATACCGGGCAAGGTGGCCAGGCGCTCGGCGCCGATACTGTGCTCAGGAATGGCAGCCAGCAACGCCTCGCTGTAGGGGTGGGCAGGGAGGTCGAACAGCTCCGGTACCTGGCCGACTTCCACCGCTTGGCCGGCGTACATCACGCATACGCGCTTGGCCGTTTCAGCGACCACGGCCAGGTCGTGGGTGATCAGGATCAGGGCCATGTTGCGTTCTTTCTGCAAGTTGACCAGCAGCTCCATGATCTGCGCCTGGATGGTCACATCCAGCGCGGTGGTCGGCTCGTCGGCGATCAGCAGCTTGGGCTCGCCAGCAATGGCCATGGCGATTGCCACGCGCTGGCTCATGCCGCCGGAGAGCTGATGCGGGTAGGCATCCAGGCGGCTTTCGGCGGCAGGGATCTCGACCTTCTTGAGCAATTCGAGTGCCCGTTGGCGCGCCGCCTTGCCCTTCAGGCCCAGGTGTTGGCGCAGTACTTCTTCGATCTGGAAGCCTACGGTGTAGCTAGGGTTGAGCGCGGTCATCGGGTCCTGGAAGACCATGGCGATGTCCTTGCCGACCACTTTGCGCCGCTGACGGCCGCTGAGCTTGAGCATGTCGATGCCAGCGAAGGTCATGGCATCGGCGGTGATCCGCCCCGGGGCGTCGATCAGGCCCATCAGGGCCATCATGGTCACCGACTTGCCGGAGCCTGATTCGCCGACGATGGCGACGATCTCGCCCGCGTCCACCGCCAGGTCCAAGCCGTCCACGACAGGTACGGCATCGGCGTCGCCGAAGCGCACATTGAGATTGTTGATCTGCAACAGTGACATGGCGTTCTCCTCAGGCGGCGTTCTTGAGTTTCGGGTCCAGCGCATCGCGCAGCCCGTCGCCCATCAGGTTGATTGCCAGCACACTGAGCAAAATGGTCAGGCCTGGCAGGCTCACCACCCACCAGGCGCGTTCGATGTAGTCGCGGGCCGAGGCCAGCATGGTGCCCCACTCAGGGGTAGGCGGTTGCACGCCAAGGCCAAGGAAGCCCAGCGCGGCGGCGTCGAGAATCGCCGAGGAGAAGCTCAAGGTCGCCTGCACGATCAGCGGCGCCATGCAGTTGGGCAGCACGGTGATGAACATCAGGCGCGGCAGGCTGGCGCCGGCCAGGCGGGCGGCGGTGACATAGTCGCGGTTGAGTTCACCCATCACCGCGGCGCGGGTCAGGCGCACGTAGGACGGCAGCGAGACGATGGCGATGGCGATTACCGTGTTGATCAGCCCAGGGCCGAGGATGGCGACGATCGCCACTGCCAGCAGCAGCGACGGCAGCGCCAGCATGACGTCCATCAGGCGCATGATCGATGGGCCGAGGATGCGCGGGAAGAACCCGCCAAGCAGACCGAGGAAGATCCCCGGAATCAACGACATCACCACCGACGACAGGCCGATCAGCAGCGACAGCCGTGCGCCCTGGATCAACCGCGAAAGCAGGTCGCGGCCCAGCTCGTCGGTGCCGAGGATAAATTGCCAGGTGCCGCCTTCAAGCCATACCGGCGGGGTCAGCAAGAAATCGCGGTACTGCTCGCTGGGGTTGTGCGGGGCCACCCATGGCGCGAACAGTGCGCAGAACACCACCAGGCACATGAACGCCAGGCCCGCCACCGCGCCTTTGTTGCGCGAGAACGCCTGCCAGAATTCTTTGTACGGCGAGGGGTAGAGCAGGCTCTGGTCGACCGGGCTGGGCGGGGTCACGGAGTTTGGAATCGGGCTAGTCATGACGAGGCCTCAGCGCTGATGACGGATGCGTGGGTTGGCCAGGCCGTAGAGGATATCCACGACGAAGTTGACCAGGATTACCAGGCAGGCGATCAACAGGATGCCGTTCTGGACCACGGGGTAGTCACGGGCGCCGATGGCTTCGATCAGCCATTTGCCGATGCCCGGCCAGGAGAAGATGGTTTCGGTGAGCACCGCGCCGGCCAGCAAGGTGCCGACTTGCAGGCCGAACACAGTGAGCACCGGGATCAGTGCGTTGCGCAGGCCATGCACGAACACCACGCGGGCTGGCGACAGGCCTTTGGCGCGCGCGGTGCGGATGTAGTCTTCGCGCAGCACTTCGAGCATCGACGAGCGGGTCATGCGGGCGATCACCGCCAGCGGAATGGTGCCGAGCACGATGGCCGGCAGGATCAGGTGCATCACCGCGTCCTTGAACGCGCCTTGTTCATCGCTGAGCAGGGTGTCGATGAGCATGAAGCCGGTCTTCGGCTCGATGTCGTAGAGCAGATCGATCCGCCCCGACACAGGCGTCCAGCCCAGGCTCACGGAGAAGAACATGATCAGGATCAGGCCCCACCAGAAGATCGGCATCGAGTAGCCAGCCAGCGAGATGCCCATCACCCCATGGTCGAACAGCGAGCCGCGCTTGAGCGCGGCAATCACCCCGGCCAGCAGGCCGACGATGCCGGCAAACAGCAGGGCGGCGAAAGCCAGTTCGAGGGTGGCCGGGAACAGCGTGGTGAACTCGTTCCACACGCTTTCACGGGTGCGCAGGGACTCGCCCAGGTCACCCTGGGCCAGCTTGCCGACGTAGTCCAGGTACTGGGCTGGCAGCGGCTTGTTCAGGCCCAGGCGCTCCATGGCCTGGGCATGCATCTCGGGGTCGACCCTGCGCTCGCCCATCATCACTTCCACCGGGTCGCCGGGGATCAGGCGTATGAGCGCAAAGGTCAGCAAGGTGATGCCGAAAAACGTCGGAATCAACAGGCCTAGGCGCCGGGCAATAAAACTCAACATTGTCTGGGTTACCTCATCAGGCTGGACTTGCCAGCCGGTTAGAGCATGCCGCCGGTGCCCGTGTGGGTTGCCGGCGGTCGTTATTGTTCTACTTCACCCGGGTAGTGGCGAAGTTGTTATTGGTCAGAGGGTTGATGTGATAACCCTCCACGTTCTCACGCATGGCTGTGAACATCTTCGGATGAGCCATGCTGATCCAAGGCTGGTCCTCATCGTACACCGCCAAGGCCTTGAAATAGAGGCTTGCGCGCTCATCGTTGTCGATCACTTCACGGGCGCGGGTAATCAGCTGTTGGAACTTAGGGTTGCACCAGCGCGCATAGTTCTCGCCGCTTTTGGCCGCATCGCAGCTGAGCAGTGGGCTGAGGAAGTTGTCCGGGTCGCCGTTGTCGCCGGCCCAACCGGTGGAAACCATGTCCGCCTCGCCATTCTTGGCCCGGCGCAGCATCTCGGCCCACTCCATCACGCGGATGTCGAGCTTGATGCCGATCTTGGCCAGGTCGGCCTGGAGCATCTCGGCCGACAGGCGCGGATTGGGATTGGTCGGGCCGCCGCCATTGCGGGTGAACAAGGTCAGTACAGTGCCTTCTGGAACGCCAGCCTCCTTGAGCAAGGCGCGGGCTTTATCCAGGTCGCGAGGTGGATTCTTGTTGTTGGTATTGAAGCCGATCATGGTCGGCGGATAGGGATTGACCCCGACCAGCGCATTGCCTTTGCCAAACAACTGATCGACATGGGTCTGGCGGTCGAAGGCCATGTCGATGGCCTTGCGCACGCGTACATCGCGCAGGTACTTGTGCTCGGTATTGAGGGCGATGTAGCCGGTCACCAGGGCTTCCATTTCGGCGACCTTGAGTTTCGGGTCGGTCTTGATCGAAGGCACATCATCGGGCTTGGGATAGAGCGCCACCTGACATTCGTTGGCGCGCAGCTTTTGCAGGCGCACGTTGCTGTCGGTAGCGATGGCGAAGATCAGCGCATCGGCCGGGGGCTTGCCGCGAAAGTACTCAGGGTTGGGCTTGAAGCGGACCTGGGCGTCCTTGTTGTAGCGTTGGAAGATGAACGGGCCGGTACCGATGGGCTTGCTGTTGAGCTCGCCGGTTCTGCCGGCCTTGAGCAACAGGTCGCCATATTCGGCGGAGTAGATCGAGGTGAAGGCCATCGCCATGTCGCGCAGGAACGGCGCCTCGGGGCGATTGAGGGTGAACACCACGGTGTGCGCGTCGGTCTTTTCCACCGACTTGAGCAGGTCCTTGAAGGCCATGCTTTCAAAATACGGGTAGCCGACGCTGGTCTTGTCGTGCCACGGATGGTTCGGATCGAGCTGGCGGCGAATGCTCCACAGCACGTCGTCGGCATTGAAGTCGCGGGTCGGCTTGAAGTAGTCGGTGGTGTGGAATTTCACCCCTTGGCGCAAGTGGAAGGTGTAGCTCAGGCCGTCGTCGCTGACCTCCCAGCGTTCGGCCAGGGCCGGCTGGATATCGGTGGTGCCCGGCTTGAAATCGACCAGGCGGTTGAACAAGGTCTCGGCCGAGGCATCGGCGGTGACCGCGGTGGTGTACTGGACGATGTCAAAGCCTTCCGGGCTGGCCTCGGTGCACACCACCAGTGGCTTGGCGGCCAGATGACTGGCGGCGCCGAGGATAACCGCTGCCAGGGCAGCGCGTAGCGGTAGAGATCTCATGGAACCTCCCTGCAGTGATGATTCCAGCGTAGCCGCCACGGCCCGCCTGACGCGAGCCGTGGCGTCAACGGTCAGAGGATGTTGAACGGAATGGTGGTGACGATACGCAGCTCGTCCAGGCTACCGTCGGCCTGGGCCTTGCTCGCCCGGTGCGCGGTGTAGGTGGCGCGGATGCTGGTGTCTTTCAGTGGCCCACTCTGCACCGCATAGGTGGTGCCGATACCCCACTCATAGTGGGTCTCGCCGTCCATGCCGCGCACATTGTAGGCATTGCCGCGGTAGTGCGTGCCGTCGATGCCCCAGCCACGAGCGTTGTACAGGTTGAACTTGAGCCCTGGCACGCCGTAAGGCGCCATGTTCAGCACGTAGGAGAGCTGCAGCGATTTCTCGTTGGGGCCGTTGAAGTCCGACAGCAGCGAGTTGGCCAGGTAGATGCCGTTGGTCTCGTGCAGGTAGTCGAAATACTCGTTGCCATTCACTTGCTGCCAGGAGGCAGTGAGGGTGTGCGCCTGGTGGGTCAGACCGAACGACAGGCTGTAGGTGTCGTTGTCGATTTCGCCCATCTTCTTGCTGCCTTCATCCACGGTCTTGTAGTAGTTAAGACCCGTGGTCAGGCTCAGTACCGCGCTGTCGCCAAGCACATGGTTGGCGCCGAAGTAGTACTGGTTCCAGAAGTCGTCGACCTTGGTGGCATACAGGCTGGTGGTCAAACTCTTGAACGGCTGGTAGTTGACCCCGGCCGTGCTCGCGCGGTCGGTCTCTACCCCGGCGGCGCCGTACTCGCTGCGGAATTTGCTCAGGCTCTGCTCGGTGCGCGGCGAGACGCGGTCGAAGCTGCCCAGGTCGAACGACAAGTTGTCGAACTCGGCGCTGTGCAGGCTCACACCTTGGAAGCTCGAGGGCAGGGCGCGGTTGCCGATGTAGGCGATCATCGGCGTGTCGAGCGACTGGCGGCCGACGGTCAGGGTGGTATTGGAGATGCGTGCCTTGATATTGGCCAGGCCCGCCTTGCTCCATTGGCCGACCGGGTCGCCGTCGCTGTGGGTCAGGGTGCGGTTGTTGGGCCCGGCGATGGCGGCGCGGCCGCGTTCCAGGGCAATGGCGTTGTAGGCCGCGACTTCAGTGGCGAAGCCCACGGTGCCTTGGGTGAAGCCCGAGCTGTAGTTGAGGATGGTGCCCTGCACCCAGTTGTCGCGGCTGTGGGTGTCGTGGCGGCTGCCGTCGCTCTTGCTGTACTGCCACAGCGGTGCGCGGGTGGCGCGTTCGCGGGCGTACCAGTTGCGGGTGCTGCCGGTCAGGCTCTGGCCCTCGAAGAAGCCGCTTGCCTCGGCTTGTTCGCTGGACGCTTTGAGGCTCAGCGGGAAGAACGCCTGGCTGGCCGGTTCGGCCTGGGCGAGGGCGCTAAAGGCGCTGACCGACAGGGCTAGTGCGGTGGTGGTAATGGGTCTCAAGGTGAAAGCTCCCTTTCATTTTTTTAGTTATCGACCTGCCTTGTGAGCAGGCGCTGTTGCGGTGGTGCTGGGGTTGCCGCGGGGTGACCGGGCAAGTTCGGGGGGCAAGGATTCGCTGCCGGCCTCATCGCGGGGCAAGCCCGTTCCCACGTACGCGAGACGCGTGGGCATCGGCTGCGTGGGAGCGGGCTTGCCCCGCGATGAGGCCGGCACCGACTGGCTAAATCAGTCGACGCTCACACCGGAAAACGCATTGCGCCCAAACGGGCTGACCTTGAAGTCGTGCACCCTGGCGCTGATCGGCTGGTTGACCGTGGAGTGCGCCACCGGTGTAATCGGCACCTGTTGCTTGAGCCGCTGCTGGGCCTGCTGGTAAAGCGCGCTGCGTTGTTCGCGATCGGTGACCTGCTTGGCCTGCTGGACCAACTGGTCATACTGCTGATCGCACCACAGCGAGTAGTTGTTGCTGCCAATCGCGCCACAGCTATAGAGGGTGCCAAGCCAGTTGTCCGGGTCGCCGTTGTCACCAGTCCAGCCGATCAGGGCGATGTCGTGCTCGCCACTTTTCATGCGCTTGAGGTACTCGCCCCACTCGTAGCTGACGATGCGCACCTTGAAGCCGAGCTTGCTCCAGTCGGCCTGGAGCATCTCGGCCATCAGCTTGGCGTTGGGGTTGTAGGGGCGTTGTACCGGCATCGCCCAGAGGGTGATCTCGGTGCCTTCCTTGACCCCTGCCTGTTTGAGCAGCGCCTTGGCTTTCTCGGGGTCGTAGGGTTGGTCCTTGAGGGTGTCGTCATAGGACCACTGGGTCGGCGGCATGGCATTGACCGCCAGTTGCCCGGCGTCCTGGTACACCGCCTGGATGATCGCCGGCTTGTTCACTGCCATGTCCATCGCCTGGCGCACCTGCAGCTGGTCGAACGGCGCATGGCGGGTGTTGTAGGCGATGTAGCCGAGGTTGAAGCCTGGCTTGCTCAGCACCTGCAGTTGCTTGTCGGTCTTGAGCTTGGGCAGATCAGCGGGGCGCGGGTGCAGGGTCACCTGGCATTCATTGCGCCGCAGCTTCTGGATGCGCACCGACGGGTCGATGTTGATCGAGAAGATCAGGTTGTCGATCTTCACGTCCTCGGGCTTCCAGTAGTCCTGGTTGCCCTTGTAGCGGATCTGCGAGTCCTTCTGGTAACGCTGGAATACGAAGGGGCCGGTGCCAATCGGTTTTTGATTGATGTCGCTGGGTTTGCCCGCCGCCAGCAGATGGTCGGCGTACTCGGCGGAGAGAATCGCGGCGAAGCTCATTGCCAGGTTCTGGATGAACGCGGCGTCGACGTTGTTGAGGGTGAATACCACGGTCATTGGATCGGTTTTTTCGACCTTGGCGATGGTCTTGTCCAACCCCATGCTGACGAAGTACGGGAACTCGGTGGGGTAGGCTTTGCGCAAGGGTTGCTGTTTGTCGAGCATGCGCTGGAAGGTGAACAGCACGTCGTCGGCATTGAAGTCTCGGGTCGGCGTGAACGTCTGGTTGCTGTGGAATTTCACCCCAGGGCGCAGGTGGAAGGTGTATTGCAGGCCGTCCGCCGAGACCTGCCATTTCTCGGCAAGGGCTGGCTGCACCGCAGTGGCGCCGCGCTCGAATTCGACCAGGCGGTTATAGATCGGCTCGGCGGCATCGTTGTCGGTGGCGCTGGTGTATTGGGCGGTGTCGAAACCGGCCGGGCTACCTTCGGAGCAGAACACCAGGTTGTTGGCCTGGCTGAGTGGGGCCTGGGTCAGTAAGCCCAGGCCAAGCACAACGGAACACAGCGGAATCTGGCGCATGGCAAGTCCTTTTCCTGATCGATGTCAGCTGCAGCAGGGATGAATGACGGCAACAGAAACCCGTTCCTGACGGTACGGCCGTCAGGAAGGGGATGACAGGTTGCGAATTCGCTTATTGCTGCGGGAAATTTCCGATAGCTCGCGACGAAGCGTCTGATGAACTATCGACAGCCCGAGCCCACCACGCCGATCAGGCGAGAGGGGCAGGCGGGTCTATTTCTCCACGCTCACGCCGTAGAAGGCGTTCAAGGCGAAGGGGCTGATCTTGAAGTCCTTAACCTTGGCGCTCATGGGCTGGTACACGGTGGAGTGGGCGATCGGGGTGATCGGCACCTGCTCCTTGAGGATGTGCTGCGCTTGCTTGTACAGCTCGGTGCGCTTGGCCTGGTCGGAGGTGGCCTTGGCTTGCTTGATCAGGTCGTCGTAGGGTTTGTAGCACCACTTGGAGAAGTTGTTGCCGTCGATCGCATCGCAACCGTAGAGGGTGCCCAGCCAGTTGTCCGGGTCCCCATTGTCACCGCTCCAGCCAATCAACATGGCGCCTTGCTCGCCGCCCTTGGAGCGCTTGATGTACTCGCCCCACTCATAGCTGACGATCTTGGCCTTGATGCCGATCTTGGCCCAGTCCGATTGCAGCATCTCGGCCATCAACTTGGCGTTGGGGTTGTATGGGCGCTGGACTGGCATGGCCCACAGGGTGATCTCGGTGCCTTCCTTGATCCCGGCCTCCTTGAGCAGCTGCTTGGCTTTTTCCGGGTCGTACTTGGCGTCCTTGATGCTGGTGTCGTAGGACCACTGGGTCGGCGGCATGGCGTTGACTGCCAACTGGCCGGCGCCCTGGTACACCGAATCGATGATCTGCTGTTTGTTGACCGCCATGTCCAGCGCTTCACGCACCTTGAGCTGGGCCATCGGGTTGGGCTGGTTGCTGCCCTTGATCTGGTCCATCACGTTGTAGGCGATGTAGCCGAGGTTAAAGCCGGCCTGTTGCGGCATTTGCAGGTTTTTGTCGGCCTTTAGCGGTTCGATATCGGCAGGGCGCGGGAACAGGGTGACCTGGCACTCGTTCTTCTTGAGTTTTTGCATGCGCACCGAGGCGTCGGTGGTGATGGCGAAGATCAGGTTGTCGATCTTCACGTCCTCAGGCTTCCAGTAGTCCTTGTTGCCCTTGAAACGAATCTGCGCGTCTTTCTGGTACTTGCTGAACACGAACGGGCCGGTGCCGATCGGCTTCTGGTTGATCTCGGCGGCCTTGCCGTCCTTGAGCAACTGGGCGGCGTACTCGGCCGACTGGATCGAGGCAAAGCTCATGGCCAGGTTCTGGATGAACGCTGCGTCAACCTGATTGAGGTTGAAGCGCACGGTGTGCTCATCGACTTTCTCGACCTTGGCGATGTTGCTGTCCATGCCCATGTCGGTGAAGTACGGGAATTCGGTGGGGTAGGCTTTGCGGAACGGGTCGTTCTTGTCGAGCATGCGGTTGAAGGTGAACAGCACGTCGTCGGCATTGAATGGGCGGCTGGGCTTGAAGTAATCGGTAGTGTGGAACTTGACCCCTTCACGCAGGTGGAAGGTGTAGGTCTTGCCGTCGTCGGAGACGTCCCACTGGGTGGCCAACCCGGGGATCACCGCGGTGCCGCCGCGTTCGAACTGGGTCAGGCGGTTGAACACGGTCTCGGCCGAGGCGTCGAAGTCGGTTCCGGTGGTGTACTGCCCTGGGTCGAAACCGGCTGGGCTGCCTTCGGAGCAGAACACCAGGTTACTTGCAGCGAGGGCAGACGGTGCGCTGGCAAGCAAGCCTGCGCCGACCAGGAACGGAATGACTGCGTGTTTGAGCATGGTGGCCTCATTGTTGTCATTTTTGGATTTGAGGTGGCCTCGTGAGCCGACCTGCGGATACTAATGCAGGGGGTGTTTCCAATGCAACACCATGAAGGATAGCTGGCGTCAAAAAAGTGGTACGGGCGTACATCAATGTCGCATCGATGTAAGTTTCGCCGAAGTTGATCGTTTGCGAGGGGGTAATGCTGGCATTTTGCCGAATATTTCGAGGGCAGAATGCAATAGGGATGCACCCTAAAGGTGCGTAGGAAGGATCTTTAAAACTCTGTAAGCAGGCCCTTTGCGACCATTGCTTTAGGGGCGGTGCCTTAACAAGCCCCTCCCCCAGGGTTCAGCACTTCTCTTCAGAACAGCGCTAACCCTGTGGGAGCGGGTTTACCCGCGAAGGGCTGCACAGCAGCCCCAAAAAATACCAAAGACTCAGCCGATCAAGGCATCTGCACTTCGATCAAGCCATCGGCGTTCATGCTGACTTCACTGGTCCCCGCTTCGATATCCGGTGCCGGCGCCGCCTCGTCAGCACCCATCGCTTTCATCGCCATCGGCGCGCTGCGCAGGTACGGGCGGGGATAGCCACTGCTATTGAGGTTCAGGTTGACCACTTTATAGCCTTTGCCGCCAAGCGCTTCGGTGGCCAGTTGTGCGCGAGCCTTGAAGGCGTTGACCGCATCCTTGAGCAGCTCGTCCTCGCTGGTCTTGCGGGTGTTCGGCGCGATGGAGAAGTCCATGCCGCCCATCTTCAGCTCTTGCAGCAAATCGCCGGTGAGTTTGGACAGGGCCGGGAAGTCGGCGCTTTCCAGGCGCAGCTCGGCGCGTTCGCGCCAGCCGGTGATCTTCTGGCCTTTGCTGTCATACACCGGGTAGCTGTTGCGGCTGCCCTGGCTGATCTTCACTTCCTTGACCTGGCGGGCCTGTTGCACGGCCTTGTTCATGGTCTCGGTGATCTCCTTGGCCAGCTTGCCCGGGTCGCTGTTCTGGGCTTCGCTGTACAGGGTCACGACCATCAGGTCGCGGGCAACTTCCTTGCTCACTTCAGCGCGCAGCGACACCTGGTTGTAACGCGGCTCATCGGCTGCCAATGCAGGCAGGCTGGCCAGCAGGCCGCAGGACAGGATCAGGGCAGTGCCGCGACGAGGGATTTGCATGAGTGACTCCTTGGCGAATTGAAGGCGTGGAGATTGGCGTTCCATTCCACGCATGGCCCATCAGACCGGCAACAGTGTAGTGGGTTCACAAATGCCATCATCAACCTGTGACAAAGTGTGGCGCTTTGCCGCATCACTGCAGCGAGGGGCCCGGCTTCGGTATACTCCAGCCGATTTTCCTGGAGCACTCATCAGGAGAGCTCATGCTCGCTGCCGCACAACCGCTGTCCGCTACTCGTCAGAACCTCTGGCGCCTGACCGTCATTCGCGTGCTGGTCCTGGCCGCTCAAGCAGGCTCGGTAGGTGTTGCCTACTGGACCGAACTGCTACCGCTGCCCTGGCTGTCGCTGGTGGTAACGCTCGCCCTGTCTTCGCTGCTGTGTGCCTTCACCGCCTTGCGCTTGCGCCTGTCGTTGCCGGTCACCGAGCTTGAATACGCCTTCCAGCTGGCCTGCGACTTATTTATCCACAGTGTCTTGTTGTACTACTCCGGGGGCTCGACCAACCCGTTCGTGTCCTATTACCTGGTGCCGCTGGCGATCGCTGCGGTGACCTTGCCGTGGATCTACTCGCTGGTGCTTTCAGGCCTCGCCCTGGTGGCCTACAGCCTGTTGCTGGTGCAGTTCTACCCGCTGGAAACCTTGCCGCTGGCGCGCGACAAGATGCAGGTCTATGGCATGTGGCTGAGCATCGCCCTGGCCGCAGCGGTGATTACCTTCTTTGCCGCGCGCATGGCCGAAGAGCTGCGCCGCCAGGAGCAACTGCGCAGTGAGCGCCGCGAAGAAAGCCTGCGAGACGAGCAACTGTTGGCGGTCGCCACCCAGGCGGCCGGCGCTGCCCACGAGCTGGGTACGCCGCTGTCGACCATGAGCGTGCTGCTCAACGAGATGCGCCAGGATCACCACGACGCCCAGTTGCAGGAAGACCTCGCCGTGCTGCAGGATCAGGTCAAACTGTGCAAGCAGACCCTGCAGCAGCTGGTGCGCGCCGCCGAGGCCAATCGGCGCATGGCCATCGTCAAGCAAGATGTCACCGCCTGGCTGGACGAAGCACTCAACCGCTGGCACCTGATGCGCCCGGAAGCCAGCTACCGCTTCCAGCGCTTGCAAGATGGCCAGGTCCCGCAGCTGACGCCACCGCCGGACCTCACCCAGGCCCTGTTGAACCTGTTGAACAATG